>JBBSMD010000042.1:0-15621 GCA_038233355.1 Propionibacteriales bacterium
ATCGCCACCGCCAACGTGGAGCAGTTCCACGGGGGCCCCCACCCGGCGTGGAAGCTCACCGTCGGCGACCTGGTCGAACGGCTCGACGACGCCGACGTCGACCGGGTCGTGCTCGACATGCTCGCCCCGTGGGAGTGCGTCGACGTGGTGGCCGACGCGCTCGCCCCGGGCGGCATCGTCTGCGCCTACGTCGCCACCACCACCCAGCTGGCCCGCGTGGTCGAGACCCTGCGTGTCCACGGCGGCTTCACCGAGCCGTACGCCTGGGAGACGCTGCAGCGCTCCTGGCACGTCGAAGGGCTCGCCGTGCGCCCTGAGCACTCGATGGTCGGGCACACCGCCTTCCTGGTCACCGCGCGACGGATGGCGCCGGGACACCAGCCGCCCCGGCGCAAGCGACGCCCGGCCCCCGGGGCGTACGGCCCGGACTACACCGGACCCCGCCCGGCCGAAGTGCCGCCAGGCTGACCCCACCCGCCGCGGCGAGTGGCGGCGTGTGCACCTTCCGCGACGCCCAGGCGGTCAACACGCCGACACTCGATGCCTGCCCAAGCCGCTGTCCAAGCCACCCCTCGAGTGCTACATGACGATCCGGCAACACGTCGCGCGGCTCGCGTCATCGAGCCATTGCCCGGGTAGGGTCGGTTCCCAGGCCACGCTCCCCGGGAGGTCAGCATGGTGACGGACGGTCAGGCAGGCGAGCAGCACCGCGAGATCGGATACCTGCGGGCCGAGGTCGAGCACTTGCGGCGCCGGCTCGCCGACGCGCCCGGCAGCAGCCGGGCGCTCGACCAGCGGCTGGCCGAGACGCAGGCCCGCCTCGGCTCCACAACCGCCCAGAACGAACGGCTCACCGCGACACTGCGCGAGGCTCGCGACCAGATCCTGACCCTCAAGGAAGAGGTCGACCGGCTCGCTCAGCCGCCCACCGGCTTCGGCACGGTGCTCGCGGTCAACGACGACGAGACCGTCGACGTGTTCACCGGCGGGCGCAAGCTGCGGGTCAACGTGAGCCCCACGGTCGCGGTCGAGGGACTCAACCGGGGGCAGGAGGTCATGCTCAACGAGGCCCTCAACGTGGTGGCGGCACTCGCCTACGAGCAGGTCGGTGAGGTCGTCATGATCAAGGAGGTGCTGGCCGACGGCGAACGCCTCCTGGTGACCGGCCACGCCGACGAGGAGCGAGTCGTACGGATCGCCACCTCCCTGGCCGACCAGCGCATGCGGGCCGGTGACTCCCTGCTGCTCGACGCCCGCGCCGGATACGTGTACGAGCGCATCCCCAAGTCGGAGGTGGAGGAGCTCGT
Organism: Propionibacteriales bacterium; assembly: GCA_038233355.1. Lineage (GTDB taxonomy): Bacteria > Actinomycetota > Actinomycetes > Propionibacteriales > Nocardioidaceae > DASQMN01. The sequence goes on from JBBSMD010000042.1 coordinate 1,308, forward strand.
CCTCGAGGAGGTGCCCGACCTCGACTACTCCTGCATCGGCGGGCTCCGCGGCCAGATCGAGGCCATCCGCGACGCCGTCGAGCTGCCGTACCTCTACCCCGACCTGTTCACCGAGCACCAGCTCAAGGCGCCGAAGGGTGTCTTGCTGTACGGCCCGCCGGGATGTGGCAAGACGCTCATCGCCAAGGCCGTTGCCAGCTCGCTGGCCAAGAAGGTCGCGGAGAAGACCGGCGAGGAGGGCAAGAGCTACTTCCTCAACATCAAGGGCCCCGAGCTGCTCAACAAGTACGTCGGCGAGACCGAGCGGCACATCCGGCTGGTGTTCCAGCGGGCCCGCGAGAAAGCGTCGGAGGGTACGCCGGTGATCGTGTTCTTCGACGAGATGGACTCGCTGTTCCGTACCCGCGGCTCCGGCGTCTCCTCCGACGTGGAGAACACCATCGTCCCGCAGCTGCTCAGCGAGATCGACGGCGTGGAAGGGCTGGAGAACGTCATCGTGATCGGCGCCTCCAACCGCGAGGACATGATCGACCCGGCGATCCTGCGCCCGGGTCGTCTCGACGTGAAGATCAAGATCGAGCGTCCCGACGCCGAGTCGGCGCGCGACATCTTCTCCAAGTACCTGGTCCCCGAGCTGCCACTGCACGCCGACGACCTGGCCGAGTTCGGCGGCGACCGCGCCTCCTGCGTGGGCGGCATGATCCAGCGGGTGGTCGAGCGGATGTATACCGAGACCGAGGAGAACCGCTTCCTGGAGGTCACCTACGCCAACGGCGACAAGGAGATCTTGTACTTCCGCGACTTCAACTCCGGCGCGATGATCCAGAACATCGTCGACCGGGCCAAGAAGATGGCGATCAAGGACCTCATCGACCACGGTCGCAAGGGCCTGCGGGTGCAGCACCTGCTGCAGGCGTGCGTGGACGAGTTCAAGGAGAACGAGGACCTGCCCAACACCACCAACCCCGACGACTGGGCCCGTATCTCCGGCAAGAAGGGTGAGCGCATCGTGTTCATCCGCACCCTCATCTCCGGCAAGCAGGGCAGCGAGCCGGGCCGCTCGATCGACACGGTGGCCAACACGGGCCAGTATTTGTAGGACTCATGGGTGCCACGACGACCGGCGGACCGGCAGGGGACTCCGGCGAAGGGACCGAGCAGGCCCGCCGTGAGCTCGGGCAGGATCTCCACGCCACCCTCGGCGCTCGTCGCGAGCTCGGCGACAACTACGACAAGATCCTCGCCGACTCGTTCGTCGAGCGCCTCGACCAGATGGTCGCACGTCGCGTTGCCGAAGAGACCCAACGCCAGGGGCACGACGCGAACCGACCGTGGACGCATGAAGGCCCGCCGCTCCCGGCGGTCAGACGCGGCGCGAGCTATCCGACCAGCGTCGCCTACGCCTCGCTCGCGCTCGGTATCCCGATCAGTGGGGCCGCCGGCGGCACCGGCGGTGTCGGCGGGCTCGCCGTCGCGTGGTTGGGGATCGCCGTGGTCAACGTCGCAACGGCACTGGGCCACCGTCGAGTCCAGCCGCCGGAACACCCTTAGCGCACCGGTGTCGATACTGCTGGGGGTGAGTGACGTCCAGTTGCGACCCGCACCCTACGACCACCCCGACGTGCAGGTGTTGGTCGAGCAGGTGCAGGCCGAGTACGTGCGCCGTTACGGCGGTCGTGACGACAGCCCCGTCGACCCAGCGGAGTTCGCCGCTCCGTACGGCGCCTTCTTCGTGGCGTGTCTCGACGGGCGCTCGGTGGCCACCGGTGGCTGGCGGTTCTTGCCACCGGGCACCGTGCGCCACCGGCCAGGGATGCAGGCGGAGGTCAGGCGCATGTACGTCGTCCTCTCGGCACGTGGTCGCGGGGTGGCTCGCGCGGTGCTCCGCCACCTGGAGCGCGATGCCCGGCGGGCCGGGGCCGACTGGCTGGTGCTCGAGACCGGGATGGTGCAGCCGGAGGCGATCGGGCTGTACCGCTCCAGCGGCTACGCCGACGTTCCCGCGTTCGGCCACTACGCGTCGTCGCCGCTCAGCGTCCACCTCGGCCGCCGCCTGCCGCGCGTGGCTGAGGAAGCGTCTCTCCGATTACCACGTTAACCAGGTAATCGGACGCTTCCCATGGTTCCTGCGCCATGGACAGCGCCCGTTTTCCATTGGAGGCTCCGGGCGTCCGGCCCCGGCTCCGCCGAGCGCTCGCCGGTCGCTCGATCACCCTGCCGCGAGCGGGTTGCCCACGGTACGTACGGCTCCGCAAAGCGCTCGCCCTTCGCCCGATCACGACCCGGACCGCGACCCGTCGCTGTGCGGACCCAGCAGCCACGGCCACCACGGCCCCAGCAGCGCCCGCGTGTCGGGTACGAACGGTCGCGCCGGGTCCGCGAGCAAGGCGGCGACCTCCGCCGGGGCCATCCAGCCCAGCCAGGCCGCCTCCTCCGCCTGCCCGCGCACCGGCCCGTCCCAGGTCACCTCGAACAGCCACGCGTCGTAGCGGGTGACGTCGTCCTCGTACCGACCAACGCCCAGCGAGGTCAGGGGCACCCCGCGCACCCCGACCTCCTCCGCGAGCTCGCGTACCGCCGCGTCGACCGGCTCCTCGCCGGCCAGCACCACCCCACCGGCCGCGCAGTCCCACCGACCGGGGAAGACGTCCTTGGTGTCGGTACGCCGGTGCACCAGCAGACGGCCGTTGGGGTCACGCACGACGACCCCGGTGGCCCGGTGCAGGAGGTTGCGGGCCCTGACCTCCGACCGGGGCACGTCCGCGAGCCAGGCACCGTCGCCGGACCAGGTGCTCACCAGCTCCTCCACGGGCCGAGCGTAGGGTCTGGGGCATGGCAGACATCGCTGGCCGCGTCGACCGCGTCCTCGACGCCGTACCGAGTGCGGTTCTTGTTACCGCCGGGCTGCTGGGTGGTTTCGTGGCCGGGCAGCGCAGCGACCGGCGCGAGGCCGCCGGGGCCGTCTTCGGGGTATGTGGCGCACTCGCGGCCCGGTCGTGGCGGCGCAGCGTCGGACCGGTCGGTGCCGCGGCGCTGTCCTCGGCGTACACCGGTGCGATGGGAGTTTCCCACCCGCTCGCCAAGAGGGTTGGCCCCTGGCCGGCGGTGCTCCTGGTGACGGCCGGCGTCGCGGCCGCGGCCGCCGCGGCCGACACGCGTCGCTGAGCGATGCCCGAGCCAGGTTCTGTGCGATGAGTGTCCGTCGCGTCATGGGCACCGAGGTCGAGTACGGCATCTCGGTCCCCGGCCAGCCGGGTGCCAACCCGATGCTCGCCTCCAGCCAGGTGGTCAACGCCTACGCGCAGGCCGGTCCGCGGGCCCGCCGCGCCCGCTGGGACTTCGAGGAGGAGAACCCGCTGCGTGACGCCCGCGGCTTCGACCTCGCCCGCGACGCCGCCAACCCGACTCAGCTGACCGACGAGGATCTCGGGCTGGCCAACGTCATCCTCACCAACGGCGCCCGGCTCTACGTCGACCACGCGCACCCCGAGTACTCCACGCCCGAGGTGACGACGCCGCGCGACGCTGTCTGCTGGGACAAGGCGGGGGAGCGCGTGATGCACCGCGCCGCCGAGCTGGCCGCCCGGCTGCCCGGCGCGGACCGGCTGCTGCTCTACAAGAACAACGTGGACAACAAGGGTGCCTCGTACGGCGCGCACGAGAACTACCTGATGGCCCGGGCCACCCCGTTCGGCGACATCGTCACCCACCTGACGCCGTTCTTCGTCAGCCGCCAAGTCGTCACCGGTGCGGGGCGGGTCGGGATCGGCCAGGACGGCAGCGAGCACGGCTTCCAGCTCAGCCAGCGGGCCGACTACTTCGAGGTCGAGGTCGGTCTCGAGACGACGCTGAAGCGCCCCATCATCAACACCCGCGACGAACCGCACGCCGACCCCGAGCGGTACCGCCGGCTGCACGTGATCGTCGGCGACGCCAACCTGGCCGAGGTCTCCACGTACCTGAAGCTGGGCACCACGTCGCTGGTGCTGTCGATGATCGAGCAGCGCTTCCTGACCGACGGGCTGGCGCTCGAGCAGCCTGTACGGGAGCTGCGCGATGTCTCCCACGACCCGACGCTGCGCCACCAGGTGACGCTGCGCAACGGGCGCAGGATGACCGCGGTGCAGCTGCAGTGGGCCTACCTGGAGCAGGCGCAGGCGTTCGTCGACGCCGGCCGGCACCAAGACGGCGACGACGGCGGGCAGACCGCGGACGTCCTGGCGCGCTGGGCCTCAGTGCTCGAACGGCTCGAGGATGACCCCAGCCGCTGCCGCGACGAGCTCGACTGGGTCGCCAAGCTGGCCCTGCTGCAGGGTTACCGCGACCGCGACGGGTTGGGGTGGGACGCGCCGACGCTGGCGCTGGTCGACCTGCAGTACGCCGACGTACGACCGGACAAGGGCCTGCACGCCCGGCTGGTTGGACGTGGACGGATGCAGCGACTCGTCGAGGACGCGGAGGTCGAGCGGGCGGTGACCCAGCCGCCGGAGGACACCCGTGCGTACTTCCGCGGCCAGTGCCTCGCGCGCTACCCTGCCGACGTCGCCGCCGCGTCGTGGGACTCGGTCATCTTCGACCTGCCCGGCCGTCAGTCGCTACAGCGCATCCCCACCCTGGAGCCCCTGCGAGGCACTCGAGACCACGTGGGCGAGCTGCTCGACCGTTGCGACACCGCCGAGCAGCTGTTTGCGGCCCTCACCTCCGGGTGAGCCGGTCACCGGGTCACCGTCGGTGTCGCAGGCTAGGGTCCACACCAGGCGTGCAGCAGCGGCACGCACCGGTGCGAGGAGGGGTGACATGGCGCGTGAGGGTAGTCAGCAGCAGCAGTCTCGGGGGCGCCAGAGCGAGGAGGAGGCTCCGCCGGAGGAGAGCACAGACACCGTCGCCGAGCGCAAGGCCGAGCTCGACGCCGACGTCGACTCGATGCTCGACGAGATCGACGACGTACTCGAGGAGAACGCCGAGGAGTTCGTCCGCGGCTTCATCCAGAAGGGTGGCCAGTGACGTCCACGACCGACGACCGGGCCGGGCGTCTGCCCGGCTCGTTCCACGCCACCGGCTCGTCGTCCTTCACCGAGTTCCTCGGGTCGTACGCACCGGGGCTGCTGCCGGGCAGCCGCAGCCTGGAGGGCGACGCGAGCGCACTCGCTCCGCACGGCACCACGATCGTGGCCGCCACGTTCCCCGGCGGGGTCGTCATGGGCGGTGACCGGCGCGCCACGATGGGCAACATCATCGCCCAGCGCGACATCGAGAAGGTCTTCGCCGCCGACGACTACTCCTGCGTCGGCATTGCCGGTGCGGCCGGCATCGCGGTCGAGATGGTGCGCCTGTTCCAGGTCGAGCTTGAGCACTACGAGAAGATCGAGGGGACGCCGTTGAGCCTCGACGGCAAGGCCAACCGGCTCGCCACGTTGATCCGGGCCAACCTCGCCTTGGCCATGCAGGGCCTGGTCGCGGTGCCCCTGTTCGCCGGTTTCGACGTAGCCTCCGAGCACGGCCGGATCTTCTCCTACGACGCGACCGGCGGCCGCTACGAGGAGCAGGCGTTCCATGCGGTGGGCTCCGGCTCCCTGTTCGCCCGGGGGGCGCTGAAGAAGCTCTACCACGACGACCTCGACGAACGTCAGACCGCCACGGTGGCCGTGCAGGCGCTCTACGACGCCGCCGACGACGACTCCGCCACCGGAGGCCCCGACCTGATGCGGCGCATCTTCCCGGTGCTCATGTCGGTGACCGACGACGGTGTGCGGCGCCTGAGTCAGGACGAGGTCGCCGACATCGCCGACGAGGTCGTCGACGCCCGCCGCGTGCGCCCCGACGGCCCCGCCGCGCCGCTCGTCTGACCGACCCACTGACGCAAGGAAGACGCCCGTGACCGCCCCGTTCTACGTCTCGCCCGAGCAGCTGATGAAGGATCGGGCCGACTTCGCCCGCAAAGGCATCGCCCGTGGCCGCAGCGTGGCGGTCGTTCAGTACGCCGACGGCATCGTGCTGGTGGCCGAGAACCCGTCACAGGCGCTGCACAAGATCAGCGAGATCTACGACCGGATCGCCTTCGCCGCGGTCGGCCGCTACAACGAGTTCGAGAATCTCCGCATCGCGGGTGTCCGACTGGCCGACCTGCGCGGCTACTCCTACGACCGGCGCGACGTCACCGGCCGCGGTCTCGCCAACGCCTACGCCCAGACCCTCGGTGGGATCTTCTCCTCCGGCGGCGAGAAGCCGTACGAGGTGGAGATCTTCGTCGCAGAGGTCGGCGAGTCAGCCGACGGTGACCAGGTGTACCGCCTCACCTACGACGGCTCGGTGGCCGACATGTCCGGCTACGGGGTGATGGGTGGCGCGACCGAGGGCGCCACCGCACACCTGCGCGAGCACTGGGCGCAGGGGCTCGGGCTGGCCGAGGCGGTCAAGCTGGCCGTCGACGCGCTCAGCTCAGACAGTGTGGGCGAGGGCGGGGCGGCCCAGCAGCGCACGATCACCGCCGAGCAGGTGGAGGCCGCGGTGCTCGACCGCACCCGGCCGCAGCCGCGCAAGTTCCGCCGCCTGCCCGACGCCGTCGTGACGCGCGCGCTGGCTGGCAGCGACGAAGCCCTTCCGACCGAGCACGGCGACGCCGACCCAGCGGCGACCGGCTCCGCCGGCCCCGACAACAGCGGGGCGGCCGCGGCCCCGCCGTCGTGAGCACGACTCCTCGGGGACGCGGCGCGCTGGTGAGCGCGCCGCACATCCTCGCCCTCGCCCTCGACCAGGCCGGTCTGCTCTAGCCGCACCGACCTGTCACCCGCGTCAAGGCGCCCCGGCGCCTTCTGACGGTGACAACTCGCGGGCGGGGCAGCCGCGGTGACAACCCGCCCGCCGTGACCGGTCGAACGCGTCGGCCGCGGCGAGAGGAAGTGCGCGCCCAGATCCCGCCCCCGGCTCGGTGCTGCGCCTAGGCTGAGGGTGTGGACCGTCGCATCTTCGGTATCGAGACCGAGTACGGCGTGACGTGCACGTTCCGCGGACAGCGCCGGCTCAGCCCCGACGAGGTCGCGCGCTACCTGTTCCGGCGGGTGGTGTCGTGGGGGCGCAGCAGCAACGTGTTCCTGCGCAACGGTGCACGGCTCTACCTCGACGTCGGCAGCCACCCCGAGTACGCCACCCCCGAGTGCGACGACGTCACCGAGCTCGTCGCGCACGACCGCGCGGGCGAGCGCATCCTCGAGGGACTCATGATCGACGCGGAGCGGCGCCTGCGCGACGACGGCATCGTCGGCGACATCTACCTGTTCAAGAACAACACCGACTCCGCCGGCAACTCCTACGGGTGCCACGAGAACTACCTGGTCGGGCGGCACGGCGAGTTCAACCGGATGGCCGACGTACTGATCCCGTTCCTGGTCAGCCGGCAGATCATGGTCGGTGCCGGCAAGGTGTTGCAGACCCCCCGTGGCACCGTGTACGCGGTCAGCCAGCGCGCCGAGCACATCTGGGAGGGCGTCTCCAGCGCCACCACCCGCAGTCGCCCCATCATCAACACCCGCGACGAGCCGCACGCCGACGCGGAACGTTTCCGGCGCCTGCACGTCATCGTCGGCGACTCCTCGATGAGCGAGACGACCACCCTGCTCAAGGTGGCCAGCACCGACCTGGTGCTGCGCATGGTCGAGGAGGGTGTCGTGATGCGTGACCTCACCCTGGAGAACCCGATCCGGGCCATCCGCGAGATCAGCCAGGACATGACCGGTCAACGCCGCGTGCGGCTGGTCAACGGCCGCGAAGCCAGCGCCCTGGAGATCCAGGCCGAGTACCTCGGCAAGGCGCGCGACTTCGTCGACCGACGTGACCTGCACACCCCCACCGTCGACCGCGTGCTCGACCTGTGGGAGCGCGCCATCAAGGCGGTGGAGTCCGGCGACCTGTCCCTCATCGACCGCGAGGTCGACTGGGCCATCAAGTACTCCCTGCTCGATCGCTACCGGGCCAAGCACGGCCTGTCCTGGACACATCCCCGCATCGCACACCTCGACCTCGCCTATCACGACATCCGGCGCGACCGCGGGCTGTACTACCTGCTCGAGCGGCGCGGTCACGTCGAGCGGGTCACCGCGGACCTGCGGGTCTTCGAGGCCAAGTCGCGTCCGCCGCAGACGACGCGGGCCCGGCTGCGCGGGGAGTTCATCGCCCGCGCCCAGGAGCGGCGCCGTGACTTTACCGTCGACTGGGTGCACCTCAAGCTCAACGACCAGGCGCAGCGCACGGTGCTCTGCAAGGACCCCTTCCGCTCCTCCGACGAGCGGGTGCACAAGCTGATCGAGTCGATGTAGCCGAGCCGGGCGATTTCGTGCCGCCAGGTACGGTGGCGGCGTCCCCGGGCAGCGGCCCGCCCGTCCCACCACGTCCCCGCAGAGGTCTCGCCCGTGCGTACGCGTCTTGTCGCCCTGTTCGTCCCCCTCGCTCTCGGCCTGGCCGCCTGCGGCAGCGACGGAGCCGCCACCGACACAGCCGCGGACCCTTCGGAGCCAGCGGCCAGCGCCGCCGCCTCGCAAGAGCCCGCCGGAGCCGGCGGAGCGGCCGCCGAGGGCACCCTCGACGGCGTCAGCACCAGCGGCGAGCCCGGTGCCGAGCCGACCGTGAAGGTCGCCGACCCGCCGTTCAGCATCGACGAGACGACCGTGGAGGTGCTGGAGGAAGGGTCTGGCCCGGTGGTCGAGGAGGGCAACCGCGTCGAGGCCCAGCTGGTGCTCGTCAACGGGCGCGACGGCAAGGTCATCGACAGCACCTACGGCCAGGACGGGCCGCCGGTCTCGTTGAACGCCACCGAGGGCCAGCTGCTGGCCGGGCTGTACAAGGGTCTGCTCGGTCAGCGCGAGGGCAGCCGGGTGGCCATCGCCGTCCCTCCCGTCGACGCCTTCGGCACGGCCGGCTTCCCGCAGGGCAACGTCCAACCCGACGACACGGTGGTCTTCGTGGTCGACATCGAGAAGGTCAAGGAGGTCGCGCCGCCGCTGGCGATGGCGCAAGGCGAGGAGCGGCAGGCCCCGGCGGACCTACCATCCTTGCAGGTCAACGACGAGGGTGTCCCCACCGGATTCGCAGCGGACGAGAACACCGCCGACGAGCTCGACAAGCTGATTGCGGAACCGGTCATCGTCGGTGACGGCAAGAAGGTGAAGAGCGGCCAGACCGTGACCGTGCACTACCTCGGTCAGCTCTACCCCGACGGCAAGATCTTCGACCAGTCGTGGACGCGGGGCGAGCCGGCCACCTTCCAGATCGGCACCGGCAGCGTCATCGCCGGCTGGGACGAGGGGATCGTGGGTCAGACGGTCGGCAGCCGCGTCATCCTCGCGATCCCGCCCGAGCAGGCGTACGGGAAGCAGGGCAGCCCGCCGGACATCCCGGCGAACGCGCCACTGATCTTCGCGGTCGACATCCTCGCCGCGAGCTGAGCTACCCGAGCCGGTACGGTCGGCGGCAGCACGGTCTTGTTGGAGACGCCGCGCCACTAGAGCTACCCGGGCCGGTACGGTCGGCGCTCGGCGAGGAGGTGGCGGGTGACCCAGGGCAAGAGCGAGCGGCTGATGAACCTCGTCATCGCGCTGCTCGTCACCCGCGGGTACCTGAGCCGGGCCCGCATCCGGCAGGTCGTCGAGGGCTACCGCGACCAGGCTGATGCCGCCTTCGAACGCATGTTCGAGCGTGACAAAGAGGAGCTGCGCGAGATCGGGGTGCCGATCGAGGTCGGGTCGTACGACCCGCTCTTCGACGACGAACCCGGTTACCGCATCCGTCGCGACGCCTTCGAGCTGCCCGCGATCGCCTTGGAGCCGGACGAAGCCGCGGTGGTGGGCCTGGCGGCCCGGGTGTGGCAGCACGCTCGCCTGGCGCGCGACACCTCGGGCGCGGTCACCAAGCTGCGGGCCGCCGGCGTCGAGGTCGACGCCGACCGGTTGAGCCTCGTCGAGCCGCGACTCACCGCCGGTGAGGCGGCGTTCGAGCCCGTGTGGGAGGCCACCACCAGCCGCACCCCGATCGCATTCGAGTACGCCAGGCCCGGCCAGCCACCCCGCCTGCGCCAGATCGAGCCGTGGAGCCTGCTGTCCTGGCACGGCCGGTGGTATCTGCTGGCGCACGACCGCGACCGCGACGCTCCTCGCATGTTCCGGCTGTCGCGGATGGTCGGGGCGGTGCACCGAGTCGGTGAACCTGGCTCGTACGAGCCGCCGACCGATCTCGACGCCCGCACCGTGGCGACCCAGCTCCTGCCGGACGGCACCGCGGGCACCGCCACGCTCCGGCTGCGGCAGAGCAAGGGCCTGGCTCTGCGCCGCCGCGCCAGCGAGGTCGGTGACCCGGTCGACGGGTGGCAGCCGGTCCGCGTGCCCTACGCCAGCGAGCTCGAGCTCGCGGGGGATGTCGTCGAGCTCGCCGACGACGCGGTCGTCCTCGATCCGCCGACGTTGCGGGCCGCCGTCGTCGAGCGGCTCGAGCAGCTCGCCCGCGCAGATGGCGGGGGAGGAGCCGCATGAGCTACGGAGCCCGCGATCAGGTGCCCCGCATGCTCGCGATGGTGCCCTACCTGCGTGACCGCGCGGGCGTCCCGGTCGAGCAGGTGGCACGGGACTTCGGGGTCAGCACCGCCCAGGTCGTCAAGGACCTGGGCGTCTTGTGGTTCTGCGGCCTCCCCGAGGCCGTGACCGGCGAGATGATCGACGTCGACATGGACGCGCTCGACGACGAGGGCGTCGTACGGATCGAAAACGCCGAGTTCTTGCCCCGCCCGTTGCGGCTGACCGCCGCCGAGGCGCTGTCGCTGATCGTGGCCCTGCGCACCTTGCGCGCCTCGACCGCCAGCGCCGAACGCGACGCCGTGGAGCGGGCACTCGCCAAGCTGGAGTCGGCCGCCGGTGACGGGGCCGCCGCCGCAACGAGCGTGTCGGTCCTGGTGGAGCCGGCCGACCCCGCGGTGACCGACGCGGTACGGGCCGCCCTCGACCGCCGACGCCGGTTGCGGATCGCCTACCTCGTCGCCTCACGCGACGAGCAGACCGAGCGTGACGTCGACCCGCTGCGCGTACTGACCGAGGCGGGGCACTCGTACCTGGAGGCGTGGTGCCACCGGGTCGAGGACGTACGTCTGTTCCGGCTCGACCGGGTGGTGGCCGCCCGGGTGCTCGACGAGGCGGCCGGCGACCACGCCGACGTGCCGCGGCGCGACCTGTCGACCGGCGTCTACCAGCCGGCACCCGATGACCCGCTGGCCGTGCTCGAGGTCGCGCCGACGGCCCGCTGGGTCAGTGAGCAGCTGCCGGTCGAGTCGGCCACTGACCTCCCCGGCGGACGGCAGCGCCTCGTCGTCCGCGTCGGTGACGAGGCGTGGCTGCGCCGGCTGCTGCTGCGCGCGGGCGCGGACGTACGCGTGCTCGAGCCCGATCATCTCGGCGCCGAGGTGGTCGAGCGGGCCCGGGCCGCCCTTGCCGCGTACGGGTGAGCGGCGCCGGAGTGCATCTGCCCGTGCGCGTCGGTTGTCACTGTCAGAAGGTGCTACAGGGCCTTGACCCAGTGACAACTCGGAGCGGCTAGAGCGGCCCCCGTCACCGGGTTGTCACCTGCGAGTCGGTCGACCTCGACCTCGCGTACGCCGACGCGGCGTATGCTGACAACGCCGTCGAGCGTCGGGAGACGATCCACATGAACCTCGGACCGACCGAGATCCTCTTGATCCTCTTGGTCATCGTGCTGCTGTTCGGTGCCAAGAAGTTGCCCGAGCTCGCCCGCGGCTCCGGCCAGGCCCTGCGCATCTTCAAGAAGGAGACCAAGGGCCTGATGGACGACGATGACGGCCCGAGCGACCCGCACGGGCGGCCGATGGGGGCGCTCGGTAGCCACCAGGCACCGCCCGCGCAGGCGCGGGCCGATGCCGGCAGCACTGCCCCGGTCGACGAGACCGGCGCCGCTGACCGTCGCGCCTGAGGCGCGCCGAAGGCTGAGAGGTGGCCGTCCCGCTGCGGCGTGGCCGCGGCGCCAGCGTCGCCCCCGACGGGGCGATGCCGCTGCTTGAGCACTTGCGCGAGCTGCGCCAACGACTCTTCGTCAGTGTCCTGGCCATCGTGGTGGCTACCGTTCTCGCGGCCCTGTTCTACGACCAGCTCCTGGCGCTGTTGCAGCGTCCGTTCGAAGCCAGCGTGCGGCCCTTGGCCGAGGAGGAGGGGATCAACGCATCCCTGACGATCACCACCGTCTCGGGCCCGCTGACCTTGCTGCTGAAGACGGCGGTGGTGACCGGGCTGGTGGCTGCCAGTCCGGTGTGGCTGTACCAGTTGTGGGCCTTTGTCGTGCCCGCCCTGCACCGCAGCGAACGACGCTGGACCCTGCTCTTCACCGCCGTCGCCGGTCCGCTCTTCATGGGCGGGGTGCTCGTCGGCTACTACGTCCTGCCCAAGGGCATCGCGATCCTGATCAGCTTCACGCCGGTCGACGTGGCGAACCTCGTCGACCTGTCCAGCTACCTGTCGTTCGTCCTGCGGATGCTGCTCGTCTTCGGTGTGGCCTTCGAGATCCCGCTGTTCGTGGTCATGCTCAACCTGGCCGGGGTGGTAAGCGGCCGAGCGCTGGGTGAGCACCGCCCGTGGATCATCGTCGGCACCTTCGTGTTCGCCGCCGTCGCGACCCCGTCGACCGACCCGGTCAGCATGCTGTTCCTGGCCCTCCCGATGACGCTGCTCTTCGTCGCGAGCGAGGTCATCGCCCGCTTCGTCGACCGGCGCCGGGCTCGCAGCGCTGCCGCGTACGACTCCGACGCCGTGACCTCGACGCCGGAGCGTCGACACGACACCGGAGCCGAGACGTACGTACCCGCCGGCGATACGGACGCCCGGGACGGCGATGCGGGCGACCCGCCGGTCGACGACGACATGGAAGCGTGGCGCGGCGGCGACGATGCCGAGGCCGCGTGGGCTGACGACGACGCGCCGGGCGAGGACGATGACGACGCGTGGGCCGACGGCGACGGACCGGGCGACGATGCCGAGGCCGCGTGGGCTGACGACGACGCGCCGGGCGAGGACGATGACGACGCGTGGGCCGACGGCGACGCGCCGGGCGACGAGGTCGAGGCCGCTTGGGCTGACGGCGACGGGCGCGACGGCCACACCGGGAACACCGACACCGGCAACGCGGACACAGCCGACGGCACCGACGGCGATGAGCGCTGAGTCGCCTGGCTGGAAGGTCGCCGACCCCTTCGACCTGCCCGAGTGGCTCGGCGCCCAGGACCTCACCTGGGCCGCGGACATCTCCATCGGCGGCTCCGCCGCGCCCGGATCGCTTCGCGGTACCGGGGATCTGGTGCTTCCGCTGACGGTGCTCGCCGCCGACGAGGCGTTTCCGGTGCCCGTAGTCGACGAAGGGGTGCGCTCGCAGGTGCACCAGGCTTGGCAGTACGGGCAGGTGGCGTTGCTCACCGATGCCGAGATGCACGCCGTGGCGGCACCGGTGACGAGGGTGGACGTCGACCTGGTCTGCGAGGCGCTCCGGCGCTTCGCCAAGGCGATTGGGGTCGAGCCCGGCCGGGTGCGGGTGCTCGTCCGGCTCTGACTGACCCGATCGGACGCAGCGGCCGGGCGGGTGTGGGCGGTCTGACGTGGCTGGGTGGTGGCTTCGCGGTCGCCAAACCCACCTGGTGCCACGTCGGACGCCGCGGCTCATGTCCCGCCGGCGCTACGTTCGCGCCGTGGGCCCTCGTGAGCTGAGCGACGTGGTGCTCCTCGTCAACCCGGCCGCGGCTCGAAGCGGAGGTCGCGCCGACACCGTCGCCCGGCTGCTGCGCGAGGCCGGTGTCCGGGTGCGCACCTGCACCGGTACGAGCATCGCCGACTCGCGACGGTTTGCCGCCCGCGCCGCCGCGAGCCGCCCGGACGCCCTGGTCGTGCTCGGGGGCGACGGCATGGCGCACCTGGCGGCGCAGGCACTCGTCGGCACCGGCGTACCGCTCGGCCTGGTACCGGCCGGGAGCGGCGACGACCTGGCCCGACTGCTCGGAGTGCCGCGCAACGACCCGGCCGCCGCGGTGGCCGTGCTGCTGCGCCACACCACCCGGGCGGTCGACGTGATCGACGTCGACGGCACCTGCGTGGTGACAGTGCTCGCCGCGGGATTCGACTCGCTGGTCAACGAGCGCGCCAACGCGCTGGCCTGGCCCCGCGGCCGGCTGCGCTACCACCTCGCCACGCTGGCCGAGCTGCGGGTCTTCCGCCCGCTGTCATACCGCCTCGTGCTGGACGGCGAGACCCGTGTGCACCGCGTCCGCAGCGTCTCGGTCGAGGTG
>JBBSMD010000043.1:0-15611 GCA_038233355.1 Propionibacteriales bacterium
ACGTTGGCCGGTGTCGCCGACGACGCTCTGCGTCGGGCAGACCTGTTCACCCGCCTGCAGACCATCACCAACGCACAGAACGAAGCGGTTCTGGCCTTCGACACCGAAGGGTTGATCACCTTCGCCAACCCGGCCGCGCGGGACATGCTGGGCCGTGACTCGAGCCGTCAGGTGGACGGCTTACCGGTCAACGACGTCTGCCAGCTCGTCCAGAAGGGTGGTGCGATCGACGTCATCTCGCGCATGCACGCGGGTGAGAGCGCCGAGGACCAGGACGCGGTGCTGCACACGCGCGGTGGACAACGCGTCGAGGTGGCGTACTCCTTCGCTCCGCTGACCGATGCAGGCGTACGCGAGGGTGCCGTCCTGGTGCTACGTGACGTGACCGAGCGACGGCTGCTTCAGGACGCGCTCGCTCATCGTGCGCTGCACGACGAGCTCACCGCGCTGCCGAACCGTCGGTTGTTCCTCGACCGGCTCGACCACGCGCTCAACCGCAGCATCGCCACCCACGTCCGGCACGGTGTGCTCTTCGTCGACGTCGACCGGTTCAAGCTCATCAACGACTCCTTCGGCCACCTCGTCGGCGACCAGCTGCTGGTCCAGCTGAGCGAACGGCTCCTGCGGCGCGTAGGTGCCGGCGACACGGTGGCCCGGCTCTCCGGTGACGAGTTCATCTTGCTGGTGGAGGACCGCACCGACATCGCGACCATCGCCGAACTGGCCTTCCAGCTGTGCGAGGACCTACGCCGCCCCTACCTGGTCGGCGGTCAGACAGTCACACTAACGGTGTCCATCGGGGTGACGTCGACCAGTCCTGGGGAGACCCGTGACGACGTCATGCTCGCCGCCGACACCGCGGCGTACGCCGCGAAGGCCAGTGGCCGCAACTGCGTGCGGATCGCGACCGACGAGCTCATCGTCGCCTCACGCAGCCGGCTGGAGCTGGAGGGGCGCCTGCGGGCGGCCATCGACTCCGAGCTGCTCAGCCTGTGGTACCAGCCGATCGTCGACACGCGCACGTGCGAGCTGCAGGGCATCGAAGCGCTGGTGCGCTGGGAGGAGCCCGACGGCACGATGGTGCTGCCCGGGGAGTTCATCCCGCTCGCCGAGGACAGCGGCCTCATCGTCATGCTCGGCCACTGGGTGCTGGAGGAGGCCTGCCGCACCACTCGCCGGTGGACCCTCGAGCACCCGGACCGCGAGCCGCTCCAGACCTCGGTCAACCTCTCGGCGTTGCAGCTGGCTCAGCCGCAGCTGCCGGCAGAGATAGCCGACGTGTTGGCTCGCACCGGGCTGCCGGCGGCGCAGCTGTCGATCGAGATCACCGAGACCGCGGTGTTCGCCGACTTCGACGCGAACGTACGAACGCTCAACGCGTTGCGCGACATCGGCGTGCACGTGGCGGTGGACGACTTCGGCACCGGGTACTCCTCGCTGTCCTACCTGCGCGAGTTGCCGGTCGACACCATCAAACTCGACGCCTCGTTCATCGCCGGTCTCGGCAAGGACATCATCGACGCCGAGATCGTCGGGGCGGTCCTACGCCTGTGCAAGGCGTTGGGTCGCCGCACCATCGCCGAGGGCGTCGAGACCGAGAGACAGCGACAGACCCTCGCCCGCATGGGGTGTCCGTCGATGCAAGGCTTTCTCGTGTCGAAGCCGCTGCGGGCAGGTGACTTCGCGGCCTACTGGGACGCCGGCGAGCCGGAGGTCAACCTCCGCCTGGTCGAGGACGAGACAGAAGGCCCCTGAGCCCCGGTCACGGATCACCCACGTCGGGCTCGAACAGCGTGTCGACATCCTCTGCGGCCGAGCCGGTGGCGTACACCAGATCCGCCGCCACCGCACGCACCTGTGCGACGGCGGACACGACGCTGAGGGAAGCCTCCGGTGGCAACGTCCGGGTCGCCTCCCGAGCGACCTTGACGACAGCGGCTCGCACCTCGTCGAGGGGCTGCTCGGCGGCCAGCTCGGCGGCGAAGATCTGCACCGCGTCGGCCAGGTGGGAGACGGCGTCGGCCAGTCCGGCCGGTACGGGCAGCGAACGACGCAGCAGCGTGGAGACCCGACGGGCGAGCACGCGGGTGTCGCGTACGGCGTAGTCGATCCAGCGCACCGATCCGGCGTACAGCACGACGTGCTCGCGCTGGTGCCAGCGGAACGGGGAGAGCCGCGACACCTCGCTGGCGGCGTCGATGGTCTGGTCGAGGGAGTCGAGCTGGGGGTTCAGTGCGCGGGCGTGCTGCAGCGCAGTCCAAGCCTGGCCGGCGTCCTCCCAGCGCAGCGCACGCGCCGTCGTGCGCAGCACCTGCTCGACCTCGCCGAGCACCGCTCCCACCTCCTGCTCGACGACCCGGGCCGCGTTGGCGGGCAAGAGCACAGTGACGCCGAGCCCGAGGGCCCCACCCACCAGCGCGTCGACGAAGCGGTTGATGGCGACACTGCCCACCGCGCCGGCGGCGGGAGTCACGGTGGCCAGCAGGATGGCCGACGTGACGGCTTGCATCCGGGCCAGGGGGGCGAGCCCGAGCAGCAGGGTCGTGCCGTACGCAAGGGCGACGACGAGGGACACCTGCCAGGCGCCGCGACCGATGACCAGGATCAGCAGCTCGCCGACCAAGACGCCGACCGCGACCCCCGCGACGAGCTGCACCGCCGCGCGCTGGCGCCGGCCCGACGCGGCGAGCATCGAGACCACCGCCGCGATCGGGGCGAAGAACGGCTCGACGTGCCCGACCAGGGCCGTAGCGACGAACCAGGCCAGCCCGGCGCCGACACCCAGCTGGACGAGCAGACTCCCCGAGGCTCGCAGCTGACTCAGGCGCGTGCGGAGCGGGACCTGCAGCTGACGCTCGGCCACGGCCGGCCTGCCACCGCGCCGGAGGGTTCAGTCGCGGTTGACGAGGTAGCGAATCGCCACGATCAGCGCGACGGCCCCCACGGCGGCGCCGGCAACGGGGGCGATGGCCTCCACCCGGGGCGAGCCGTCGGCGTTGACGAAGCGGGCCTTCAGGTCCTCGAACCGGCGCCGGGCTGCGTTCTTGGGGTTCGCTCGGTCGGTGATCTGGTCGATCGTCGCGGCCAGGCGCTCGCGCACCACCTCGATGTCGTCGACGAGCTGGTCCGGGCTGCGGTTGTCGCTACCGGACGCGGGGGAGCCGCTGGCCACGGCGACCTCCTGAAAGGCGGGAACGGGGACCCTGGAGATCCTCGACGACCCGGGTCGGGTACGTCGCGGCGACACGCTACCGGGTGAGGCAGGATGGGGTGGCCGCAGCCCGACCCGAACGGGTGCGCACCGCATCCACCGAGGAGCCCGTGATGGCCGACGAGCCCGTGCTGGCCGAGCCGTCCCGCCTTGCCGCGGGAGACACCGCGCCCGACTTCACCTTGCTCGACGACACGGAGGCCGAGGTGTCCCTGTCGGGCCTGCGCGCCGATGGCCGCGTGATCGTCTACTTCTACCCGGCGGCGCTGACTCCGGGGTGCACCGCGCAGGCCACCGACTTCACCGGAGCGCTGGACCTCTTGCGTACCGCCGGTTACACCGTCGTCGGGATCTCCCCCGACTCGCCGGCTCGGCTCGCCTCGTTTCGCGAGCAGGAGGGGCTCGGCATCGTCTTGCTGTCCGACCCCGACCGCGAGGTGCTGCGTGCGTACGGAGCCTTCGGGGCCAAGAAGCTCTACGGCCGCGTGGTGGAGGGCGTCATCCGCTCCACCGTGGTGATCGAGCGGGACGGCACCGTAGCCCTGGCGCAGTACAACGTGAGAGCCAGCGGGCACGTCGACAAGCTGCGGCGGGAGCTGGGCGTGGCTGCCTGACGGCGGCGCCGATGCCTAGACTGCCCGCGGTCGCCGGCCGGCCGGAGTGGTGGAATCGGCAGACACGCAGCACTTAGGATGCTGTGCCTTCGGGCGTAGGGGTTCAAGTCCCCTCTCCGGCACCAGCGGCATCTGTCGCGAGCACGCGCGCCACGAGCGGTGCGATCGCACGCAGCGCCCGACCGCGGTGGCTGAGGGCGTCTTTGTCGGCCACCGCGAGCTCGGCAGTGGTCGCCGCACCTCCCTCCGGGACGAACAGCGGGTCGTACCCGAACCCGCCGCTCCCCCGAGGCGCGGTCAGGAGCCGGCCGTGCACCACGCCTTCCTCGACGAACTCCCTACCGTCGGGCAGCACGAGCGCCACCACACACACGAAGTGTGCGTCTCGGCGGTCCGCAGGTACGTCGCCGAGCTGGCCGAGCAGCAACGCGTTGTTGGCGGCGTCGTCGCCGGCTCGGCCGGACCAGCGAGCCGACAGCACGCCCGGCATGCCGTTGAGGGCGTCGACGCACAGTCCCGAGTCGTCGGCCAGGCACGGCAGCCCGGTCGCGGCGAGGGCGGCGCGCGCTTTGAGCAGTGCGTTGGCGGCGAAGCTCGCCTCGGTCTCGGGTGGCGCGGCGTACCGGCCGCCATCACGAGCGTCTCCCCCGCCCCCGCCACCCTGGTTCACGTCACCGGGGCCCCCGTCACCCAGGCCGACGACGTCGACCCCGCTCGTCAGTGGCGTCACGATGCGCCGCAGCTCGACCAGCTTTTCGGCGTTGTGGGTGGCGAGGACCAGCCGGCTCACTCCGGCGTCCGAGCGAGCGCACCGGCCTGGAGCTTCGTCAGCTCGGCGCATCCGGTCGCTGCGAGGTCGAGCAACGCGTCGAGCTGGTGCCGGTCGAACGCCTCCTTCTCGGCCGTCCCCTGCACCTCGACGAAGCGGCCGTCGCCGGTCATCACCACGTTCATGTCGGTGTCGGCGCGGACGTCCTCGCGGTAGTGCAGGTCGAGCACCGCTTCGCCGTCGACGACCCCGACCGACACCGCGGCCACGCTCGTCGCCAACGGGTCACCGCGCAGAGCACCGCGCCCGTGCAGGTACGCCACCGCGTCGGCCAGGGCCACGTAGGCGCCGGTGACCGCCGCCGTACGAGTGCCCCCGTCGGCCTGCAACACGTCGCAGTCGAGCACCACGGTGTTCTCGGCCAGCGCGGCCAGGTCGACCGCGGCACGCAACGACCGGCCGACCAGCCGGGAGATCTCGTGCGTACGTCCACCTATCTTGCCGCGCACGCTCTCGCGGTCGGAGCGGGTGTGGGTCGAGCGGGGCAGCATCGCGTACTCGGCGGTCACCCAGCCGGACCCGGACCCCTTGCGCCAGCGCGGTACCCCCTCGGTGACGCTGGCAGCGCAGAGCACGCGGGTCTTGCCGAACTCGACCAGCACTGACCCCTCGGCGTGGTCGAGCCAGTGCCGGGTGATCCGTACGTCTCGCAGCTCGTCGGGGCGTCGGCCGTCGTCGCGGGTGGACATGGCGGCGACCCTATCGGGGGTGGGCGGGGGCTAGATCTCGTACGTCGCGCCGGCTTCGACCAGCTCGAACGGGACGCCGCCGACCGAGTCGGCGTCAGCACGCACACGGTCGGGATCGGTCCACGGCGGCACGTGGGTGAGCAGCAGCCGCCCGACACCGGCCGCGGTGGCGTGCTCGGCGGCCTGTCGGCCGGTGAGGTGCAGGTCGTCGGGGTTGTCGTCGGACTCCACGAACGACGCCTCCGCGAGCAGCACGTCAGCGCCCCGAGCCAGCTGCACCAGCCCCGGGCAGGGCCCGCTGTCACCGGAGTAGACCAGCGTCCGCGTCCCGTGGCGCACCCGCACGGCGTAGGCCTCCACCGGGTGCTGGACCGGTGCGGTGTCGACGTCGAAGGGTCCGAAGCGCAGTGGCGCACCGGTGAAGGTGCGAAAGTCCAGCTGCTCGTGCATCCCGGGCTCGGGCGCCATGTCGTAGGCCCGCGCGAGCCGGTCGGCTGCGCCGGCCGGACCGCAGACGGCGATGCGGCCCTGATGACCGCCGGGGTGGTAGCGCAGCAGCACGTACAACCCGCACATGTCGAGGCAGTGGTCGGGGTGCAGGTGGGACAAGATCACGGCGCCGAGGTCGCGCGGATCGCAGTAGCGCTGCAGGGGCCCGAGCGCGCCACTTCCCAGGTCGAGCAGCAGCCGGTACGGGCGGCCCTCGTGCGGTGCCTCCAGCAGGTAGCAGCTGGCGGCCGAGTCGGGCCCCGGGTAGGACCCGGAGCAGCCGATGATCGTCAGCTTCACGCGACGACCTCGACGAGCGGTTCGACGTCGTCGAGCTCGGGGCCGAGGAAGCGCTGGCCGAACTCACGGAACTCCGCCGCCCCCCCGGTCGTGACGAACCGGTGCCGCGGTGGCGGCAGTGCGAGGGGGCGCTCGAGTCCGTAGCGGACCAGCAGCGCGTACACGTCCTTTGCCGTCTCCTCCGCGCTCGAGACCAGCGTGACGCCGTCGCCCATCACGTAGGAGATGACCCCGGTGAGGAGCGGGTAGTGAGTGCAGCCGAGTACGAGCGTGTCGACCCCGGCAGTGACGAGCGGGTCCAGGTACGAACGCGCCGTCGCCAGCAGCTCGGGACCGCCGGTCACGCCGCGCTCCACGAACTCGACGAACCGCGGGCAGGCCCGCGTGTGGAGCTCGATGTGCGGGGCCGCGGCGAAGGCGTCTTCGTAGGCCATCGAGGCCGCCGTCGCTGTGGTGCACACCACCCCTACCCGTCCGTTGTGGGTGGCGGCGACAGCGCGTCGGGTGCCCGGCAGGATCACCTCCACCACCGGCACCGCGTAGCGCTCCCGGGCGTCGCGCAGCACCGCCGCGCTGGCGGAGTTGCAGGCGATGACCAGCACCTTGACGCCCCGCTCGACGAGCCGGTCCAGACAGTCGAGGGCGTAGCCGCGGACCTGCCCGATCGGCTTGGGGCCGTACGGCGCTCGGGCCGTGTCGCCGAGGTAGAGCACCGGCTCGTGCGGCAGCTGGTCGAGGACGGCGCGGGCGACGGTGAGACCGCCGAGACCGGAGTCGAAGATGCCGATGGGTGCGTCCGCCACGCCTCGAGCGTAAGCGTCGTGAGGCGCCGGGGTGGTATCGCGCGCCGGCCGACACCGCGACAGTGACCGGGGCCACGACCGCGACGGCTGCCGGGAAGGCGGGAACGGCCATGTGACATTGGCCGCTGCCGTCCGCACAGCGTGAACGTGGGTGGGGCAGCCGACACACTGGGAGGCGTCCTGCCGCCGAAGAAGAGACGTCACATGTCCTTGCTCACATCCCCGCGTCGGCGCCTGCGCGGTCGGCTGCGCCCCGTGGCCGGCGTCGTTCTGCTCGTCTCGCTCGTTGCCGGCTGCGGTGCCGACTCGTCCGGTGGTGCGGCGGCCGAGCCGGCCGAGCTGCCCAACGCGCACGTGCACGCCGTGACGGTGAACCCCGCCGACGACCAGGTGCTGCTCGCGACCCACGAGGGCTTGTTCCACTACGGAGAATCCGGACCGACCCGCGTCGGACCGGTCCTGGATCTGATGGGGTTCACCGTGGCTGGTCGTGACCACTTCTACGCCTCGGGCCATCCCGGCCCCGGCACCGACCTGCCTAATCCGCTGGGGCTCATCGAGTCGACCGACGGTGGGCAGAGCTGGTCGCCGGTGTCACGGCAGGGAGAGTCGGACTTCCACGCGCTGACCGCCTCCAGCGGAAGCATCGTCGGGTTCGACGGCGCAGCGATGCTCGCCACGGCGGACGGGACGACGTGGCGGCAGCTGAGGCCACCGGTCGCGCCGTACGCCTTGGCCGCTTCTCCCGACGGAACGACGTTGCTGGCGACCAGCGACTCAGGGCTCTTCCGCTCGGCCGATCTGGGTGCGACCTGGACGCCGGTCGCCGACGCGCCGCTGCTGCAGGTGGTGGACTGGGCCGGCGGCTTGACGGTGGTGGGCGTCACTCCGGAGGGCACCGTTGCGGTGAGCGACGACTCCGGGCAGACCTGGGTCGAGCGGGGCAGTGTCGGTGCCCCGCAAGCCGTAGCCGCTGAGCAGACCGCTGAGGGGTCTCTACGGGTGTTCGTGGTGACCGCGGACGCGATCATGGAGTCGGTCGACGGAGGTGCGAGCTTCACCCCGTGGGCGCCGGGCTGACCCAGCATCGCGAGCTACGCCCGGGCCGGGCAGGTCAGAACGGCAGCTGGGCCGGCGGCGGCGCGTGCGTCGGGTCGACCCCGTCGAAGAGGCTGCTCACCGACTCCCCGGCGTGGATGCGCGCGATCGCCGACGCAAACAGCGGCGCCACCGAACGCACCTGCAGCTCGGGCCACTCGGTGGCGGGGGCGGGCACCGTGTCGGTCGCGACGACCTCGGTGACCGCGGGGTGGCTGCGCAGCCGCTCGACGGCCTTGCCGGTGAAGAGACCGTGCGTACAGGCGACCGAGGCCCGGCGGCACCCCTCC
Organism: Propionibacteriales bacterium; assembly: GCA_038233355.1. GTDB lineage: Bacteria > Actinomycetota > Actinomycetes > Propionibacteriales > Nocardioidaceae > DASQMN01. The sequence continues at coordinate 8,324 of JBBSMD010000043.1, forward strand.
TCGCCCAGCCGGTCGAGCAACGTGGTGATCGACCCACCGTTGGCGATCTCGTCGTCGAGCACCACCACGTCGTTGCCGGCGACGTCGCCGACGATGGCGTCGATGACGACCCGGTCGTCGGCCAGCCGCCGCTTGCTGCCGGCCGCGACCGGCAGCCCGAGCAGTCGAGCGAACTGGGTGGCGGTCTTGGCGTTGCCCAGATCGGGTGACACCACGACGGTGTCGGTCAGGTCGCGGTCGCGGTAGTGCGCGGCCAGCTCGCCGATGGCGGTGAGATGATCCACCGGCACGGAGAAGAAGCCGTGCACCTGCGGTGCGTGCAACGCCATGGTGATCACCCGGTCGGCGCCGGCGGTGGCGAGCATGTCGGCGACCAAGCGCCCACCGATGGCGATCCGCGAGGCGTCCTTCTTGTCCGAGCGGGCGTAGGCGAAGTGCGGGATCACCGCGGTGACCCGCTCGGCCGACGCGCCGCGGGCCGCGTCCAGCATCAGCAGCAGCTCCATCAGGTGCTCCTGGGTGGGCGGCACGAGCGGCTGCACCACGTAGATGTCGCGGTTGCGGCAGTTGGCCTGCAGCTGCACCTGCAGGCAGTCGTTGCTGAACCGGGTCACCGGTGCCGGCGACAGCGCGAGACCCAGCTCGCTGCAGATGCGCTCGGCGAGGGCGGGGTGCGCGCTGCCGCTGAAGACGACGATCTCGCCGCTCACGCCCACAGCTGGCCCTCCAGGCTCGCCTCAGCCTCGTCGACAGTGCCCTCGTACGCACCGGTCGACAGGTACTTCCATCCACCGTCGCAGACCACGAGCACGATGTCTGCCCGCCCTCCGGCGGCGTGCGACTTCGCCGCCTGTGCGAGCGCTGCGTGCAGGATCGCACCGGTGGAGATGCCGGCGAAGACGCCCTCCAGCGCGAGCAGCTCGCGGACCCGGCGCACGGCGTCTCGCGGGCCGACGCTGAAGCGGGCGTCGATGAGGGACTCGTCGTACAGCTCGGGTACGAAGCCCTCGTCGAGGTTGCGCAAGCCGTACACCAGCTCGCCGTACCGTGGCTCGGCGGCGACGATGGTGACGTCGGGCTTGTGCCGGCGGAAGAACCGGCCGACGCCCATGAGCGTGCCGGTGGTGCCGAGACCAGCCACGAAGTGGGTCACCTCGGGCAGGTCGGCCAGAATCTCCGGACCCGTGTTCTGCTCGTGCGCCTCGGCGTTGGCGGGGTTGCCGTACTGGTAGAGCAACACCCAGTCGGGATGCTCCTCGGCCATCCGCTTGGCCACCCGCACGGCCTCGTTGGAGCCGCCGGCCGCCGGTGAGGAGACGACCTCCGCACCCCACATGCGCAACAGCTGGCGGCGCTCCACCGAGGTGTTCTCGGGCATCACGCACACCAGCCGGTAACCGCGCAGACTGGCCGCCATCGCCAACGCGATGCCGGTGTTGCCCGAGGTCGGTTCGAGGATCGTGCAGCCCGGCCGCAAGCGGCCCTCCTTCTCCGCCGCCTCGATCATCGCGACGGCCGCCCGGTCCTTGATCGACCCGGTCGGGTTCTGATCCTCGAGCTTGGCCCACAGCCGTACGTCGGGGGACGGCGAGAGCCGGGGCAGCCCGACCAGCGGGGTCTGCCCGACCGAGTCGATGAGCGAGTCGAAGCGCACGGGCCCGAGCTCAGCCCGCCCCGCCGGCGACCGCGGGCAGGACCACGACGGCGTCGCCGTCGGAGACGGGAGTGGCGAGGCCGCCGGTGAAGCGCACGTCCTCGTCGTTGACGTACACGTTGATGAAGCGGCGCAGCCCGTCGCCGTCGACGATCCGTGCCTTGAGCCCGGCATGGCGCGACTCGACGTCGTCGATCACCTCGTCGAGCGTCGAGCCCTGACCGGACACGACCTTCTCACCGCCGGTGTAGGTGCGCAGGATGGTAGGGACCCGGACCTCGATCGCCATAACGTCTCCGTTGACTGGGTTGGCTGGGTTGACTGCCCGAGCGGGTTGCCCGGCGGAGGTTCCCGGGAGGGGTGTCGCTGGGGGTGTCGCTGGGCTCTGCCAGAGGCAACAGACGCACCCGGTCGGGTCATTCCTTGTGCTCGGTCATCGCGTGCCCTCGTACGTGGACACCACCGTCACCTCTTCCGCACTGACCTCGCCGTCGACGATGCGGTAGGAGCAGAAGTCGACCGGACCGGGTCCGTTGCCGCACACGCGGGTCGACACCAGGACGTAGTGCGCCCCCGGCTCTTGAGCGAGGGAGATGTCGGTGCGGCTCGGGTAGGCCTCCGTCGCGGTGTGGGAGTGGTAGATCACCACCGGCTCCTCGTCGCGCGCGTCCATCTCCTGGTAGAGCCGCAGCAGGTCGATCGAGTCGAACTCGTAGAAGGTCGGCGACATGGCGGCATTCAGCATCGGTACGACCCGGGTCGGCCGGTCGGAGCCGGCCGTGCCCGCGACCACCCCGCACGCCTCGTCGGGGTGGTCGCGCCGTGCGTGGGCCACGATCGCGTCATAGCTGGCGCGATCGATCGTGAGCACACGGCGAGGGTAGGCGGGCGACCAGCGCGCCGCTGCGACCGGCGTCCGCATTCCGAGACGTCGAGCGGACCGCGTGCGCGAGCGCGCCCGCGGGGAGTTGTCACCGCGTCTTGGCGCCCCGAGTTGTCGCCGCGTCGTGTCGCCGCGTCGTGTCGCCGCGCGCCTTGTCGCCGCGCCTTGTCGCCGCGAGTTGTCACCGCGTCGGGGTGCCCTGACCCCGTACGGCGGTGACAACCGGTGCCGGGAGTCACACTGTTGCCCTGCTCGGCGCAGGCACGTCCGCAGCGGGGTGACTCCCCGTCGGGAGTGACGCAGCCGCAGCGGGAGGCAGCTCAACCGAGGGTGAGCACGAGCGACTCCTGCACATAGCCGAGCCAGCCGTACACGTCGTACATCGCGGCGCGTGGATCGTCCTCGGGCAGCTCGAGCCCCTCGTCGTCGTCGATGCCCAGGCGCGTGGCCAGCGCCAAGCGCATGTCGGTGAGGCAACGCAGCCAGGCCTGCACGTCGCCGGGTGACAGGTCGACCTCGACGGTGTCCGCGCCGCCCGACTCGTCGTCGTGCTCGTAGCCTCCCGCGCGCAGACTCGCCAGCACGGTGTCGGCGTTGGCGACCTTGTCGGCGCGCAGAGTCGCCTCGGTGAAGCGACGGAAGTCCGCCGCGGCCTCGTCGTCACCGCGGTAGGCATCGGGAAGCAGCCGCGCGAGCACGGGATCGTCCGGGCTGACTACCGGTCCCTCCATGTCGACCAACGCCTCCAGCGGGTCCTCCCCCGACGACACTCCGGGACCGACGGAGGCACCGTCGTCGTGCAAGAGCTCGACCACCTGCCCGGCGAACGTGGCCAGCATGTGCGCCTCGATCTGCTCGAAGGACGCCTGCACCCGGCCGCCCCGGCGGCGCCGCCACCCCTTCACGGCGCGCCAGCGCCTCTGCGTCGGCTGCCTCGCGGTGCGCGTCGTGGTCGCCCGTGTGTTGCGCAGAGTGGTCGGCTGCGCGGATCGTGACGGGGGCGGCTGCTCGGCGTGCCCGCGGTGCCGGAGCAGCACACCAGCTCACCGGCCCTGGTACTCACGCGTCCTCCCGCTGCAAGGTGGCCCACAGCCCGTAGCCGTGCATCGCTTGCACGTCACGCTCCATCTCCTCGCGGTTGCCGGTCGAGACAACGGCACGCCCCTCGTGGTGCACCTGCATCATCAGCTTGTCGGCCCTCGACTTCGGGTAGCCGAAGTAGGAACGGAACACATAGCTGACATAGCTCATCAGGTTGACCGGGTCGTTCCACACCAGCGTCACCCACGGCCGGTCGAGGACCGGGAGGTCGTCGGCCACGGGCTCGTCGAGCTCGACCGGGGCGGGCGAGGCGGTCATGGGCACGCATTGTGTCTCAGACAGTGCCGGCGCACCCAGGTGGTCGCCCACAGGCATGGACATCCGGCCGGCTCCTAGGGTGGTCGACGTGGCCCCGCACTCCACGGTCGAGACCAGCACGGCGCTGCTCACCGACCACTACGAGCTGACCATGCTGCAGGCGGCACTGGCCGACGGTGCCGCTCAGCGGCGCTGCGTCTTCGAGCTGTTCGCCCGGCGCCTGCCCGACGGTCGCCGGTACGGCGTGGTCGCCGGCACCGGTCGCGCGCTCGACGCGCTGGCCGACTTCACCTTCGACGACGAGACCCTGGGGTGGCTGCGCGACACCGGCACGATCGACGAGGTGACGTGCCGGTGGCTCGCGGCGTACCGCTTCGGCGGTGACGTGTGGGTCTATCCCGAGGGAGAGACGTACTTCCCCGGTTCGCCTCTCGTGGTGGTGGAGGGAACGTTCGCCGAAGCCGTCTTGCTCGAGACACTGCTGCTCAGCGTGCTCAACCACGACGCGGCCATCGCGTCGGCGGCCTCGCGCATGACCGGGGTCGCCGCTGACCGGCCGTGCGTCGAGATGGGGTCTCGGCGCACGCACGAGCGGGCCGCGGTCGCGGCGGCCCGAGCGGCGTACGTCGCCGGTTTCGCGAGCACCTCGAACCTGCAGGCCGGCCGCGCGTTCGGCATCCCGACCACGGGTACCAGCGCGCACTCCTTCACCTTGTTGCACGATCAAGAGCGCGACGCCTTCACCGCCCAGGTCGGTGCACTGGGTGCGGGCACCACCTTGCTCGTCGACACCTACGACGTCGCCGACGCCGTCGCGCTCGGCGTCGACGTGGCCGGACCCGAGCTAGGTGCGGTGCGGATCGACTCGGGCGATCTGCCCTCGCTCGCCGTCGCCGTGCGCGAGCAGCTCGACGCACTCGGCGCGACCGACACTCGCATCGTGGTCACCAGTGACCTCGACGAGTACGCCATCGCCGGCCTCGCCGCCGCACCCGTCGACGGGTACGGCGTCGGTACCGCCGTCGTGACCGGCTCGGGTCACCCGACCTGCGGCTTCGTCTACAAGCTGGTGGCCCGCGAGGACAGCTCCGGCGCGCTGGTCGGAGTCGCCAAGTCGAGCAGCGAGAAGATGTCGATCGGAGGACGCAAGTGGGCCCGGCGCCGGCTGGCCGACGACGGCACCGCGACCGGCGAGATGGTCTCTGTGGACCATCGCCCGCCCACCGACGGCGACCACCGCGACCTGTTGGTGCCGGCCGTCCGGTCCGGCACCAGCGTGCTCGAGGACAGTCTCGACGACGCGCGCGAGCGTCACGAGCGCGCCCGAGCCGAGCTGCCGCCCGCCGGTCGACAGCTGTCGCGGGGCGAGCCAGCCATCCCGACCGAGTGGACGCCGTCCCCCCAGACCGCCGGAGATAGGCCATGACCAGGGCACTCGTCGTCGTCGACGTGCAAAACGACTTCTGCGAGGGCGGTTCCCTCGCGGTAGCCGGTGGCGCTGATGTCGCCGCCCGGATCGCCGACCTGCTCGCCGACCAGGGCCGTCACGGTTACGACGTCGTCGTCGCGACCCGCGACCACCACATCGATCCTGGCGACCACTTCTCCGACGACCCCGACTTCGTGGACTCGTGGCCGGTGCACTGCGTCGTGGATACCGCTGGGGAGGCCTGGCATCCCGCGTTGTCGCCGCGACCCTTCGACGCGGTCTTCACCAAGGGGGAGCACAGCGCGGCCTACTCCGGCTTCGAGGGGCATACCGCGGAAGGCACCGGGCTGGCCGACTGGCTGCGCCGCCGACACGTCGAGGACGTCGACGTGTGCGGTCTGGCCACCGACTACTGCGTGCGTGCAACCGCCCTCGACGCCGCCGCCGCCGGCTTCACGACCACGGTGCTGCTCGGACTGTCGGCCGCGGTGGCACCCGACCGGATCGACGATACGTTCACCGCCTTCGAGGCGGCGGGCGTCGGCACTCGCTGAGCACCCGGCCCGGCGCCCCTTCCTGGTCGGGGCATGTCCCCGGTCGACATCACGGTGGTGAGCGTCCCCGGTCGACGTCACAACGGTGGCCCGGTGCCCCCGACTGCGGGGGAGGGCCACCACAGCCCTGAGCACGGACGTCCTGCTGGAGATGCTGCGTGGTGAGTGACCTGGTCACCCTCGTCGACTCCAACGTCTTGCTCGACATCGTCACCGCAGACGAGTCGTGGGCATCCTGGTCAGGTGCGGCCCTCGCTAGCGCTCTCGATGCCGGCAGAGTGGTCGTGAACCCGATCGTCTACGCAGAGGTGTCCGTGGGCTTCGACCGGATCGAGGAGCTCGACGATGCGCCACCGGCTTCCCAGTTCATCCGCGAGCCCCTGCCGTACCCTGCTGGTTTCCTCGCCGGCAAAGCGTTCTTGACCTACCGGCGAAGCGGCGGGTCGAGACAGACTCCGCTTCCGGACTTCTACGTCGGCGCTCACGCGGCTGTGTCCCGCTATCGACTGCTCACCCGCGACGCCAGGCGCTACCGCACGTACTTCCCCCGTCTCGAACTCGTCGCTCCGGCCTGAGCTGCCGCGGGTCGCAGCCGCCGGATGCTGGCCGCCACTGTCTCGCGTCGCAATTGTCGGCACGAGGTCTGGCTCGGGGAAGGGGGACGGTCGGCTCGACGAGCCGGCCGACGGTCACAGGCCCAGCAGCGTGCGCAGGACGAGACCGGCACCGACGGCGCAGACACCGATGGCGGCGCCGTACGCGAAGACGATGCGGACGCTGTCGCCGAACCGCCCCCGACGCGACACCGCCCGCTCGACCCAGGCGACCAGACCGGTTGCGGCCAGCCCCGCGGTAGCGAGCGTCAACGCCATGCCGGCGCCGAAGGAGACCACCATCACCACACCGAACCAGGGACGCCCGGCCAGCAACGCGGCGAGGAACAGGAGCAGGGCCGACGGGCTCGGCACGAGACCGCCGGCCAGACCGAGCGCCACGAGCCCGAGCCGCCCGGAGGCGAGCCCGCGAGCTGGCTGACGCTCGGCCGGCTCGGCCAGCACCAGCACGCCGCCGGCCAATGGCTCGGTGTCGTGGCCGTGCGGGGCGTGGCTCTGAGGTGCGTGGCTGTGGGCTGCATGGCCGTCAGAGGCGTGGCCTTGCGGGGCGTGGCCATGAGGGGCGGAGGCGTGCGCATGCACCGCCACGTACTCATGTCCGGAGCCATGCCCGTCCCCGTCCTCGTGGCTGTGCCCGCCTCCGTGCCCGTGCCCGTGCCCGTGCCCGCCGGTCTGCACCGCCGAGCGCAGGAGCGCGATACCGAGCGCGAGGAGCAGCAGGCCGCTGGTGAGGGTGAACCAGGGGTAAAGGTCGGCAGGCACAACGGTGGTCGCCATCGACACGATGACACCGAG
>JBBSMD010000044.1:0-15506 GCA_038233355.1 Propionibacteriales bacterium
GGACACGACGACCTTGGGGCGAGCGTCGTCGAGCCGGGCGGCGAGCTCGGGCGCCGCGAACCCGCCGAACACGACCGAGTGCACGGCGCCGATGCGGGCGCAGGCCAGCATCGCGACCACCGCCTCGGGCACCATCGGGAGGTAGATCACGACCCGGTCGCCCTTGCCCACCCCGAGCTGCTGCAGCGCACCGGCGAAGGCGGCCACCCGCTCGGTGAGCTGCGCGTACGTCCACTGCCGCCTCGTCGCAGTGACCGCCGAGTCGTAGATCAGCGCCGGCTGGTCGGCGCGACCGGCCACGACATGGCGGTCGAGGGCGTTGTAACAGGTGTTGAGGACTGCGTCGGGATACCAGCGGTAGAACGGCGCCCGGCTGTCGTCCAGCACGCGGCGCGGCGCTCGGATCCAGTCGATCAGGCCGGCCTGCTCTGCCCAGAAGCTTTCCGGATCGTCGATGCTGCGCCGGTACGTCTCCTGGTAGCGGCCACGGTGGGTCATGGCGTCATCCTGCCGTGAATAACCAGTTGCGGGCGGAGCGGTCCCGGCGTCATGGTTCCCTCGCCACGATGCCGCGCCAGGCGGGTCGATGACTGGGGAGGAGGGCTCGATGCCGATCGACGTCCCTGGGACCTCGTGCGTCCCGACCCCCTCCGCCCGGCCCGCCGACAGGGTGCGCTGACGCTGACACGGCCCGCTGTCTCGGGCCGCTGACACCGCCAGCGCATCGGCTCCCGGGCGATCGTACCCAGGAGCAAACCACCTTGTCTGACCCCGCTGTGCCCTCCAGGCCACCCTTCTGCTCCGAGCAGGACTCTGCACCCTCGCAACCTCTCCCCGTCGAGCACGCTTTCGCGCTCGAGCAGCCCCCGTCCTACGAGCAGCACTCCGCACTCCAACGACCCTTCCGTTACGTCCCGACCGACGACCTCGCCGACGACCAGCGCTGGTCCACGTGGTCGTCGGTGGCCCGCCTGCAGCAAGGACCACACCCGCGCCCGACATGGGTGGTGACGGACGACGCCGCGATCGACACCGAGCTGGGCGTGCTCAAAACCGGCAAGGAGGCGGACGTCTTCGTGCTGGAGCGGGCCGTGCCGGGCGATCCGGCGCGGCACGCGCTGCTGGCGGCCAAGCGCTACCGCAGCATCGAGCACCGCACGTTCCACCGCAGCGCGGCCTACACCCAGGGACGCCGGACCCGCCGTACTCGCGACGCCCGCGCCATGGCCAAGGGCACGTCGTACGGCCGCGAGGCGGCCTCGGGGCAGTGGGCGTGGGCGGAGTTCGAGACCCTCTCGGCGCTGTGGCGCGCCGGGGCCGCCGTGCCCTACCCCGTGCAGGTCGATGACACCGAGCTGCTGATGGAGCTCGTCACCGTCGACGGCGAACCGGCGCCCCGGCTGGCGCAGCAACGACCACCCCGGTCGCTGCTGGTCGCGTGGTACGAACAGCTGCGTGACTTCGTCGGCCTGCTGGCCCGGCTGGGCTGGGCGCACGGCGACTTGTCGGCGTACAACGTCCTCGCCGCCGGTGACCGGCTCATGGTGATCGACCTGCCGCAGGTCATCGACCTGGCAGCCAACCCGCAGGCGATGGAGTTCCTGCAGCGCGACTGCCGCCACGTGTGCAGGTGGTTCGCCTCACGCGGGCTCGACGTCGACGCGGACGAGCTGTTCGCCGACGCGGTGGCACAGGCGTTCGGCTGAAGGCGCGACTCAGCACCGTGGCACCTTCGACGTGAGGCAGTGGATACGTACCTGCCTGCCTTCGCGGTAGACCTTCGCGGTAGAACGGACAGCGCCATGCTCACCCTCTGTTCAGATCTGTCCCCCGCCGACTGGATCGTCGCGAGTGACCTGCCGTGGCAGCAGCTGGTCAGCTTTGGCCCTTCGGGCTTCGCGGCGTACGCCCGCCTACGGTTCTTGCCCGATCCTGCCTATGCCGGGCAGAGCGAGAACGACGTCGTGGGCGGCTGGCACACCACGGACCAGCTGCGAACGCTGTTGGAGGTGCTGGCTGCCCACACGAGCACCCCCGAGGTCTGCTACGCCTGCGTCTGGGACGGCTATGACGCGCAGGACAACGTCGGAGCCCTTCCAAACGACCTCGTCGACGCCTACGACGACGACGGCCGCCCGGTCCCCCTCGTCGACGAACGTCCAGGCGCCCAGCCAGGGGTGACGGCGTCGCCTTTACCGCTTTCCACGCCGCAGGTACCGAAGGTGGGACTACCGCATCGTGCGTACTACCTGTTTCGCGGGCCGCTGTTCGCCATCGGCTATCGGGACGCCGCCGGGGTGTGGCCGGGCCAGCCTCGGCTGGACGCGGCCGAACCGGCGTTCGTCTGGCCCGCCGATCATGCCTGGTGCGTCGCCGACGACGTCGATCCCCACTGGGCCGGGATCGGGGCGAGCACGTCGGCGATCGCCCGGCTCGTGGGCGACCCACGCCTCGACGTGGTCCTGGCCGAACCGAGGGAGGAGCAGCCCTGCTACGGATGACCGCAGCCGTGCTAGCGCGCAACAGCCGGTGCCTCGTTGCGCCCACCACCCCGGCGTCGGCGAGCGCCTCGACCCGTGATGCTGCGTCGGCCGCGTCCGGGTGGTCCCGACCGTGCGCGGCTGCCTTGTCCACCGTACGTCGGTGCCTCGGCGTCATAGTCGAGCATCAGTCCAGCATGTCCTCCAGCACGCGGGCGACCCCGTCCTCGGTGTTGGCCAGGCAGTGGTACGAGGCGGCCGCGAGCACGTCGGGGTGCGCGTTGGCCACCGCGTAGGAGCGACCGGCCCACGCCAGCATCGGCAGGTCGTTGGGTGAGTCACCGAAGGCCCACACGTCGGCGGCGTCGACCTCGTGCTGGTCGGCCACCCAGGCCAGCGCCGAGGCCTTGGACGCGCCGAGCGCACTTATCTCGAGCAGACCGTCGGCACCGGAGTGGGTCGGCTCTGCCAGCCCCTCGCAGAGCGGACCGGCCGCCGCGAGCAGCTGGTCGGAGCTGTGCATGCCGTCGCGGGCCAGCAGCTTGACCGGAGCCGGGTCGAGCAGGTCGACCAACGCCGCTATGCGCGGCGGCGTGGGCGGCGGCGTGGCCGGGACGAACTCGGGCTCGAACCCGGGCCACCGGCCAGACTCGACGCCGAAGCGCAGGCCGGGCAGCACCTCGCGCAGCCGGCGGCTGAGCTCGAGCACGGTGTCGGCGTCGATGGTGCGCGCCAGCACGGTCTCACCGGTGGCCAGGTCGAGCACGACCGCGCCGTTGGCGCAGACGGTCAAGCCGTGCCGGCCCACCTCGTCGGCCACCGGCTCGACCCAGCGCTGGGGGCGTCCGGTCACGAAGACCACCTCGATACCGGCGCGCTGGGTCGCGTCGAGCGCGGTGCGGGTGCGCTGCGAGACGGTGCCGTCTGCGTCGAGCAGGGTGTTGTCGAGGTCGGTGGCGACCAGCCGTGGTCGCCCGTGGCTCACCGGCGACGTCTCCCCGCCCTGCACGCCGGCGGAAGGTGAGTCCTCGGGGAGGCGCGGCAGTCGCTCCCCGTTTCCCGGCGCCGCGCTCATGCGGTCGGTGCCGCGGCCAGCTGCCCGCAGGCGCCGTCGATCTCGCGGCCGCGGGTGTCGCGGACGGTGGTGGGCACGCCCTTGGCCTGCAGCCGGCGGACGAACTCGCGCTCGTCCTCGCGCCGCGATGCGGTCCAGCGAGAGCCCGGGGTTGGGTTGAGCGGGATGAGATTGACGTGCACCCACCCCCAGTCGCCGTAGGCGGTGAGCACGTCGGCCAGCAGGTCCGCCCGCCACGCCTGATCGTTGACGTCGCGCATCATCGCGTACTCGATCGACACGCGGCGGCCTGTCGCGGCGGCGTACTGCCAGGCGGCCTCCACCGCTTCGTGCACCCGCCAACGGGTGTTGACCGGCACGATCTCGTCGCGCAGCTCGTCGTCGGGGGCGTGCAGCGACAGGGCCAGCGTGACGGGAATGCCCTCGGTGGCGAGCTGGCGCATCCGAGGCACGAGGCCCACGGTGCTGACCGTGACCCCGCGCGCCGACACGCCGAGGCCTTCCGGGGCGCAGGCAGTGAGGCGGCGGACGGCGCCGACGACGGCCCGGTAGTTGGCCAGCGGTTCACCCATGCCCATGAACACGACGTTGGAGATCCGGCCCGGGCCGCCGGGCACCTCGTCACGGGCCAGAGCTCGCGCACCGGCGAGCACCTGCTCGACGATCTCGGCGGCCGAGAGGTTGCGCTGCAGGCCGGCCTGCCCGGTCGCGCAGAACGGGCACGCCATGCCACAGCCTGCCTGGCTCGACACGCACATCGTGACGCGGTCGGGGTAGCGCATGAGCACCGACTCGACGAGTGCCCCGTCGAACAGGCGCCACAGTGTCTTGCGGGTGGTGCCGGCGTCGGTCTGCAAGGTGCGTACCGGCGTCAGCAGGGGCGGGAGCAGCGCCTCGACCAGCCGCTCACGGGTCGCGGCCGGCAGGTCGGTCATGTGCGCCGGGTCGTGGACGAGGCGAGTGAAGTAGTGGTGCGAGAGCTGCTTGGCCCGGTACGCCGGCTCCCCGGCCTCTGTCGCCGCCGCCGCGCGGCCGGCGAGGTCGAGGTCGGCCAGGTGACGAGGCGGCTTACGGCGGCCGCCGGGCTGGTCGAAGACGAGCGGGAGCAGGGCGGGAGCGTCGGGCATGGCTCCGCCAGTGTCCCACGCACCGGCCCGGCCCGGCCCGGCCCGGTCAGGCCGGGACGAGCCCTCCTCCCGGGGACAGCAGCGGCCCCGGGTTGTGCGCCAGCTCCCACAGGTGACCGTCGGGGTCGGCGACGTAGCCGGAGTAGCCACCCCAAAAGACCCGCTCGGGTGGCTTGACCAGGGTCGCGCCGGCGGCGGCCCATCGCTCGACCTCGTCGTCGACGGCCTGCTCGGAGGGTTGGTTGCTGGCCAGCGACACACCGCGAAACCCGGTGCCCGTGGCGTCCACCTGGGCGTCGGCGGCGAGGTCGTCCCAGTCGTACAGCGCCAGCACCGACCCGCCGGTACGGAAGAAGGCGATGTCGTCATCGTCACCAACCCGCTCGAACCCGACGTCGGTATAGAACGCGACAGCGCGTCGAAGGTCCCGAACGCCGAGCGTCACCAACGTGAGGGGCTGCGTCTGTGCCTCTGAGGTCATGCCGGCACGTTACGGCTCTGGTCCGACAGTGCCCCAAGGCATGTTCACGGTGGCCGGTCCGGTCGGGTTCACCTCGAGTCCGGCACAGGTCGGGCAGGCGCATGACCGCCCAGGCGATCGGGTCTGGTCGTTGTCCGGTCAGCTCGGCCACCAGCAGCGTCCAGGCCGTCCCGTGGCCGACCAGGACTAGGTCGCCAGGTGTCTCTGCGAGCAACCCGCGCACGGCGCTGGTGACCCGGAGGCGAGCCGTCGTCGCCGGCTCCCACCCGGCCTGCGCCGATGCGTCTGGATCGTTCACCTGCTCACCGTACGCACGGCCGTCGCCGGCACTCCAAACGGAAATGGGTCACTTCCCATGGCGCAGAAGCCATGTGAAGCGACCGATTACCAGGTTAACGTGGTAATCGGTCGGGCTCGGCTCTCCCTCAGACCGGGAGCGTCTCGAGCCCGTTGCGGGCGATCACGCCGGCGTACCAGTGCCCGCTGTCCTTGACCGTGCGCTGCTGCGTCGCGTAGTCCACGTGCACGATGCCGAACCGTTTCGAGTACCCGAGGGCCCACTCGAAGTTGTCCAGCAGCGACCACAGATAGTAGCCACGCACCGGTGCGCCGTCGGTGATCGCCTGGTGGACGGCGCTCAGGTGCTGGTCGAGGTACGCGATCCGGTCGGGGTCGTGCACGCCCCCGTCGGCGGCGACCTCGTCCGGATACGCGGCGCCGTTCTCGGTGACGTACAGGTCGAGCCCAGGGTTCTCGCGGGCGAGGCGGGTGAGCAGCTCGTACATCCCGCGCGGGTCGATGCTCCAGCCCATGTCGGTGTACGGACCGGGCTGGTCGACAAACTCGATGTCCGCGCAACCGGGGTACGCGGACGGCCCGGCCTGGGCGGCGGTGCCGTCCCCGGCCCGCACGAGCGTCGGCATGTAGTAGTTGAGCCCGAGGGCGTCCAACGGCTGCTGGATCAACGACAGGTCCCCGTCGCGTACGAACGCCCAGTCGGTGACGGCGGCGGTGTCGTCGAGCACGTCGGCCGGGTACTCCGCGCGAAGAGCCGGGTCGAGGAAGACTCGGTTGTGCAGCCCGTCGATCCGGCGGGCCGCGTCGCGGTCGGCCGCTGAGTCGCTGGCCGGGCGCACCCACGCGAGGTTCAGGGTGAGCGCCACCCGCGCCCGGGGCGCCGCCCGGCGGACGGCCGCGCTCGCCAGTCCGTGCGCCAGGTTGAGGTGGTGCACCGCCGCCAGCGCCGACGCGGGCTCCGTGCGGCCCGGCGCGTGCACGCCGGCGGCGTAACCGAGGTAGGCCGAGCACCACGGCTCGTTGAGGGTGATGAAAGTGCCGACCCGGTCGCCCAGCCGGGCGGCGACCACCTCGGCGTACTCCGCGAAGCGCTCGGCGGTGGCCCGGCTGGTCCAGCCACCGGCGTCCTCCAGCGCCTGCGGCAGGTCCCAGTGGTAGAGGGTGACCGTCGCCTCGATGCCGGCGGCGGTCAGCTCGTCGAGGAGCCGGGAGTAGAAGTCCAGACCCGCCTCGTTGACCGGACCCAGATCCTCGGCGCTCACGTGCGGCGTGATGCGGGGCCAGGCGACGGAGAACCGGTAGGAGCCGATCCCCAGCTCGCGCATGAGGGCGATGTCGTCGGCGTAGCGGTGGTAGTGGTCGTCGGCGACGTCCCCGGTGTCACCGCCGAACACCTTGCCGGCAGTGTGGCTGAAGGTGTCCCAGATCGAGGGAGTGCGCCCGTCCTCGCTGACGGCACCCTCGATCTGGTACGACGCGGTGGCGGTGCCCCAGACGAACCCCGTCGGGAAGCTCCGATCGGCCCGTGCATGCTGCTGCGATGTCGAGGTCATGCGGTGACGCTATCGGGGGCCGATCGGTCGACAGCGCGGCCGGGTGCTCGGGCCGCGACACTCCCGGGGGTGGCATCGGTGGCGAGATCTCGGTCCCTGCCCGCCAGTGACGTGGTCGGTTGTGCGGCAGCCGGCAAGGGTGATCGTGCGGATCGGCGAGTCGATCTGTGGAGCAGGCGAGCGATGAACACGGAACGCCAGGTGGGTCGAGCCGACGGCAACGTCGTGCTCGACCTCTACGTGCTCAGCCAGCGTATCGGCGCGCTGCTCGACGCCGCCTTGGCGCCCGTCGGGGTCCGGCCGTGTGAGTACGCCGTCCACAGCCAGCTCGGCAGACAGGCCAGGCGAGCTCGCGGGGACGGCGGCCCTCGACATGGCCGAGGAGGGACTCTGCAGCCGACCAGGACCGCCTGCCGGCCCGGGTGTCCGGCCCTCGCGGCGTCGTTGAGCCCGACCGCGTCGCCGCGTTCGCGGGGACGCCGGCTCGCCCGGTGCTCCCAGCCGCGCGTCACACCAGGAGGTGCAGCACCAGCCACGCCACCGGCGCCACGGCCAGCAGCGAGTCCAGCCGGTCCATCACGCCGCCGTGGCCGGGCAGGATCGCGCCCATGTCCTTGATCCCGAGGTCACGCTTGACCAGCGACTCGGCGAGGTCACCGAAGGTGGCCAGACACGCAGCGGCGGCGCCCAGCACGAGACCGACCCACCAGCGTCCCCCCAGGCCCAGCGTCACCATCAGCACCCCGGCCACGAAACAGGCGAGGACCGAGCCGGCGAACCCCTCCCAGCTCTTCCTCGGGCTGATCGTCGGTGCCATCGGGTGCCGCCCCATCGAGGCACCGGCGGCGTACCCCCCGATGTCGGAAGCGATGGTCACGACGACGAACGTGGCCACGCGCCAGGCGCCGGGCGGCTCGGCGAGCATCAGCACGACGAAACTGCCGAGCAGTGGTACGTACGCGACCACGAAGACACCGGCGGTGACGTCGGCCACGAAGCCGTCCTGACCTTGCCGCAGGCGCCACAGCAGACACGCCAGGCCGGTCAGCGCGGTCGCTGCGGCCAGGGCCTCGGTGCCGCCGACGTACGAGCCGAGCAGCATGGCCCAACCGCCGGCGAGCACGGGGACGAGTGGGATGTGGATATTTCGGGTCGCCAGCGCCTGGCGCAGCTCCCACACGCCCAGCGACCCGGCCGCGAGCACCACGACCAGGAACAGGGGCTCGAGCACGACCAGCGACGCGATCACGACGGCCCCGAGCAGCACGCCGACCCCGATGGCCGCGGGCAGGTCGCGTCCGACCCGGCTGGTGCGGACCGGGTGCGCTGGCGGACGGCCAGCCGCACCGTCGTCCGCGGATGCCGGAGGCGTCGGGTACGGGTCGGTCATGGGGGCGGAGCCGTCGGTTCGGTGCTCGATGAGCCGGTCGCTCAGAGCTCGAGCAGCTCGGCCTCCTTGTGCTCGAGCAGATCGTCGATGGTGTCGACGTGCTTCTTGGTGAGCCCCTCGAGGCGCTTCTCGGCCCCGGTCACCTCGTCCTTGCCGGCATCGCCGTCCTTTTGCATCTTGTCTAGCGCCTGCTTGGCCGAGCGTCGGATGCTGCGTACGGAGACCCGGCCGTCCTCTGCCTTTGCGCGGGCGAGCTTGATGTACTCCTTGCGCCGCTCCTGGGTCAGCTCCGGCAGCACCAGGCGCAGCACGTTGCCGTCGTTGGCCGGGCTGACGCCCAGGTCGGAGTCGCGGATCGCCTTCTCGATGGCGTTGACCGCGGTCTTGTCATAGGCCGAGATCACCACGACGCGCGGTTCGGGGATGTGGAACGAGGCCAACTGCTGGATGGGCGTCGGGGTGCCGTAGTACTCGGCGGTGATCTTGGCGAACATCGCTGGATGGGCCCGGCCGGTGCGGATGCCAGTGAAGTCCTCGCGGGCGACTTCCACCGCCTTGCTCATCTTGGTGCCGGCGTCGGCGAGGGTCTGGTCGATCACGGCTGACTCACTCTCGGTCGGTGGTGCGCTCGGCGGACTCAGGCCGGATCGGTCTCGTCCGGGCTGACGAGCGTGCCGATCCTCTCACCCCGTACGGCGCGGGCGATGTTGCCGGCACGCTCCATGCCGAAGACCCGCATCGGCAACCGGTTGTCCATGCAGAGGGCGAAGGCGGCGGCGTCGGCGACCCGCAGGTTGCGCCGCAACGCCTCGGTGTAGGAGACGCTGTCGAGCCTGACCGCGTCGGGGTCGAGGTGGGGGTCGGCGGTGTAGACCCCGTCGACCCCACTCTTGGCCATCAGGACGACGTCGCAGTGTGTCTCGAGCGCGCGCTGGACCGCCACGGTGTCGGTGGAGAAGAACGGCATGCCTGCGCCGGCGCCGAAGATCACCACGCGCCCCTTCTCGAGGTGGCGGATGGCGCGACGCGGGATGTACGGCTCGGCGACCTGCCCCATGGTGATCGCGGTCTGCACGCGCGTCTCCACCCCCTGCTTCTCGCAGAAGTCCTGCAGGGCCAGGCAGTTCATCACGATGCCGAGCATGCCCATGTAGTCGGCACGGGCCCGGTCCATGCCGTGCTGCTGCAGCTCGGCACCCCGAAAGAAGTTGCCGCCGCCCAACACGATGGCGACCTGCACACCTTCGCGTGCCACCTGCGCGATCTCGACTGCGACGGCTTGGACGACGTCGGGGTCGACTCCCACTTTGCCGCCACCGAACACCTCACCCGACAGCTTCAGCAGGACACGGCCGTACGCGGTGCCCTCAGGCGACGCACTGGTGTCTGCACGAGAGGTGGTGCTCACGTCTGGAGCCTCCTGTCCCGGCATCGAGCCGGTGCGTGGTGCGCTGCGGATGTCACCTCAGGCGCGGCCGACCTCGAAGCGAGCGAACCGCTCGACGGCGACACCGGCCTCGTCGAGCACCGCCTGCACGGTCTTCTTCGAGTCCTGCACGCTGGCCTGCTCGAGCAGCACGACGTCTTTGAAGAAGCCGTTGAGGCGACCCTCGACGATCCGCGGCAGCGCGCGCTCGGGCTTGCCCTCCTCGCGCGACGTCGCCTCGGCGATCTCGCGCTCCTTGGCGACCACCTCCGCGGGCACCTCGTCGCGGACGACGTACTGCGGACGCATCGCCGCCACCTGCATAGCGGCCCCGCGGGCGCTGTCGGTGTCGGTGCCCTCGTACTCGAGCAGGACGCCGACAGCCGGTGGCAGGTCGCTGGCGCGACGGTGCAGGTACGACACGACCTGCCCGTCGAAGTAGACCACTCGGCCGAGCTCGATCTTCTCACCGATCACGGCGGCCGCCCCGGCGATGGCCTGCTCGACCGTCTGGTCGCCGTCGAGCGGCTGTGCCAGTAGGGAGGGCAGGTCACCGGCACCGGTGTTGGCGGCGACCTCGACGATCTGCTTGGCCAGCTGCTGCAGCTGCTCGCCCTTGGCCACGAAGTCCGTCTCGCAGTTGAGCTCGACCATGGCGCCGCCGGAACCAGCGACCAGCCCGGCGGATGCCTGCCGCTCGGCGCCTCGCTTGGCGGCCTTGGCGGCGCCCTTGACGCGCAGCACCTCGACGGCCTTGTCCATGTCCCCGTCGGCCTCGGTGAGGGCCCGCTTGGAGTCCATCATTCCGGCGCCGGTGAGGTCGCGCAGCTTCTTGACATCGGTGGCGGTGATGTTCGCCATGACCTGCTCTCTCGTGATCGGTGGGTAAGCCCGTGACGGCGGTCAGCGGGCCGTCGGGTGCGGCGCGCCGCCGGTGCCCGAGGGTTTCGTAGGGTCGCCACCGCAGGCGCGGCCGTACGGCCGTCAGGCGGGCGCAGTGTCCTCGGCGACCGCAGTGTCCTCGGCGACCGCAGTGTCCTCGGCGACCGCAGTGTCCTCGGCGACCGCGTCGGTGGCTTCGACGACGGCTTCGGTCTCCGCGAGGTCGGAACCCGGAGTGTCCGACGGCTCGGTCTGCACCTCCGGCTGGGACGTGGCCTCCGGCTGAGGCGCGACCTCCGCTTGCGGCGTGGGCTCCGGCTGGCCGGTGCCCATGGCCACGTCGGTGTCCGCGCGCTCACTGGCTGCGCCGGTCGCCTGACTGGCCGGTGCCTGCGCCGACTCGCCCGCGGTGGCCTGCCCGGCTACCTCGCCCGCGGTGCCCTCGAGCAACTCGCGCTCCCAGGCGGCCAACGGCTCCTCAGAGCCCAGCTCGGCACCGGTGGCCTCTTCGCCGCTACGTGCGCCGGAGCGGCCGATCAGACCTTCGGCGACGGCGTCGGCCACTACGCGGGTCAGCAAGGTGACCGACCGGATGGCGTCGTCGTTGCCGGGGATGGGGTAGTCCACGTCGTCCGGGTCGCAGTTGCTGTCGAGGATCGCGATCACCGGGATCCCGAGCTTCTTGGCTTCCTCGACGGCCAGGTGCTCCTTGTTGGTGTCCACCACCCACACCGCGGACGGCACCCGGGACATGTCGCGGATGCCACCGAGCGTGCGCTCGAGCTTGTCGCGCTCGCGGCGCATGTGCAGCAGCTCCTTCTTGGTCTTACCGGAGCCGGCGACCTCGTCGAAGTCGACCTCGTCGAGCTCCTTGAGCCGCTGCAGCCGCTGGTGGATGGTGGCGAAGTTGGTGAGCATCCCCCCAAGCCAGCGCTGGTTAACGTACGGCATACCGACGCGCATCGCCTGCTCGGCGATGCCCTGCTGTGCCTGCTTCTTGGTGCCGACGAACATGATGGTGCCGCCTTTGGCGACGGTGTCCTTGATGTAGGCGAACCCGCGGTCGATGTAGGCCAAGGACTGCTGCAGGTCGATGATGTAGATGCCGTTGCGCTCGGTGAAGATGAACCGCTTCATCTTCGGGTTCCACCGGCGGGTCTGGTGCCCGAAGTGGACGCCGCTCTCGAGCAGCTGTCGCATGGTGACGACGGCCATGGCCGTGCTCCTCTGGTCTGACACCGCACCGTGGTGCGGCGTCGTGCTGGTTGTCGCGCCGACCGGTGTCGACGCCCTGGCGCCCGGCGTACGTCCCACCCCGTCCGGACCAGCCGGTCGGAGCACCACAGACGCACCCGCCGCACGGCGACGGTGAGCGGGCGTGCGAAGTCGCCTGCCGAGGCAGACGCTGAGCGCAGTTTACGACACGGACCGGCCGCGGACCCAATCGCCGGTTCCGGTTCACAGGCGTCCCGGGACGCTGAGCATCCACAGGCCGGAGCGGGCAAACAACGGATCGGGTAACACCGCGGCAGGCTGCCGGTCATGCATCCTTCCCTGTCGACTCGACGGCGCTGCTGCCAGCGACGACGGAGACCGCCGGCTCCGTCGGTCCGGCCGACGCCCCCGATGCGGCCGAAACCGCCCACCACGCCGAAGTGGTCGATCCCGCCGAAGTGGTCGATCCCGCCGATGCGGTCGAAACGGCTGATGCTGGCGCTCGTGCCGCTGGTCCTGGTCAGCCTCGGGTGGAGCATGCCGGTGGTGGCCGACAACGGCTGGCGCTGGCCGCTGGCACCGCAGCCCCGGGTGGTGCATCCCTTCGACGCGCCGGCCGCTCCGTATGCGCCAGGTCACCGTGGGGTCGACCTGGAGGGCAGAGCCGGTCAGCGCTTGCTCGCCGTCACCGACGGCACGGTGTCCTTCGCCGGCTCGGTGGCCGGGATCGGCGTGGTGTCGATCGACACCGCACAGGGCCGGGTCACCTATCAGCCGGTGGCTCCCTCGGTCCGGCGCGGAGAGGCTGTGCGCAGTGGGCAACCGCTCGGCCGGCTGGCCACCACCGGCGGTCACTGCTTGCCGCAGGTGTGTCTGCATCTGGGCCTGATCGTGGACGGGGAGTACCGCGATCCCCTGGCGCTGCTCGGCGGAGGACCCGTGCGGCTGCTTCCGGTGGACGGGCCACTGACGAGCGTGGTGGGTCCGTTACCGGGACGTGGGGTCGAGGATCCACGAATCGAAGGGCCGTCGGCATTTCCGCTGCCGTCGGCTGCGGTGACGAGTCCGCCGCCGTGGACTGCGGTGACGCCTTCGCCGCCGTGGACTGCGGGCTGGTCGCCGATGAGTGATCTCTCGGCAACCTTCGCCGCCGCCTCCGCACTCCTTTACCGACCCGGTGAACGGCTCGCGTCGAGTGTCGCAACCGGATGCTCTCGGCCCGTCCTCAGGCTCGGGGGTGAGCAAGACGGTACGCCTGACGCAGCCGCTCGCTGCTGACGTGGGTGTAGACCTGGGTGGTCGCCAACGAGGCGTGCCCGAGGATCTCCTGCACGCTGCGCAGATCGGCACCGCCCTCGAGCAGGTGGGTGGCTGCGGTGTGACGCAGGCCATGTGGTCCGACATCGGGAGCACCGTCGACCACGCTGATGCGCCGGTGCACCATGCGGCGGGCCGCCCTCTGATCCCATCGACCGCCACGTACGCCGAGCAGCAGTGCCAGCCCACTGGTCGGACGCGCCAGCGTGGGCCGACCGAGTCGCAACCACCGCTCGAGGGCCCGCTGAGCCGGCTGCCCATAGGGCACGGATCGTTCCTTGTCCCCCTTGCCGAGTACGCGCACAAGGCGACGGCCGATGTCGAGGTCGTCGAGATCGAGGCCGACCAGCTCACCGACTCGGATGCCGGTGGCGTAGAGCAACTCGAGCGCCGCCACGTCTCGCATCCCGGCCGGACCTTCGTCGGCGGCCGCATGCGCCGCCGTGTCGAGCAGGCCGCGCACCTCGTCGTGGCGCAGGCTGACCGGCAGCGTGGCGTGCCGGCGCGGGATGCCGAGCAGGGCGCCGGCATCGGCGGAGGCACGACCGGTGCGCAGGAGCCAGGCGGTGAAGACACGGGCCGAAGTGGCCCGCCTGGCAATGGTCGAGCGGGCGCGTCCACGGGTCTGCTGAGAGGCCAGCCATGAGCGCAGATCCCGCACCTCGAGCGTGGAGGGGTGGGAGTGACCCAGCCGGGCGGCATGCTCTGCCAGCGACTCCACGTCGCCGAGGTAGGCGCGCACCGTGTGGCTGGACAGGCCGCGCTCGGACTCCAGGTGACGCCGGTAGTCGACCATCGTGTGCCGCCAGTCGGCCGGGACCTGACGCCCAGCGTCGGCGCCGCTGACGCCAGCGTCGGCGCCCGGCACGACAGGCGACAACTCGAGAGGGGCTGGTTCCGAGGTCGCCATGGGTTCGACTGTGCGGCGCGACGGGCCCCGCGGCAAGACGCCGCACCGGCACCTACCACATCGGCGGGGGCCGGGGAGCCGTGCGACCGGCCGTGGTAAGCGCTGGACCGTGCTATCGGCCGTGATCGGCGCTGGACCGTGCTATCGGCCGTGGTCGGCGCTGGACCGTGCGATCCGTCGTGGCTCGACGGTGACCGCGCCTACCGCACGCGACCGGTCACCAGACGCACGCCCTCGGCCGAGAGCCGTACCCCCTCGGCACACGTCTCGACCACGCCGGCGCCCACGAGGTCGGCCAGGATCTCGCCGACCTTGGGCTGGGGCAACCGAGCCTGCGCCGCGACGGCTGCCACGGTATGGGTGCCGTGCGTGCTCAGCGCCTCGAGCACCTGTTGGTTGGACGACCCGAGGAGGTCGAAGGCGCTCGCCGGTAGCCGCGGCGGCTCGAGCAGCCCTGATCCGACCGGGGCGACGGCCTCCCAGACCTGGCCGGCATCACACACCAGCAGTCCACCACCGTCGCGCAGGAGGTGGTGCACCCCAGCAGACACCGCACTGGTGACCGGCCCGGGCACCCCCATCGTCATCCGACCGAGCCCGAGCGCCCAGTGGGCGGTGTTGAGCGCGCCGCTGCGTACGCCTGCCTCGACCACGACCGTGCCCGCGGAGAGCGCGGCGATGAGCCGGTTGCGGGCGAGGAAGCGCCACTTGGTCGGCGTCGAGCCGGGCGGCAGCTCGCTGACGATCAGCCCTTCGGCGGCGATGCGCTCCAGCAGGGAGGCATGCGCTCGCGGGTACGCGACGTCGACCCCGCACGCCAGCACGGCCACCGTTGGTCCGTGCAGGGCAAGCGACCCCCGGTGTGCCGCTGAGTCGATGCCGTAGGCCGCACCTGAAACGCTGGCGACGCCGCGCTCCGCGAGTCCGGCCCCGAGGGCGCCCGCGACGGACTGACCGTAGGTGGTTGCGGCACGGCAACCCACCACCGCGACCGATCGCTCGACGGAGTCGGCGAGCGACCCGGGCCCGCGGAGCCACAGCCCCAGCGGTGGGCCGGCGCTGCGGTTGAGCGGCGCGGCCAAACCGAGGTCGGCCAACGATTCTGGCCACTCGGCGTCGCCCGGCACCACCCACCTGGTCCCGACAGCGTGCGCCCGCGCGAGCATGGTCGCGGCCCGGTCCACCAAGTCCTGACGCGGGCCGGCGAACCACGAGTCGGGCGCCGACCTGCCCTCGGGGAGCATGCCGCCGCGGACAGCCGCCAACGTCGCCTGCACCCCGTACGTCTCGACCATGCCGGCGAGCAACGGGTCGCCGGGCTCGACCCGCAGCGACAGCTGGAGGCGGTCGAGA
>JBBSMD010000045.1:0-15314 GCA_038233355.1 Propionibacteriales bacterium
CGACGCCCGGTGCGGCGAGCAGCGCGCGCAGCCCGTGCACGAGCAGGGGCTCGCCGTCGAGGAGGGCCAGCGCCTTGGGGACACCGGCCCGCAGTCGTACGCCGGTCCCGGCGGCAGGCACGACGGCCGTGGTCAGCACGCACACCCCGAGGAGCACCACGCGGTCTCGCGGCGTCTGCCGTCTGCGGGTGGCTGCTGCCGACGATCGGGAGGCCCGCGTCGGCGCCGTCCCGCCACGTCGCGCCGGAGCGGCCCGAGTCCTGGCCACCCGCACACTGATCGGCGGCGACCGAGCACCACGCGCCAGGGCGGGCCGGGACCGAGCACCTCGTACGCGAGTGGCCCGGTCTGGTGGTTCACGCAGCCGCGCGACGACCACATCGGGCCACTCGGCGGGTCAGCGGGCGCGGGCCCCGGGCGACGCGGGTCAGGAGGCGAGCACCTCGTCGAGGAGGGTCTCGGCCTTGTCCTCGTTGGTGCGCTCGGCCAGGGCCAGCTCGGAGACCAGGATCTGGCGGGCCTTGGCGAGCATGCGCTTCTCACCGGCCGACAAGCCCCGCTCACGCTCTCGACGCCACAGGTCGCGCACCACCTCCGACACCTTCATCACGTCACCGGAGTGCAGCTTCTCGAGGTTGGCCTTGTAGCGGCGCGACCAGTTGGTCGGCTCCTCGGTGTGCTCGGCACGCAGGATGCCGAACACGCGTTCGAGCCCCTCCTTGTCGACGACGTCGCGTACGCCCACCAGATCGAGGTTGCAGGCCGGTACGCGCACGACCAGGTCGTTTTGCGCAACGATGCGCAAGACCAGGTACCGCCGGTCCTCACCCTTGATCTGACGAGTCTCGATGTCCTCGATCACAGCGGCCCCGTGATTGGGGTAGACAACCGTCTCACCGACAGCAAAAGTCATGTACGAGCCCTTTCGTCACCAGCAAGGATAACACGGCATTCTTAGGCCCCCTTCAGCGTTTGTGCAGGTCAGGCGGCGATTGGGGGGTTGACAAAACCACCTCTGGCGTGCTTTCGACCGGCTCGCGGGCGACCGTTCGCCGCCCGTCGGTCTCGCCTCGCTAGGCTGTCGCGCGCGGCACTGCGAGTGTGCGTCGGTGCCAGCCGGGGCAGCCGTCGAGGCCGTGCACGTCCACCCGAAGGAGCCCGTCCGTGTCGCTGGTCACCTTGCGGATCCGTCGTAGCGCTGCGGTACTCCTGGTCGCGACCGTGTCCGCGTGCGGCACCGGCATCGGCGCCCAGACCAACGAGATCTACACCCCCGCGACCGGTATCAACGTCCGCGACGGGGCGGTGGACGCGCTCAACACGCTCGTCGTCGCCAACGACGACGGCAGCGGGACGGTGTCCGTGGCGCTGCTCAACGAGGCTCCCGAGGTCGACCAGCTGGTGAGGGTGGACGCATCCAGCGAGGGCGAGGACCTCGCCGTCGACGCGGTCGACCTGCCACTGGACCTGCCGGCCGAGCAGCTGGTCAACCTCTCGGGCGAGGCGCCGGTGTTCATCGACCAGGTGCGGGCCGGCTTCTTCGTGAGGTTGCGGTTCACCTTCACCAACGGCGAGCCGGTGGAGACGCGGGTGCCGGTCGTCGAACGCACCGCGGAGGGCATCTACGACACCGTGCCCACCGCCCCGGCGCGTGCTTTCGAGGCGACCACGCCGTGAGGGCAGGTACGCGACCTCAGCCGTCGTAGCGGTACCCCAGCCCGCGCACGGTAACGAGGTGCTGCGGAACGGCCGGGTCGGGCTCGATCTTGGCCCGCAACCGCTTCACGTGCACGTCGAGGGTCTTGGTGTCGCCGACGTAGTCGGACCCCCACACCCGGTCGATCAGCTGGCCCCGCGTGAGCACGCGACCGGTGTTGCGCAAGAACATCTCCAACAGCTCGAACTCCTTGAGCGGTAGGCGCACCTGCTCCCCCTCGACGCTGACCAGGTGCCGGTCGACGTCCATCCGCACGCGGCCCGACTCGAGCGTCGTGGGCGCCAGGTCGACGTCCTGACCCCGACGCAACACGGCCCGGATGCGCGCCACGAGCTCGCGCGGGCTGTACGGCTTGGTCACGTAGTCGTCGGCACCAAGCTCAAGGCCGACGACCTTGTCCACCTCGCTGTCCTTGGCCGACACGACGATCACCGGCACGTTCGACACCTGGCGCAACCGGCGGCAGACCTCGGTGCCGGGCAGGCCGGGCAGCATCAGGTCGAGCAGCACGATGTCGGCGCCGGCCCGCTCGAACTCGGCGAGGGCCTCCCGACCGTCGCCGGCGATGGCGACCTCGTACCCCTCGCGGCGCAGCACGTAGGCGACGGCGTCGCTGTAGCTCTCCTCGTCCTCCACCACCAGCACGCGGGTCACGGTCCGGCCTCCCTCGTCGTGGTCCGACCGGCCGGGGCGACGGACGAGCCGGACGCGGGCTCACCGCGCAGCGCGGCCCGGCTCGCCGGCGGGTCGAGCTCGTCTCGGGCCGGTTCGGCCGTGGCGTCGGCACCACGGCCGCCCGAGGACCCGCTGCCGCGCCCGTGCCCCCGGTACGCGGGCAGGCAGAGGGTGAACGTGGAGCCCTGTCCGGGCTCGCTCCACACCGTGATGTCCCCGCCGTGGCTGGCGGCGACATGCTTGACGATCGAGAGGCCGAGCCCGGTGCCACCGGTCGCCCGGGCCCGCGCCGGGTCGACGCGGTAGAACCGTTCGAAGATGCGCTCCAGCTCCGACTGCGCGATGCCGACCCCTTGGTCGGAGACCGCGATCTGCACCTGCTCCCCCACGGTGCGCGCGACGACCGCCACCCGCGACGCTTCGCGCCCGTACGTCACCGCGTTCTCGACCAGGTTGCCGATCGCAGCTTCGAGCTGGTCGGGATCACCGAGCA
This sequence comes from Propionibacteriales bacterium, assembly GCA_038233355.1. Taxonomy (GTDB): domain Bacteria; phylum Actinomycetota; class Actinomycetes; order Propionibacteriales; family Nocardioidaceae; genus DASQMN01. The sequence continues at coordinate 2,886 of JBBSMD010000045.1, forward strand.
CCTCCAGCCCGGGGTCGACGTGCATCCGCAGGCTCATGGCCTTGGCCTCGGCCGCGGTACGGCTGCCCTGCACCGCGACCGAGATGACGTCGGCCACCTCCACCACGACCGGCTCCTCGACCCGCTCGTCACCCTGGAGCCGGGACAGCTCGATGATCTGCTGCACCAGCCGGTCCAGCCGTACGCTCTCGTGCTGCATGCGCCCGGCGAAGCGCACTACCGCCTCCGGGTCGTCGGCCGCCTCCTTCACCGCCTCGGCCAGAAGCCGCAGCGCCCCCACCGGTGTCTTGAGCTCGTGGCTCACGTTGGCGACGAAGTCTCGGCGCACCATCTCCACGTGCCGCTCGTGGGTGCGGTCCTCGAGCAGCACCAGGACGATCCGCGGGCTCAGCGGCGCGACCCGAGCGAGCACGTACCGGCTCTGCGACCGCACGTGGGGCAGCACGAGCTCGGCCTCGCGGATCTGGCCGTCGCGGCGGACCCCCGCGACCATCTCCACCAGCTGCGACGGCACCAACCGGCCGCCGGAGACGAGCCCCATGCTGTAGACCTGCGCAGACGCGGTGCGCACGACGTCGTCGGTGCCGACCAGCAGGGCCGACGAGCGCAGCGCCTCGAGCACCGACGCCGCACCCGGCGGCACGTCCGGCTCGGGCTGGACGGCGACCCCGGCCCGCCCGCGCCCGGTCGTTCGCCAGGCGAGGACCACCGCGATGAGGGCGACGAGCACCACCACGGCAGCAACCGCGAGCGTCGTCGCCTCCAGCGTGGACACGCCACGATCGTACGCAGAACAGGGCCTCGCCCTGGCCGCCGCGAGGGTCTCCCGGTGCAGTCGTTCGACCAGTGTTCACATGCGGTTCATTGCGCGGGGAGAACAGGTTGTCACAGGCGAATAGGGTTTCGGCATGCGCGATCTGTATTACGACCAGCTCGACGCGATCGTCGACGACCTGGTGGCCATGACCGACGCCGTGCGTGACTCCGTGCGCGACGCGACGGGTGCCCTGCTCAACGCCCGCGCCGAGGCGGCCGAGCTGGTCATCTCCGGCGACCGCGACATCGACCGGTCGCGTGAGCTGATCGAGGAGCAGGCGCTGCAGCTGCTGGCCACCCAGCAGCCGGTGGCGGGTGACCTGCGCATGCTGGTGGCCGCCCTGCGCATGGTCGCCGACCTGGAGCGCATGGGTGACCTGTCGGTGCACGTCGCCAAGGTCGCCCGGATGCGCATGCCGGAGCCGGCCGTACCGGATGCGGTCAAGCCGACCATGCAGCGCATGGCCCAGGTGGCCGAGTCGATGGTGGGCTCGGCGGCCAAGATCCTCTCCGAGCGCGACGTCGAGGGCGCGCTCGAGCTGGAGGCCGAGGACGACGAGATGGACCTGCTGCGCCGTTCGCTGTTCCGCACGCTGCTCGAGGACGAGTGGACCCACGGCATCGAGCCGGCGATCGACATCGCGCTGCTGGGCCGCTACTACGAGCGGATCGGTGACCACGCCGTCTCGATGGCACGGCGGGTGGTCTACCTGGTCACCGGTGAGCTGCCGGCTGCCTTGCAGGCCTGACGCCCCGCCGGGCAGCTCAGCGACCCTGGTTGGCCACCGCCTCGATGGCAGCGGCCGCCGCGTCGGGGTCGAGGTACTCCCCCCCGCGGCGGGTGGGGCGCATGTCGGCGTCCAGCTCGTAGAGCAGCGGGATGCCGGTGGGCACGTTGAGCCCCACCACCGCCTCTTCGCTCATGTCGTCGAGGTGCTTGAGCAGGGCCCTCAACGAGTTGCCGTGCGCGCCGACCAGCACGGTGCGACCGGTTTGCAGGTCGGGCACGATCGCGTCGTACCAGTACGGCAGCATCCGGTCGACCACGTCGGCCAGGCACTCGGTCCGGGGACGCAGCTCGTCGGGCAGCGCGTCGTAGCGGGCGTCGTCGGCCTGGGAGTACTCGTCGTCGTCGGCGATCGGGGGCGGCGGAGTGTCGTAGGAGCGGCGCCAGCGCAAGAACTGCTCCTCGCCAAACTCCTCCAGCGTCGCCTTCTTGTCCTTGCCCTGCAAGGCGCCGTAGTGGCGCTCGTTGAGCCGCCAGCTGCGCCGCACCGGGATCCACAGCCGGTCGATCTCGTCCAGGGTGAGCTGAGCGGTGACGATGGCCCGCCGCAGCACCGAGGTGTGCAGCACGTCCGGCTCGATCCCCCGCTCGGCCAGCAGCTGGGCGGCGCGTACCCCTTCGGCGCGGCCCTTGTCGGTCAGTGCGACGTCGACCCAGCCGGTGAACAGGTTCTTGGCGTTCCACTCGCTCTCGCCGTGGCGGAGCAGGACCAACCGATAGACAGCTTCGGGGTGGGCGGCGTCGCTCATGCCGCGGAGCCTAGTGGAGCGCGCCGGGCCTCGGACGGGTCACGACCGGTGCCCGAGACCACCTGGCCGGTGAGCGCTAGCGCGGCGACTCGCGGCCGCGAGCTCCCCGCACCTTGTCGAGCACCTGCTCGTACGTCTGCTGAGTCTGCGCGCCGGTGACGACGTACGTACGCTCGCAGACCACTGTCGGCACCGTGATGATGCCGAGCGCCTGCGCGGTGTCCCGCTGCAACCGCACCTCGGCGGCACACTCGCCGCTCGCCAGCATCCGCTCGGCGGCGCCCAGGTCGAGCCCCGCGAGCGCGGCTCGGTTGGCCAGCGTGGTGTGATCGGCGAGGTCGGCACCCTCCGCACATGCGGCTCGCCACAGCTCGAACGCCAGCGCCAGCTGTGTCGGGCCACCTCCGACCGCCTCGGCCCAGCTCAGCAACCGGTGCGCGTCGAACATGTCGGCGGTGACGGCGACATCGAGGTCGAGGGCGAGCCGGTCCTGCGCGAACGCCTCCCGCAGCCGGTCGGTGTCCCCCGCGACCGCGTCTCCTCCGTGCTTCGGTTGATCGGCTGGCCGCCCCGCGGGCTGACAGGCTCGCAACGCCAGCTCGACCGGCTCACCGGTGCGCAAGGCGAAGACTCCGGCGGCACGCTCCAACCGGGTCATCGCGAGGTAGCACCACGGGCTCGCGAGGTCGGAGAAGATCTGCGTCTGCATGTGCGGGCCAACACGGGCAGTCGGGGAAGCCTTCCCCGCTGGCGGTTCGCAAAACGCGGCACCGGGTCCGCAGATCCTGCTGCGGCAGTGCAGGAGCATAAGCCCTCCCGACGCGGCTTCGTGCACCCGGTGATCCGCCGAGTGCATGCCGCCGGGGCGGTCCGAGCCTGCCCCTACTCGTGCTCGAGCCAGCCCTTGAACGCGTCGAGGTTGCGGGTCGACTCGCCACGGGCGACCCGCCACTCGTACTCGCGGCGGATGGAGCTCTCGAATCCGAGCTCGAGGATGGTGTTGAACGACTCGTCGGCGTACGTCAGCACCGAGCCCATCAGCCGGTCGACCTCGTCGGGGGTGACCGCGTGCAGCGGCAGCCGGCCGTCGAGGTAGATGTCGCCGGAGTGGTCGATGCCGAAAGCGACGGCATACGTCTTCAGGTTGCGCTCGAGCAGCCAACGGTAGACGCGTTCGTGCTGCTCGTCGGGGTTGCGGGCTACGAAGGCGTGCACCGCGACGGCGTGCTCTCGTACCTCGATCCGGCAGGGCGTCTGCAGCTTGCGTTGCCCAGGAAGTACGACGTCGAACACACCGTCGCGCGGCTCGGTGTGCTCGAGATCGGCGTCGGCCAACGCCTGCTGGACGACCGAGATCGCCCGCTCCCGCTCGTTCACGACACCGCCCGAGCCAGCGGGCTCAGCGACGCGACCGCCCGGTCGTAAACGTCGAGGGTGGTCGCCGCGGTGTGCTCCCAGCTGAAGCCGGCGGCGTGCCGCAGCGCCCGCTCCCCCATGGCAGCGCGCTGCGCGGGAGCGCCGAGGAGCCGGGCCAGTGCGAGCGCCCAACGGTGCGGGTCGTGGCCGTCGACCAGCAGGCCGGTACGACCGTGGCGCACCGCCGTGCTCAGCCCGCCGACCGCCGCCGCAACGACGGGGGTGCCGCACGCCGCCGCCTCCAGCGCGACGAGGCCGAAGGACTCGGAGTACGACGGCACGCACACGAGGGAGGCTGCGGCGTACCAGTCGGCCAGCGCCCGCTGGGTCACCGGCGGGACGAACCGCACGAGATCGCTGATGCCCAGCTCGGCGGCCAGGGACACCAACGCGTGCGGGTCGTCCAGACCGGAACCGGACGGTCCTCCGACCACCGCCACCACGAGCCGACGTCGCAACGCGGGGTCGCGGGCCAGCACCGCGGCCGCGCGCACCATGACGTCAGGGGCCTTGAGCGGCTGGATGCGGCCCGCGAACAGCAGCACGTGGGCGTCGGCGGGCAGGCCGAGCCGCTCCCGCGCGACAGTGCGGCCGGGACGGAACAGGTCGAGGTCGACCCCGGGATGCACCACGTCGACCCGCTCGGGGTCCGCGGCGTACTCGTGCACCAGCTGGGCGGCTTCCGCGCCGGTGTTGGCGATGAGCCGGTCGGCGGCGTCGACGACCTGCTCCTCCCCGACCAGCCGGCTCAGCGGCTCGGCGGCATCGCCGGCGGCCAGCGCCGCGTTCTTCACCTTGCCCATCGTGTGCATGGAGTGCACCAACGGCACGCCCCACCGGTCCCGGACGACCGCACCGACCTGGCCGGACAGCCAGTAGTGGGAGTGCACGAGGTCGTAGCGGCCCGGGGCGTGCACCGCCTCCGTACGCAGCACCTCGCGCACGAACGTGCACAGCTGGGCGGGTAGGTCGTGCTTGGAGAGGCCCTCGTACGGCCCGGCGGGGACGTGGCGCACGAGTACGCCGGGGCCGGCCACCGCGAGCGGTGGCTGCTCGGAGCTGGTGGCCCGGGTAAAGACCTCGATCTCGACGTCGTTGGCGGCCAGCCGCCGGGCCAGCTCGAGCACGTAGACGTTCATGCCCCCGGCGTCACCGGTGCCGGGCTGGTCGAGCGGGGAGGTGTGCACGCTGAGCATGGCGAGCCGGCGTACCGCTGCCCTCATGGGTACTCCCGTCGACGTGAACGCCCCCGCTCACCCGTGTTTCCCACCCGATGTGCTCCGCAACCGTGGGTGCTGCGGACGCATTCCCGCACTCGGTCCTGGCGGCCCCCATCCGCCGCCGAGACCCGGGCGCACGCGGCCACCGGTTGCGCCACAGCCACACCGGTCACCGGACCGCGGATAGACTGCGGTGTCCGCGCCAGGGCGGGAGCTCGCTTCCCCGGCGCACCATCCTCGTAAGGACCGCACTGCGCCATGCCCGCGCCCACCCTCCAGCCCACCGCCACTCGCAGCGACCTGCGCAACGTGGCGATCGTGGCGCACGTCGACCACGGCAAGACCACGCTGGTCGACGCGATGCTGTGGCAGTCGGGTGCCTTCTCCGCCCATGTCGACAAGGCCGACGTCACCGACCGGGTGCTTGACTCCGGCGACCTGGAGCGGGAGAAGGGCATCACGATCCTCGCCAAGAACACCGCGGTCCGCTACGTCGGCCCCGGGGCGCCGGCGGGCGGGGTGACGATCAACATCATCGACACTCCTGGCCACGCCGACTTCGGGGGCGAGGTGGAGCGTGGGTTGTCCATGGTCGATGCGGTGCTGCTGCTGGTCGATGCCTCCGAGGGGCCTCTGCCGCAGACGCGTTTCGTGCTGCGCAAGGCGCTGGCCGCATCGCTGCCGGTGGTGCTCGTGGTCAACAAGGTCGACCGCTCCGACGCCCGCATCGCCGAGGTCGTCGACGAGACGTACGAGCTGTTCCTCGACCTGCTCGATGCCGACGCCGACCAGACGGCACTGGACTTCCCGATCGTGTACGCCTCCGCCCGCGCCGGTCGCGCCTCGACCGCCCAACCCGCCGACGGCGCGATGCCCGACGCGGACGACCTGGTGCCGCTGTTCAGGACCATCCTCGACACGGTGCCGGCGCCGGTCTACGCCGAGGGTGCGCCACTGCAAGCGCACGTGACCAACCTGGACGCCTCTCCGTTCCTCGGCCGGCTGGCGCTCGTACGGGTGCACGCCGGTGAGCTGCGCAAGGGAGCGTCGGTGGCGTGGGCTCGCCGCGACGGTTCGCTCGAGCGGGTCCGCGTCACCGAGCTGCTGGTGACCCAGGGCCTGGAACGAGTGGCCGGCAGCAGCGCCGGGCCCGGTGACATCGTCGCGATCGCCGGCATCCCCGACATCAGCATCGGCGAGAGCCTCACCGACCCCGACGACCCGCGCCCGCTGCCCCTGATCAGCGTCGACGAGCCGGCGATCTCGATGACCGTGGCCACCAACACGTCACCGCTCGCCGGCCGCGAGAAGGGGGCAAGGATCACCGCGCGGCTGGTGAAGGACCGCCTCGACCGTGAGCTGGTCGGCAACGTGTCGATCCGGGTGCTGCCGACCGAGCGCCCCGACGCCTGGGAGGTGCAGGGTCGGGGCGAGCTGGCGCTGGCGATCCTGGTCGAGCAGATGCGCCGCGAAGGGTACGAGCTGACCGTGGGCAAGCCGCAGGTTGTCACCCGCGAGATCGACGGTGCCCTGCACGAACCCGTCGAACAGCTGACCGTCGACTGCCCCGAGGAGCACCTCGGCACGGTGACCCAGCTGCTCGCCGTACGTCGGGGCCGGATGGAGCAGCTGGTCAACCACGGCACCGGCTGGGTACGGATGGAGTTCGTGGTGCCGGCGCGCGGGCTGATCGGCTTCCGCACCGAGTTCCTCACCGACACCCGCGGCACCGGGATCGCGCACCACGTGTTTGACGGGTACGAGCCGTGGTCAGGTGAGCTGCGCACCCGCTCGTCCGGCTCGCTCGTCGCCGACCGCGCCGGGGCGGCAACCTCGTACGCGATGACCAACCTGCAGGAGCGGGGCACGCTGTTCGTCGAGCCGGGCACCGAGGTCTACGAGGGCATGCTCGTCGGCGAGAACAGCCGGGCCGACGACATGGACGTCAACATCACCAAGGAGAAGAAGCAGACCAACGTCCGCTCCTCGACCGCGGAGGAGTTCGAGAAGCTGGTGCCGCCGCGCAGGCTGTCGCTGGAGCAGTCGCTCGAGTTCTGCCGCGAGGACGAGTGCGTCGAGGTGACCCCGTCGGCGGTACGCCTGCGCAAAGTGGTGCTCGATGCGCCCGAGCGCGCCAAGACCCGCGGCCGGCGTCCCCGACCCTGACCCCGCACGTGGCGCCGTGCCCGACACCCGGGAGGCGTTGCCGCTGTCTCAGGTAGGAGCCCGGTCGGGCGGGAACCCGCCCGAGGCGATCGGGCCCCACGACTCGACGCTCACCCGGATCAGCGACTTGCCCTGACGACGCATCGCCTCGCGGTACTCCTCCCAGTCCGAGTGCTCACCGCTGATGCAGCGGAAGTACTCCACCAGCCCGTCCTCCGCCTCGCGAGACGGCATGTCGAGCAGCTCGGCCGACCCGTCGATCTGGACCCACGGTCCGTCCCACTCATCGGAATGCACGAGCACCGAGGCCAGCGGGTTGCGTCGCAGGTTGACCGCCTTCGCCCGCTCCGGGTAGGTCGAGATCACGATCCGCCCCTCCCTGTCCACCCCGCCGGTGACCGGTGACATGTGCGGGCGGCCACTGCCACGGATAGTGAGCAGCGTGTACCGGTGCCGAGAGCGGGCGAAGTGCAGCAGGGCGTCTCGTTGTACGTGGTCGGTGGTGGCAATGGTGGCCATCACCTCACCCTAGGCGGGTCGGCTCCGGTGTTGCCCTGGACCGGAGGGCCGTGACCTTGCCGCTCGGCTCGTCGATGCCTGCGTGCGAATGAGAAGGCGGGCCTGCCGGCTCTCGTCCTCACCGCCCGACAGCGGTTGCAGATGCAGTGCCTGGACACGACCGAAGTGCTTGACGTTTCGCGTTGCCAGCGGCAGGCCGAAGCGCAGGCAGGTGCCCGCGATCAAGGTGTCCCGGTAATCGATCGGTGTCCTGCACGAGCACCGAGAAGCCGCGGAGCCCGCGGCGGCTGGCTAGCGCTGCGCCCCACGTCTCGGCGTCATCCGGCCGTGGCAACGCCCGAGGTCTGCTCAGGGTTGTCACCGCGTCACGACGTCCCAGCGTCGTGCGGCGGTGTCAACGCGAGGGCGGTTCAGGATGGGTCGTGTCAGGCAAGGGCGTCGCGAAGTGCACGCTCCGCGGCGGCGTCGTACGCCACCAGCCGGGTCGACTCCACCCGGGTCGGGGTAGCAGCGAGCGTGGTGACCGCGATGCGAGCCGCGTCGTCCACCGGCCACCCGTAGATCCCGGCCGAGACGAGCGGCGACGCGAGCGTACGCACGCCGAGCTCGTCGGCCACGCGCAGCGCCTCCCGGTAGCACGATGCGAGCAGGTCGGGGTCGGTCTGCCCGGCGTTGCGGTTCGGTCCGACGACGTGGATCACCCAGCGGGCCGGGAGGTCACCGGCCGTCGTCCACCCGGCGTGGCCGGTGCCCAGGCCAGTGGGGAAGCGAGCCACGCAGTCGGCGAGGACTGCGGGCCCGCCAGCAGCATGGATGGCGCCGTCGACACCGCCGCCGCCCCGCATCCGGGCGCTGGCCGCGTTGACGATCGCGTCGACCGCGGCTGCGGTGATGTTGCCCCTGACCACCTCGAGGTGCATCGGCTCCTCGGCGTTTTCGGGACTCGCGGCTGGGCTCGACGATCAGCGGCGTGGAGTACGCGGGGGAGCGACCGCTCGCAACGCCGGACGGGCATCGGCGAGGTAGACCAGCGCAGCGACCGTACCGGCGAGGTTGAGCAAGCCCAGCGGCGAGAAGGTCAGGATGTGCGCCGCGAGTGTCAAGCCCAAGATGATCAGCCACAGGTTCTTGGTCTGCTTGTTGGCGGCGAGGTAGTTCGGCGCGGGACGTGCCAGCGCGTCGACCAGCGCGAACGCCTTGATCGCGAAGAGCACGAAGCTCAGCACGAGCATGAGCGTGCTCTGCACGGCGAAGAGATCCACGTACGCCAGCGTAGTCGGCTCACCCGGCCCAACCCAGATGACCGGTGCGGCGTTGCGAGGTCTGCACTCGCACAGCTGCGCGTGGTCGACGGGTCGACGTCCAGAGCTGACGGTGCCTGCCGCCCTCCACGCGGGAGGGGACAGGCACCGTCGTCACCGCGGCAATGACATGAGTGACTCTGGTCTCAGTCGCCGACCTTCTCGGCGGCCTCGCTGACAGCCTTGGCGGCCGTCTCGGCGGTGTTGTGTGCCGAGGACGTGGTCGCCTTCGCCCGGGTCTGCGTGGCCTTGGCCGAACGCTGCACACCCTGCACCGACGTGCGAGTGGACCGGCGCGTCGTCTGGGCAGCCTTCTTGACTTCCTGCGCGGTCTCGTCGGCCGCGCCCTGAGCCTTCTTGGCGGTACGCCGGGCGGACGTCGTGGTGCCCTTGGCCTGCGACGTGGTGTTGCGGGCCTGGCGCGTGGCGGCCTTGGTCGACTCCTGGCCGCGGATGCGTGCCACGAGCACCTCACCCCGGTTCGCCAGGTCGGCATAGACCTCGTTGACCTGGCCGAGCGCCTCGCCGGCGACCGCCTGCGCACGCTCGGGCAGTGCGCGCACCTGGCCGGGGATGGCCTTCACCTCGGCGACCCGCTGGTTGACGCGGACTTCGATGCTCTCCTGCAAACGCTGGCTCTCCCGCTCGATGCTGGTGTGGCGGATCTTCTCCACCACCAGGTCGCCGGCGCCGACAGCCGCGTACAGCGGCGTCGGACGCGTGCTGCTGCGTGCGCGGGTGGTCTCGTTGGGGCTGGTGCGCGTGGTGCTGCGGGGCATGCTGATCTCCTTGCTGTTCGGAGTGCTGGCTGGGGAGCGGTGGGTAACGCCTTGGGCTTGGGGCCAGCCGGCTGGTTTGCGGGCCAGGCGGCTGGTTGCGCCTCAGTTGTCGTCGGCCGGCTCGGTCGGCGTACGGGTGGGTTCGTCGTGGGGCTCTGCGGCCCCGACCAGCTGGTCGGCGGGCCCTTCCACCATGATCGGTTCGTCGCTGGACTCGGCCGCCACCCAGGGCTCATCTGCGGTCCCGGCCGGCTCTGCAGGCTCTGCCATGCCGGCGGACTCTGCGGGCTGCTCGCGACGAAACGACTGGTAGATGTCGAGGAGCACGCTCTTCTGTCGCTCGCTGAGTGCAGAGTCGGCCAGCAGAGCCAGCTCCACCGAGCGGACGCCGTCTTCGTCGGGGTCGAGCATGCCCGCGTGAACGTACATCGTCTCGGCGGAAACTCGGAACGCCTTGGCCAGCTGCTGCAGGACCTGTGCGGACGGTTTGCGCAGCCCACGTTCGATCTGGCTGAGGTACGGGTTGGAGACACCGGTCTGGTCGGCCAGCTGCCGTAGCGACAGCTGGGCGGCTCGCCGCTGCTCACGCAGGAAGTCACCGAACGACCCCACTGCGTTGCCTACGTCCAGTTTGCTCATGGCTCCATGGTGCTTGCAGGAGTTAGCGAAACGCAAGCTGACAGCGCGTGACCCCCGTCACCGGGCAGGCTCGTGGCGTCGCCGAGTCCAAGGGGGTTCAGAAGGCGGCGCGCACCTCACCCACGGGCCGGCCGCCACCGAGCACCCGCTGGCTGCCCACCTCGTCGAGCGCGGCACCGTGCAGCCCGAGGCGGCGCAGTGCCTCGGCGAGCACCACCGGACGGGCCCGCTCGGCCCCGTCCTCGATCTTCAAGGCCACGGCCGTGCCGTCGGGGAGCGCGAAGGCGTGGCACGCCTCGGCACCCGACTTGCCGATGGCACCGGGGAAGGCCCGCAGCAGCCTGGCCTCGTCGCGGCGACTGCCGCTCACCATGGGAGCGTGCTCGGCGATCGCAGCCGCGATCGCACCCTCGGCGGAGCTGGGCGGCGCCTGGACGAGCGTGCTGAACGCGCGCGCGAGCCCGAGCAGGGACGTGGCGAGCAGCGGGGCCCCGCAGCCGTCCACCCCGATCGCGTTGACCGGTTCACCGGTGAGCTCGGCGAAGACGCCGGCGATGCAGCCCTGCAGCGGGTGGCTGACGTGCAGGTAGTCGGCGGTGTCCCAGCCGTTGGCGACGCACGTGGCGAGCATCGCCGCGTGCTTGCCCGAGCAGTTCATCGCGACCGGCTCGCGGTGGCCACCGGCCCGGATCCACTCCACCCGGGCCACCTCGTCGAGCGGGTAGTCGGGCGGGGTCTGCAGCGCCGACGCGTCGAGTCCCGCACTGGCCAGGATCTGTTGCACCCCGGCGATGTGCTCGGGTTCGCCGGAGTGTGAGGCGCACGCCAGAGCCAGCAGGCGGCCCCGCAGCGGCAGGCCGGCCCGGACCATCGCGGCGGCCTGGATCGGCTTGTTGCACGAGCGCGGAAACATCGGCCGGTCGACCACTCCGACGCTCCACCGCACCTCGCCCCCCGGATCGACGGCCACGACGGCACCGTGGTGGCGGCTCTCCACGAAGCCGGATCGGACCACCTCCGAAACGACGGGCTGCTCGACGGCACTGCTCACGTCGTGACCCTAGCCGCGCGGGCGTGGCCTGCGCTGTCACAATCGGCGCCGTGCCCGACCCCTCCACCGGTGCTGTACCGGAACCCACCACCGGTGCCACGCCCGAACCGCAATGGACCCCGGCAGCACGCGAGCTGGCCGACCTCGAGCTGCTGGTCATCGGTGCCCTGTCGGGAGGGTTCACCGCGACCGGTCCCGCCACCCTGGTCGTCGACGCCACGACCGCCGCCCGCGCCGCGAACGGGTCGCTGGTGCTCCTGGACCCCGAGGGCGTGCCGGTCGCGCGCATGCACGTGGGCGACACGTACGACACACCAGACGGCACGGGTCTCGTCGGAGCGGTCGAGCCGCTCACGCACGGCGAGTACGGACCGTTCCGCCGTTACCACCTGACCCCGGCGGAGGTGCGCAGGGCCCATCCGGCGGCGTTCGCGGTGCCGATGCGTGCACCGCTGACCCGAGACGACGAGGCCGCGGTGACCGCCTACGCAGCCGAGTCGCAGCTCACCCCGTTGCTCCTCGTCTGCACCGGTCCTGGTGGCCCGGTTGACCTGTCCGGCCCCGCCCTGGTGCGCGCTGCGCTCGCCGCAGAGGTGCCCGAGGCCGTCGTGGTGGCTGTCGCGGTCGGGGCGCGCGACGCGGACGACGAGACCGACGCACTTCTCACCACGGTCACCGCGGCGTACGCCGACCGAGCCCTCGTCCCAGCGCACCGGGGGGAGCCGTCACCGGCCGTGGCAGCGGTGGTACGTCAGGACCGACCGCCACGCCATGAGCGGGGACTCGTGGTGTTCTTCACCGGCCTTTCCGGGTCGGGCAAGTCGACCCTCGCCCGAGCCCTGCACGACGTGCTGCTCGAGCGGGGCGACCGCACCGTGACGAGCCTCGACGGTGACGTGGTCCGTCACCACCTGTCCAAGGGACTGGGATTCTCTCGCGCCGACCGGGAGACCAACATCGCCCGGATCGGCTGGGTTGCCGCCGAG
>JBBSMD010000046.1:0-15253 GCA_038233355.1 Propionibacteriales bacterium
CGACAGCGACCCTGCCGACGCGGGCAGGCGTACCACGGCCACGCCGTCGGAGCCCACCACCGTCGACACCTCCTCGGTGGCGCCGGGCACGGCAGTGCTCACCGCGCGTCCCAGCCTGGCCGAAGGTCCGTCGACCAGGCCCAGCAACAGCTGGGTGGGCAGCGACGCCCCGATCGGGAGCCAAACCGGCTCGGGCACCAACAGCCGGCGAGTGACGTCTGGGAAGTACAGGGAGTACGGGCGGTAGTAGCGCAAGAACGCCGAGCTGCTCACGAATGTCGCATCGGGCGGATTCGTGATCCGCCACTCGCCATCGATCCGTTCCAGCCCGTACCGGTAGAGGGGTCCCAGGCGCTCGGACGGCGCCGGCCGATAGTCCCCCCGGGCGGAGACGCCGGCCACGCGGCGTGCGACGAGCTGTACCGTCGCGTCCGAGCCTTGCGGGCGGGCGTCCTCGTAGACGACGGTCCGGCTGCTCGGTCGCCACGCCTCCGCCGCGTCGGGGGTGAGGAACTTCGCCGCCGTCTCCACCGAGGCCGGGAAGGCCTGCTGGGCGTCGAGGAAGCCGACGACGACCTGCGACGGCGACATGCCCGGCACGGGCCCCGGTGCCACGTACCGGATCGTCAGGTCCTGGTCGGTGACCGGATTCTCCGCCTCGGTGACCGGACCGCTGCTGGGGACGGCCACGCACGAGGTGAGCAGCACCGCACCGAGGGCCGAGCCGAGCAGGAGGCGCAGCCGGCCGATCCGACCGGCCCACCTGCCGGCAGGTGGGTGCGAACACCCGGGCGGCGTGCCCACGACGGCTCGCGGCGTCCTCACCGAACCGCCCCCGTCGTGGGCCGAGCCGGTGCGGGCAGCGCTGGGCGAGCGGCGTCGCGCGGCACCAGGGGGATCGGTGAGCCCTCGAGCTTCGCACCGGCGCGCCGTGGCAGCGTCAGCCTGAACTGTGCCCCTCGGCCGGGTGCGCCCCACGCCTCCAGCCAGCCGCCATGCAGCACCGCGTCCTCGCGCGAGATGGCCAGCCCGAGCCCCGTACCCCCACTCACCCGCACCCGCGACGGGTCGGAGCGCCAGAACCGGTTGAACACGAGGGTCGCCTCCCCGGGCCGCAAGCCGATCCCGAAGTCGCGCACGGCAAGGGCCACCGCGTCGTCGTCGCCGGCGATCCAGACCTCCACGACCGGGGACTGGCTGTAGCTGACCGCGTTGGCCACCAGGTTGCGCACGATCCGCTCCACTCGCCGCACGTCGGCCTCCGCCATGCACGGGCACTGGGCGGCCGACACCGACAACCGGACCGACGCACGCTCGGCGAGTGCCTGTGAGGAGTCCACCACCCGCCCGGCGACCTCGCACAGATCGACGGTGTCCAGCTCGAGCCCGGCCGCGCCGGCATCGAAGCGACTGATCTCGAGCAGGTCGGCCAGCAGGGCCTCGAACCGCTCGAGCTCGGCCTGCAACAGCTCGGCGGAGCGAGCGGTCACCGGGTCGAACCCGTCGCGGGCGTCGTGCAGCACGTCGGCGGCGAGCCGGACCGTCGTCAGGGGGGTCCGCAGCTCGTGCGAGACATCGGAGACGAACCGGCGCTGCAGCACCGAGAGCTCCTCGAACTGACGGATCTGCTGCTGCAGGCTGGCGGCCATCTGGTTGAACGACACCGCGAGGCGGGCGAGGTCGTCCTCACCCGAGACGTACAGGCGTTCCTCCAGCCGGCCGGCAGCGAGCCGCTCGGCGATGCGGCGGGCGAGGCGTACGGGGGTGACGACCTGGCGGGTCACCAGCCACGCCACCCCGGCCACCAGCACGAGCAGAGCCAGGCCGGCGAAGAGCAACGCCGTCTCGAGCAGCTCCAGGGTCTGCTGCTGCTCTCCCATCGGGAACAGGTAGTACAGCGCGTACACGTCTCCGGTGCTCGGCACCTGCACCTGGGAGCCGACCGCGACCGCCGGCTCGGAGGGACGCCCGGTGACGTAGACGAGCCGGGTGTACGTCCAGTACGTGCCGACGTTGGTCTCGACGGTGCCGCGTAGCTGCGCCGGCACGCTGCGGCCGCCGTCGACCGCCGGTGACGTCCGCCGCCCCCGACCGTCGTCATCGACGGGCTGCTCGATCGGACCGCTCAGGACCACCTCGTACCCGCGTGCCTCACCGCCGCGACTGGTCAGCGTCGCCACCAGCTCGGTGAGGGCTTCGGACTCCGACGCGGTCTCGCTCAACGCCCGCGGGGCCAGCTCGACGCGCGCCTCCTCGAACCCGTTCTCGGCCTGGCCCACCGAGATCTCGGCCTTGTCCTGCACGAGACCCTCGGCGACCGAGCGCAGCAACAGCCAGCCGACGAGGACGACCACGAGGCTGCCGAGCACCAGGGTGCTGATCACGACGCGGGCCTGCACCGAGCGCCGCCACGCGAAGGTCATCAGCCGTAGACCCCGGCCGACGGCCTGGCCCACCCGCCTCACGGCCGGCTCAGACCGCGCCCGCGCGGTAGCCGACGCCGCGTACGGTCAGCACCGCCTCCGGGTGCTCGGGGTCGTGCTCGATCTTGGAACGCAGTCGCTGCACGTGCACGTTGACCAGGCGAGTGTCGGCGGCGTGGCGGTAACCCCACACCTGCTCGAGCAGCACCTCTCGGGTGAAGACCTGCCACGGCTTGCGGGCCAGGCACACGAGCAGGTCGAACTCCAGCGGGGTCAACGCGATCACCTGGTCGCCACGGCGGACCTCGTGACCGGCGACGTCGATGGTCAGGTCGGCGATCGTGAGGTGCTCGACCGGTGCGTCGTCGTGCCGGCGCAGCCGTGCGCGTACCCGGGCCACCAGCTCCTTGGGCTTGAACGGCTTGACCACGTAGTCGTCGGCTCCCGACTCCAGACCCACGATCACGTCGACGGTGTCGTTCTTGGCGGTCAGCATGACGATGGGCACGCCGGACTCGGCGCGGATCGCCTTGCAAACGTCGATGCCGTCGATGCCGGGCAGCATCAGGTCGAGCAGCACGACGTCGGGACGGTGCTCACGGAAGGCCTCGAGGGCCTGGTCACCGCGGTGCACCGCCCGGGGCTCGAAGCCCTCGGTGGTGAAGACGATGGTGAGCATCTCGGCGAGCGACACGTCGTCGTCCACCACCAGCACCCGGCCACGCCCCGAGGAACGCGGCGTGCCAGTCGCCTCGGACACAGTCGACCCCTTCCGGTCACTCACCGGCCCTGGCCGCCGGCTCCGCGGGCCCGGTCGTCAGCGTGTCTCGCCGGTGGCGACCTGGGCGCGGTGTCGTCCAGGGTACGGGCCGGCCCGGATCGACCGGCCCGTACGCGCAGATGGCGCCCTCGCGGACGCGCGGGTCAGTAGACGCGCGGGGTCAGTAGCGGTACTGGTCGGACTTGTACGGGCCGGCGACGTCCACGCCGAGGTAGCTGGCCTGGTCCTTGCTGAGCTCGGTCAGGTGGACCCCCAGCGCGGGCAGGTGCAGGCGCGCGACCTCCTCGTCGAGGTGCTTGGGCAGCGTGTGCACGCCGAGCGGGTAGTGGTCGGTGCGGGTGAAGATCTCGATCTGGGCGAGCACCTGGTTGGTGAAGCTGTTGCTCATGACGAACGAGGGGTGCCCGGTGGCGTTGCCCAGGTTGAGCAGGCGGCCCTCGCTCAGCACGATGACGCTGTGGCCGTCGGGGAACGTCCACAGGTCGACCTGCGGCTTGACCGTCTTGCGCGTGATGCCGGGGGTCGCAGCCAGCCCGGCCATGTCGAGCTCGTTGTCGAAGTGGCCGATGTTGCCGAGGATCGCCTGGTGCTTCATCCGCCCCATCTGCTCGGCGGAGACCACGTCGACGCACCCGGTCGCGGTGATGACGAGATCGGCACTCTCGACGACATCGTCGAGGGTGGCGACCTGGTAGCCGTCCATCGCTGCCTGCAGGGCGCAGATCGGGTCGATCTCGGTGACGACAACCCGCGCGCCCTGACCGCGCAGGGACTCCGCGCACCCCTTGCCCACGTCGCCGTAGCCGCACACGACCGCGACCTTGCCGCCGATCAGCACGTCGGTGGCGCGGTTGATGCCGTCGACCAGCGAGTGTCGACAGCCGTACCGGTTGTCGAACTTGGATTTGGTCACCGAGTCGTTGACGTTGATCGCCGGGAACAGCAGCGTGCCGGCGCGGAAGCGCTCGTAGAGCCTCAGCACGCCGGTCGTGGTCTCTTCGGTGACGCCCTGGACGGCCGCGCCGATCGTGCTCCACTTGTGCGGGTCCGTGGCGACGGTGCGGGTCAGGACGCCGAGCACCTCGCGAAGCTCAGCGTCGTCGGTGGAGCCCGGCGAGGGTACGTGGCCCTCGCGTTCGTACTGGACGCCCAGGTGGAGCAGAAGTGTCGCGTCGCCGCCGTCGTCGAGCACCATGGTGGGCGCCTGCTCCCCGGGCCAGGTCAGTGCCTGCTCGGTGCACCACCAGTACTCGGCGAGGGTCTCGCCCTTCCAGGCGAAGACCGGCACTCCCGCCGGCTCGTCCGGGGTGCCGTCGCGCCCGACGGCTACGGCAGCCGCCGCGTGGTCCTGCGTGGAGAAGATGTTGCAGCTGGCCCAGCGCACCTGTGCACCCAGGTCGACCAGCGTCTCGATGAGGACGGCCGTCTGCACCGTCATGTGCAGCGAGCCGGTGATGCGGGCCCCCGCGAGCGGCTGGGTCGGGCCGTAGCGTTCGCGCATCGCCAGCAGACCGGGCATCTCGTGCTCGGCCAGGGTGATCTCGGTACGGCCGTACTCCGCCAGGCCGAGGTCGGCGACCCGGTAGTCAACCGAGTCGACTGTGCCGGCCAGCTCGGAGTCGGTGCCTTCGCTGGCGGGACGGTACGTGCGGGCAGAAAGGGTTTCGGACACGCCCGCCAGGCTACGTCACGCTCGGTGCGCAGCGCTGTCGGTGGGCCGCCGGTCGGCGGCGCCGTCCTCCCCGTGGCGCAGGTCCGGCTCGAGGTAGATGAAGTACACGTCCGGCTCGGCCGCCCGAACCCGTTCCTCGGCCTCGTTGATCGCCCGGGCGACCGATGCCGCGCTGTCGTCGTGGACCACCGCCACCTTCGCGCCGACCAGCAGCTTGTCCGGGCCGACGTGCAGCGTGCGCAGGTGGATCACCCCGGCCAGGCCGGGCGCCTCGTCCAGCGCGGTATGGATGCGCTCGCGCGCGTCGGGGGCCGCCGCCTCCCCGAGCAGCATCGAGCGGGTCTCGATCGCCAGGATCACGGCCACGACCACCAGCAGCGTGCCGATGCCGGCGGCGCCGACGACATCCCAGTAGGCGTTGTCGGTGAGCAGGGCCAGACCGACCCCGCTCAGCGCCAGGGTCAGGCCGACGAGAGCAGCGAAGTCCTCCATCAGGATGACCGGCAGCTCGGGCGCCTTCGTCTCGCGGATAAACTCCATCCACGAGCGGCCCCGACGCTTCGGGTCGGCCTGCTTGACCGCGGTGCGGAGGGAGAAGCCCTCCAAGACGATGCCGAACGTGAGCACGACCAAAGGCACCCACCACCAGCGGCTCTCCAGCAGCTCGTCGGGCTTGCCGGAGTAGAGCTCGTGCCACTTGTGGTACGCCTCGTACAAGGAGAACAGGCCCCCGACGCTGAACAGCACGACGGACACGATGAACGCGTAGACGTAGCGCTCGCGCCCGTAGCCGAATGGGTGCTCCCGGGTGGGAGCCCGCTTGGCCCGCCGGCCACCTATCAGCAGCAGCACCTGGTTGCCGGAGTCGGCGACCGAGTGGATCGACTCGGCCAGCATGGAGCTGGCGCCGGTGACGAGCCAGGCCACGAACTTGGCGATGGCGATCCCGACGTTGGCCACCAGCGCCGCGATGACCGCCTTGCTGCCGTGCCCGTCGTCGTGCCCCCCGCCGTCACCACCGCCGTCACCACGGCTGTCACCACCGCTGTGACCGCCTTGGTCAACCGCCTGCTCGGTGTGCTCGGCCATGGTGGCCCCTTCGTCGCGTGTGGTCAGCATTACATCCGGCGCTCGACCACCAGCGACCTGGTGCGGCGGGGTGCTGCGGGGTGCTGCGCAGCTCGCGGCCCGACCCGCTGTGGGCACGAGACCTTGTCGGCGGCGGCGGACCGGCTCAGCGGTCCGGCCAGGCCCGCTGCTGGCGCTGTCGGGTGGGTGTCACGCGGACGGGTGGGGCACCCGGCCGTACCCGATCGCAAGGTACGCCGCCGTCCACCCGCCACGGGCCAGCAGCGCGGCATACCGAGCGACGCCCGACCACCCCGCGCCGTCGGCGGCGCTGACCAGGTGCGCCGCGACCCCGCTGCGGGCCGCCTCGCTCAGCAGCCTGCCCCGACGCTCTCGCACCAGCGCGTCGTCGGCCCCGTCGTCGAGCACCACCACGGCCGGCCGCGGTGGGTCGGCGTGGCCACCGCCGTCGAACGGGTCGGCGAACACGTCCTTGCGTGGGGCCGCGCTGAGCAGCGGCAGCAGGTGCTCGGCGTCGGCCGCCATCGCCTGCTGGCCAGTGGCCCGCCGCACCGCCTCCGCCACCCGGCGAGCCGCGCGGGCTGCCAACACGCTGCCTCCCCACAGCAATGGCGTGGTGTCGGCGAGCGCGATGGCCAGCTCCTTGGCCGGGTTGCGGGCCAGGTCGACGTAGGGCGAGCAGGCCAGCGCCTCGTCGTCGAGCGCCTGGGCGACGTGCTCGCCGGCGACATCCGGACCCAGTCCCCACGCGTGCAGGGCCTGCAGGGTCACCACCGCCACGGCCAGCGGGTCGTCGGTCTGCACGGGCAGCATGGTGGTGTCGCGCCCGGCCGCGAGCTCGGCGACGGGTGCGTGCGGCGAGCACGCGACGAGCAGACTGCAGCCCCGGCGCACGGCCTCGGCCACCGCGCTCGTCGCGGCCTCGTCGGCGGCCGAGCCCGCGAGCACCACCACGAGGTCGAGCACACCGGCCCAGCCCGGCAGCCCAGGCCCCGGCCAGGCGACGAACGGCAACGGTGCCCAGGGCTCCAGCACCGCGCGCAGCAGCCGGGCGTCGGCGCCGGCGACCACGAGCGCCCGGGGTCCACCACCGGGCGGGTCGAGCCCGGCGAGCGTCTCCCGGCCGGCGAGCACCTCCCGGCGCACCCGCGCTCCCGACTCGGCCAGGTCACGCAGCACCGGGTCGGCCGCGGCGAGGGCGGCCTCGTCGTCGAGCAGCGCGTCGTCGAACACCACGGCGGTCGCTCACCGTTCGCCGTCGCGCGGGCGGACCCTGTGCTCGCGCTGGTGCGGACCCCGAGTCTCGGCGGCCGACGGCGGGGGGTCGCCCGGACCGTCCGCGCCTGCGGCCCCGTTGTCCGGGAGGCTGTTGTCGGGGAGGCTGTTGTCGGGGGCTTGTGCCGCCGCGGTCGGGTCGCGCGGGGAGGTGTCGCGGCGCACCCCTGGTCGCCGCGCCTCGTCCACGAGCATCACCGGGATGTCGTCGCGGACCGGGTAGGCCAGGCCGCAGCCCTGGCACACCAGCTCCTCGGCCGGGTGGTCGGGGCGGACCTCCGCGCGGCACGCCGGACACACGAGCACCTCGAGCAGCCGCTGGTCGAGCCTCATCCGGGCCTCCTCACCAGGTCGAGCACGCGGTCACGCACGGAGGCCATCATGGCGGAGTCGCGTGCCTCCACGTTGACCCGCAGCACCGGCTCGGTGCCGGACGGGCGCACGTTGAACCACCACGCCGCGTGCTGCACGCTCACCCCGTCGAGGTGGTCGACCTCGACGCCGGGCTGGCCCGCGAAGGCGGACTCGACCGCCCGCACCATCACAGCCGGATCCGAGACAACCGTGTTGAGCTCGCCCGAGGCGGCGTAGGGCACCAGATCGCGCACCAGAGCAGACAACGGCACGTCCGCACGCGAGAGTGCTCCGAGCACATGCAAGGCGGCCAACAGGCCGGAGTCGGCACACCAGAAGTCGCGGAAGTAGAAGTGCCCGGAGTGCTCGCCGCCGAACACGGCACCACTGGTCCCCATCAGCTCCTTGATGACCGAGTGTCCCACCGGCGTACGGACCGGTCGCCCGCCGTGCGCGCGGATCGTCTCGGGCAGCGCACGCGAGCAGATGAGGTTGTGCAGGATCGTGGCACCGGGTTCGCGGGCCAGCTCCTCGACCGCGATCAGCGCCGCGACCGCCGACGGCGAGACCAGCCCTGCCTGGTCGTCGACGACGAAACACCGGTCGGCATCACCGTCGAAGGCCAGACCGACGTCGGCGCGGTGCCGGCGCACCGCGGCCTGCAGGTCGCGCAGCGTCGCCGGGTCCAGCGGGTTGGCATCGTGGTGGGGGAAGCGACCGTCGAGCTCGAAGTAGAGCGGGACGAGGTCGACATCGACGCGGGCGAAGACGGCGGGCACCGTGAGCCCCGCCATGCCGTTGCCGGCGTCGACCACGACCCGCAGGGGGCGACCAGCGCCCGAGTGTCCCGGGCCGGGCGCCAACCCGAGCAGGCATGCGGCGTACGCCTCGCGCAGGTCGCGGCGCGTCGTCTCCCCACGCGGTCGGTCATCGAGCGGCTGCGCTGTGTCGAGCACGCGCTCGGCGGCGCGGCGGACCAGGTCCAGGCCGGAGGCGGCGCCGACGGGCCGGGCACCGGACCGGCAGAGCTTCAGGCCGTTCCAGCCGGCCGGGTTGTGACTCGCCGTGACCATGGCACCCGGCAGCTCGAGCGACCCGGCGGCGAAGTACAGCAGGTCGCTGGACGCGAGCCCGACGTCGACCACGTCGAGGCCGCGCGTGCAGACCCCGTCGGCGAAGGCGGCTGCGAGCGCCGGCGAGCTCGTGCGCATGTCCCGGCCGAGCACCACCGCGCGGCCAGCGTCGCCGTCCGGCGACGGCCGCGCCATCAGGTCGGCGAACCCCCATCCGAGCGCGTACGCGACCACCGGGTCGAGCTCGTCGGGCACCAGCCCGCGCACGTCGTAGGACTTGACGACCCGGCTCAGCCGGGTCATGCGGTCGGCGCCCGAGACGAGGTCGCGCATGAGTGGGCTCCTCGGTCACCTGGCACCCCGATCGGGGCGGTCTACCCTCAGTCCACCACGTCGGTCGAACGCAGCACCCGCAGGTGGCCTCGACGCCCCACCTCCACCGCCTGCCCGTTGGCCTCGACCACCGGCGCCGGACGGGCGGCCTCGCGCACGGCGTCGGCAAGCGCGAGCAGGTCGTCGCCGGAGGGGCCCTGGGCGCCGAGGTCGCCGGCGAGCCGGAGCACCTCCCAGCCGCGCGGCGCGGACAGCCGGCCGGCGTGCCGCTCGCACAGGTCGTACGCGTGCGGCTCCGCGTGGGTGGACAGCGGCCCGAGCACGGCGGTGGAGTCCCCGTAGACGAACGTCAGCGTGGACACCGCCCTCGCGGCACACGTGCTGCGCGAACACAGCCGGGCGGGGAGCACGTCGCCACGCTACCGGCGAGGGGACCGCGGACCGCGGATTGGCCGCGGGTTCGCTTCGTGTCGCCGAGCGCGCTCGATCAGGCGGTCGCCACTCCCGAGGTCAGACCGCGCGCTTCTTCAGTTTGCGGCGCTCCCGCTCGCTCAGACCGCCCCAGATGCCGAAGCGCTCGTCGTGAGCCAGGGCGTACTCCAGGCACTCGACGCGCACCTCGCAGGTAAGACACACCCGCTTGGCCTCCCGGGTCGAGCCGCCCTTCTCGGGAAAGAACGCCTCCGGATCGGTCTGCGCGCACAGCGCCCGTTCCTGCCAGAGCAGCTCACCGCCCGCCTCGTCGGGCTCGAGTCCCCAGATGTCCGCGAGGACCTCCCCACCCTGTCGGTCCGCTTCCAACACCGTCATCTCGATCAGCTCTCGCACCGCTCCTCCTCGACCCATGGCGTCCCACCCGCTCTCTCGGCTCCCCCGGCCACTGCTTCCCCCGGCCTTCCCCCGGCGAACCGGGGCGGTGCGTCGCCACCCGGTCACGCTTCGCGGTCGTACCGGACGACACAGGTGAAATTACACGCATGTCACTACCGCCGCGTCAAGCCGGCTGCTGATAATGGGCCGAACGGTTGATGCCGCCTGGGTGCGTCGTGCGACGAGGCGACGCTCGCGTGTCGACCGGGTGTCGACATTGGTCGACGACGGGCTCGACGACTGGGTTGACCACTGGGGTGTCGACGGGGGTGACGCTGGGCGGGTGACACCGCACGCGGGACACTGGGGCCATGCGTGTCACGGCCCTGTCGGGCGGCATCGGTGGGGCCCGGTTCCTGCGCGGGGTACGTGCCATCCTCGGCCCCGACGACGAGCTGAGCGTGGTGGGCAACACCGCCGACGACATCTGGCTGTTCGGGCTCAAGGTCTGCCCCGACCTCGACACCGTGATGTACACCCTGGGCGGCGGAATCGACGAGGGCCGAGGCTGGGGCCGCGCCGACGAGACGTGGCATGCCAAGCAGGAGCTCGCCGCGTACGGCGTGACGCCGGACTGGTTCGCGCTGGGCGACCGGGACCTTGCCACGCACGTGCTGCGCAGCCAGCTGCTCGCGGCCGGCTACTCGCTCACGCAGGTGACCGCGGCGCTCTGCGAGCGCTGGCGGCCCGGCGTGCGCCTGCTGCCGATGAGCGACGACCGGATCGAGACCCACATCGTCATCGACGACCCGCAGTCGCCCTCGGGTCAGCGGGTCGTGCACTTCCAGGAGTACTGGGTGCGCCTGCACGCCGAGCCACCCGTCCGCGACGTGGTCGTCATCGGGCTGGACCAGTCAAGTCCGGCGCCGGGGGTGCTGGAGGCACTTCGTGGTGCCGACGTGATCCTGCTGCCACCGTCGAACCCGGTCGTGTCGATCGGCACCGTGCTCGGGGTGCCAGGAGTGCGCGAAGCCGTGCGCGAGACTCCTGCGCCGGTGGTCGGGGTCTCCCCCGTGATCGGCGGTGCGGCCGTGCGCGGCATGGCCGACCAGCTGCTGCGCGGCCTCGGACGAGATGGCACGGCCGCCGGGATCGCGCAGCACTACGGTGCCCGCTCGGCGGACGGCCTGCTCGACGGCTGGCTCGTCGACGCCGTCGACGCCGACGCCGTGGCGGTCCTGGCGGCAGCCGGGATCGAGGCACGGGCGTTGCCCCTGCTGATGAGCGACCCGGACGCGACGGCCGCCATGGCCCGTGCCGCCCTCGACCTGGCGGCGTCGTGCACCGGACGTGCCGGTGCGGTTGGCCGGTGACGGCCCGGGAGGACCGGCACCGGGTGGAGCGACACCGGGTGGAGCGGCTCGAGGTGCTGCCCGTCGACGGGATCCCCGAGGTCCGTCCCGGTGCCGACCTGGCCGAGCTGTTGCTGACCGCGGAGCCGGACGTACGCAGCGGTGACGTGGTCGTGGTGTCCAGCAAGGCCGTCGCGAAGGCGGCGGGACTCGCGGTGCGGGCCGAGCGTGACTCGGTGGTCGAGCAGCACACCTCCCGGGTGGTGGCGCAGCGGGGAGCGCTGCGGGTGGTGCGCCTGCGGACCGGCCTGACGATGGCGGCAGCGGGAGTCGACGCCTCCAACACCGCGCCGGGCACGGTCGTGCCGCTGCCGCCGGACCCCGACGCGTCGGCGCGGTCGTTGCGGCGTCGGGTGTCGCAGCTGGCCGGAGTGGACGTCGCCGTGGTGGTCACCGACACGGCCGGCCGGCCGTGGCGGGAGGGACAGACCGACCTGGCGGTCGGGGTGGCCGGGCTGGTGCCGCTGCTGGACCTCGCCGGCACCCCGGACGCCGGCGGCGCGCTCCTGCAGGTCACGGCGCCGGCGATCGCCGACGAGGTCGCCGGCGCCGCCGAGCTGGTCCGCGGCAAGGCTCTGCGGCGTCCGTTTGCACTCGTACGGGGGCTCGCGACCCTGATCCGGGCAGACGACGGCCCGGGCGCGCGGGCGTTGGTGCGCGACGAGGCGACCGACTTGTTCGGGCTCGGGAGCGTCGATGCGGTGCGCCACGCCGTCCGTCGCGACGACGACACGGCGAACCGCGGGTTCCCGGCACCCGGCGCCGTAGCGGACTGGCTCCGCGGCCTCGTCGACGACGCGGCGTACGGTGTCGACCGCTCGCTGGCCCGGGTCGAGGCGTCGCCAGCCGACCTGGTCGTGGTGCTCGCGCGACCCGACTCCGACGCGGCACTGCTGGCGGCTGGCGCCCTCGTCGAGCGAGTGCGGGTCCTCGCTGCCGCACACCGGGCCGGGACCGAGGACGGGTCGCCCGCGGGGGAGGGCGCCGTCGCCCGCGCACCCGCCGGATGGCGCGTCGTCACCGTCGTACGCCTCGTCCCGCCGCGCTGAGGGTCTCCGGCTGGCGTCGACCTCGCCGAGCACGCGCGGGATGCCGCCCGCGTCAGCCGACCCGGGAGGCGCAGGCGACGTGCTGTCCGGTAGCGGTCCAGCCGGCGGCAACGACGGCGTCGTCACCGACCACCACCCGGTCGAGCCGCGCACCCGTCCCGACCACCGCACCCGGCCCCAGCACGCAGCGATCGAGGAGCGCGCCCGACCCGACGATGGAACCGGGCATCAGCACGCAACGGTCCACTCGGGCGCCCGCTCCCACCGCGGCACCCGGACCGACCACGGTGCCTCCGCGGACCTCGCCCTCGACGCGCGCGCCGTCCTGCACGAGCGCCACGCCGTCGATCGGTGGCATCGCCGCCGACGGGGCGACTCCGAGCACCAGGTCGCCGGAGGCGTCCACCAGCGACTGCGGGGTGCCGACGTCGCGCCAGTAGGCGTCGTCGAGGTGGCCCACCACTCGGTACCCGCCAAGCAGCAAGGCGGGGAACGTCTCCCGCTCGACCGAGACCACCTCTCCCCCAGGGATGGTGTCGACGACCCGACGGCGGAACACGTAGCAGCCCGCGTTGACCTGGTCGCTCGCCGGACGCGCCGACTTCTCGGCGAAGTCCAGCACGACACCGTTCGCGTCGGTCGGCACGCATCCGTACGCGCGCGGATCGGCCACGCGCACCAGGTGCAGCACCACGTCGGCGTCGGTCTGCTCGAGCCGGTCGACTTGTGCGACCAGGTCGTGGCCGGAGAGCTGGTCGCCGTTGAGCACGAGCAGCGGCTCGTCCGGCCCGCTGCGCAGCGCGGTGGCGACGTGCCTGATGGCACCGCCGGTGCCGAGCGGCTCGGGCTCGCGTACGTAGCTCAGCCGCACGCCGTAGCGGGAGCCGTCGCCAAGTACCGGCTGGAACGCCTCGGCGTGGTAGGACGTGGCCAGCACCACCGTGTCCACGCCGCTGTGGGCCAGCTTGACCAGCTGGTGGGCGAGGAACGGAACCCCGCCGACCGGCAGCACGTGCTTGGGCCGGCGCTCGGTCAGCGGCAGCAGGCGCGAGCCCAGCCCGCCCGCCACGATGACCGCCTCCACGGCTGCCTCCCTGCTGTCGTGCCGGTCGTCTCGCCGGACCGCTCGGCGCCGATCATGCCTGGTCAGGCCATGTCACTCGCGAGCGCGGAACAGGCGGGCGCCACCTCGACGGCCGCGGACCAGGCTCCTACAGTGTCGGCGTGCCCGTCGCCGACACCGTTCCCGCCCTTTTCGCCGGCCTGCTGAGACAGGACGCCGCACGACCACTGCTCACCTACTACGACCTGAGTACGGGCGAGCGGGTGGAGCTGAGCGTCGCGACCACCGACAACTGGGTGGCCAAGACGGCGAACCTCCTGCAGGACTCCCTCGCCGTGACGGCCGGCGCCCGCGTGCGGGTCGTGCTGCCGGTGCACTGGCAGGCGGTGGTGTGGGCGCTGGCCACCTGGCGCGCGGGGTGCGTGCTCGTCGGCGACGTCGACCGGGTCGAGCCGGACGTGGCCGTCACCACGCGTGCGGACGCTTCCGGCGCCGTAGGTGGCGACGTGGTCGTCCTGGCGCTGCAACCGATGGGCGCCCGCTCCGCCGACCCCGCCCCGGCCGGGGTGCTCGACTACGACGCCGAGGTGCTGGGTCACGGCGACCACTTCAGCGGGTACCACCCGCCCGGTCCCGACTCGGCCGCAGTGGAGCTCGAGCACGCCACCACGTCGCACTCGGCACTGCTGCGCGCCGTGGGCACACAAGCCGATCCGCCGCGCCCCCGGCTGCTGGTGACCGAGCCGCCGACCGGTGCGGCGATCCTGCCCGCGTGGCTCGCCGCACTGGCCGCCGGCGGATCGCTCGTACTCGTGCGGGGTGCCACCGAGCCCGCTCACGCGGAGGCACTGGCCGAGCTCGTGGCGGCCGAGCACGTCACCGCGAGACATTGAGTGTGGTCACAACCGACCACGACACGCCGCAACGTCCTGTCGTCACTGACCACACCCGGGCGGGCCTGGGCGGCGACGGCTCCGCCCTCCCGGCTAGGGTGGCGCCCCGACGCAGTGGGGCGGACCGGACCTGGCGCCCGCCGAGAGGACTCCGATGAGCTGGCTGGTGACCGGTGGGGCCGGCTACATCGGGAGCCACGTCGCCCGCGAGCTGGCCGCGGCCGGCATGGCGCCGGTCGTCCTGGACGACCTCTCCACCGGCATCGAGTCCTTCGTACCCGACGCTGTCCCCCTCGTACGCGGCAGCGTCCTCGACCGGGACCTGGTCGCGCGGACCATCGACGACCACCAGGTCAGCGGTGTGGTGCACCTCGCCGCGTTCAAGTACGCCGGTGTCTCGGTGGAGCGCCCCCTGCACACCTACGAGCAGAACGTCGAGGGCACCCGACGGCTGTTGGCCGCAATGACCGCCGCCGGCGTAGGCGCGATGGTGTTCTCCTCCAGCGCCGCCACCTACGGCACGCCCGACAGCGACGTGGTAACCGAGGATTCCCCCACCCTGCCGGAGTCGCCGTACGGGGAGAGCAAGCTCATCGGGGAGTGGCTGGTGCGCGACACCGCCCACATCAGCGGCCTTGCACACACGAGCCTGCGCTACTTCAACGTGATCGGCTCCGGACACGACGAGATCTACGACGCGAGCCCGCACAACCTGGTGCCGCTCGTGCTCGAGGCGCTCACCGACGGGCGCACCCCGCGGATCAACGGCGACGATTACGACACCCCCGACGGCACCTGTGTGCGCGACTACGTGCACGTGGCCGACCTCGCCCGCTCGCACGTCACGGCGGCGCGCACCCTGGCCGAGGGCGGTGCGCTCGAACCGGTCTACAACCTCGGCAGCGGTACGGGGATGAGCGTCGCCGAGGTGATGAGCGCCGTCGCCCGGGCCACCGGCATCGACTTCGAGCCGACGATCGCGCCTCGTCGACCCGGTGACCCGGCGCGCATCGTCGCCTCCGGCGA
>JBBSMD010000047.1:0-14756 GCA_038233355.1 Propionibacteriales bacterium
GTCTCCGAGGTGCCGAACAGGTCCGCCTCGAACGAGGTCACGAGGAGCCGGGCGTCGTCGGCGCTCAGCTCACCGAGCCGATGCTTGCGCCAGATCGCTGCCGGCACCTCGACCCAGGAGAGAGCACTCACCACCACGAAGTCGAGACCGCAGACGACATCAGCGCCGCCCTCGTCGGCATAGAGCTTGACCAGTGCGGACGCGTCGGCGAAGACACTCACCGACCTTCACTGACGGGTCCGTCAGCGTCGTACCTCGCCCAGCACGGTCGCGAGCCCGCGCCGTGGCTGTCGCAGCCGGGCGCGCCTTGGACCCAGGCGTCGGCTCGAGTAGGCCAGCAGCCGCAAGTCGCTCGCGCACCCGATCCGCCTCACTGCCGGCGAGATCCGGATCGGTCGCGGCGGAGAGCACGGTGGTCACGTAGTCGTTGAGGCTGCGACCCTCCGCGCGGGCCCGCCGACGGACGCGCTCGACCAGCTCATCCGAAGCCCGCCACGTCACTTGAGCAGTCGCGACCCACGGCGTCCAGAGTGTGGCTGTCTGCCCGACGCGGCAGCATCGACCAGACTCGGGCGCCATGACCTGCGATGAGCCCGACGCCGACCCCGCGCGGCACCCTCGCGTACGCCGGGTCCAGGCGGTCCTGGAGCACCTCGGCGCGACCGGCGAGGTCCGGGTGCTGCCCGACTCGGCTCGCACGGCCGCCGAGGCCGCCGCTGCGCTCGGCGTCGAGGTGGGAGCGATCGTCAACAGCCTCGTGTTCGACGCCGGCGGCGAGGCGCTGCTCGTGCTGACGTCCGGCGCGCACCGGGTCGACACCGACTACGTCGCCGGCGAGCACGGCCTGCCTCGCCTCGGCCGGGCGGCACCCGACTTCGTCCGCCAGCACACGGGACAAGCAATCGGCGGCGTCTCGCCCGTCGGTCACCCGGAGCCGGTACGGACGCTGGTGGACCGCTGGCTGACGAGGCACCCGGTCGTCTGGGCAGCCGCCGGTCATCCGTACGCCGTCTTCCCCACGACGTACGAGGAGCTGTTGCGGCTGACGGACGGCACACCGGCCGACGTCAGCCGCTGATGGGGCTCACGCCCGGTGGCTGCGGTCCCACTCGGCGCGCAGGCCGTGTGCGATCGTGCCCAGGTAGTGCGGATCCTCGCTCGGGTCGTCGCCGATCCGAGACGCGGCGACGGCTCCGACCAGGGCGAGCAGCCCACTGGCCCACAGGCCGCCGACCAACCATGCGCTATCGCGGACATCGACGCCGATCGAGAGGGCGAGCAGGAGCAGGAAGAGCACGCCGCAGCACACAGCGGTGACGTCGAGCGCGCTCCGAGCGCTGCGCTGGCGAGCTGTCACCCTTCGAGGGTCGCACCCGGTTGATGCCAATGTGGGCTGTTCAGCCCCGTGTCGTCACAAGTTCAGCCGTTCGGCCGACCCAGGAGGACAGGTTCGCGCAGATCTGCTGGGTGGCCGTGGACCGGTTGAGGGTGTAGAGATGGACACCCGGTGCGCCCTCGGCGAGCAGCGTTTCGCACAGCCGCGTCGCGATCTCGACACCCGCGGCGCGTACCGCCGCGGGGTCGTCGCGCAGCGGCTCCAACCGGGCGACCACCTCTTGCGGCACCGACGACCCCGAGAGCTCGGCGAAGCGCTGGATCTGCGACAGGCTCGTCACCGGCATGATGCCCGGCACGATCGGGATGTCGCACCCGTGCCGGGCCGCCCGGTCGACCAGCCGCAGGTGGTCCTCGGCTCGGAAGAACAGCTGGGTCACCGCAAACTCGGCACCCGCGCGGGCCTTGGCGGCCAACACCCGCGCGTCGCCCTCGAGGTCGGCGGCCTCTGGATGTCCTTCGGGGAAGGCCGCCACCCCGACGCAGAGATCGGCGAGTGAGCGGAGCAGCTCGACCAGCTCGAGGGCGTGGTCGAGCCCGTCCGGGTGGCGCACCCAGCGCTGCCCGGGTCCACCGGGCATGTCGCCACGGAGAGCGAGCACGTCGCGGACTCCGGCGTCGACGTACTGGCCGACGATCCGGCGCAGCTCGGAGCGGCTGTGCCCTACACAGGTGAGGTGGGCCACCGGCCGAAGGGTGGTGTCCGATGCGATCCGCTGCGTGATCCGGACGGTGCGGTGACGGGTCGAGCCACCCGCGCCGTACGTCACCGAGACGAACGTCGGATGCAGCGCCTCCAGGCGGCGAAGCGTGGTCCACAGCTGCCGCTCCCCCGCGTCGTCACGCGGGGGGAACGTCTCGAAGGAGAAAGAGGTGACGTCTGCGCGCAGCAGCGCCCCCACCGTCGGCGGGCGCGGCGGCGGAGCTGGGGGCATGGCGGAAGCGTAAGCAGGCGAGTCCGTGGCTATCGCCGCTGTCCGAGCGCTGACACCCGGCCCCGGGAGGACCCGGCGCATCGAGCCGGTCGAGCCCGTGCGCACGCTCCAGAATCAGCCAGCCGCTCATCCCAGCCGCTCAGAAGGCCAACGCCTGGGCTCGCCGACGCACCTCGGTGCCCGAGTCACGTCGCAGCGCGTCGATCGGCCGCCCGGGCAGCGTCGCGTCGGGCGTGAACAGCCACGTCAGAGCCTCCCGGTCTTCGAAGCCGGCGTCGCGCAGGAGCGTGAGCGTGCCGGGTAGTCCCTTGACCACCCGGTCGTCGCCGAGCATCAACGTGGGCACGCGTGGTTCGCCGCTGGCGGCGGTACGTACGGCGATCAGGTCACCGTCGCGCAGCAGCCGCTTGATCCGACCGCCGTTGGTACCCAACCGGTACGCCGCCTGCGACAACGTGCACCAGTCGTCGATCAGCGACTCCAGCGGGTCGGGCCGGGTCATGGAGGTCGTCACCGGCTCAGCGTCGCACGGCCTGCGGCCTCCGACCGGCGCGGGTCGGCCGCTGGAGCCGCGTGGCTGCCTAGACTCGAATGCCGCAGCGGATGAGCCGGCGGGTCCAGGCGCGAGCGGCGGGAGCACATGAGCCGGCGGGTCCAGACGCGGTCAGCTGCGGCACGAGAGCGGGCAGGTCCAGACGCGAGCAACTGCAGCAGGTGAGCCGGGAGGTGCAAGGTGAGCAGCCGCAGCAGCGACCCCCTGCAGGGGCGGCTGCTGGACGGCCGCTATCTCGTCGGCTCGCGAATCGCGCGCGGCGGCATGGCCACCGTCTACGCCGCCACCGACACCCGGCTCGACCGCTTGGTCGCGGTCAAGGTCATGCATCCAGGGCTCGGCGACGACGGCGAGGTGGCGGCCCGGTTCGTGCGTGAAGCCCGCTCTGCGGCGCGGCTCAACCATCCCAACGTGGTCGCGATGTTCGACCAGGGCGCCGACGACGGTCTGGTCTTCCTGGTGATGGAGCACGTGCCCGGTGCCACCTTGCGCGACGTCGTGCGCGACGAGTCACCCCTCTCGCCTCGACGTGCCCTCGCCCTGCTCGAGCAGGTGCTGACCGCGCTCGCCGCGGCCCACGCGGGTGGCATCGTGCACCGCGACGTCAAGCCCGAGAACGTCCTGCTGGCTCCGGACGGCCGGGTGAAGGTGACCGACTTCGGGCTCGCCCGCGCGGTGAGCACGGCCACCTCCGCCACCGCCGTCAGCGGACCGCTGATCGGGACCGTGGCGTACCTCGCCCCGGAGCTGGTGCTCGACGACGGAGCCGACGCGCGCTCCGACGTCTACGCCGCCGGGGTCATGCTGTACGAGCTGCTCACCGGGCTCAAACCGCATGCCGGTGGGACACCGCTGCAAGTTGCCTATCAGCATGTGCACCGCGACGTGCCCGCGCCGTCTCGGCACGTGCCGGGGCTACCCGACTACATCGACGCGCTGGTCGAGCGTGCCACCGCCCGCGACCGTGCCGTACGTCCGGCGGACGCCCAGGTGCTGCTGCACCAGGTCCGGCGCGTGCGCGGTGCTGTCGACCAAGGCCTGTCCGGCGACCCGGACCTCGCGGCGGACCTGCGCCCGCACCGGTCGCCAGGGCCAGCGGAGGCCGACGGAGGCGCGGAGGCCGACCAGAGCGGCGAGGTCACCGAGGTTACCGGGCGCAGGACCGGGCCGGCCTCACCACCGCCGGCCGTCCCCTACGACTGGGCCGCGGACCCGGCCGGCTGGTCGCAGCAGGACACCGAGCCGGGTGCCTCGGCGGGCACCGGGACGGTCGTGGTGCCCGCGGACCCGGCGAGCGCAGGCAACACTCCTCGGCGGCCCCGCCGCAGACGCCGACTCCTCGCGATCTCCGCGCTGACGGTGGCCGTGGTGCTGCTCGCCGGCTGGTACGTCGCACTCGGCCGGTGGACGACGACGCCGGCCCTGGCCGGGATGAGTCGCGCGGAGGCCGGTGCAGCGGCCGAACGAGCCGGGCTCGAGGTCACCCTCGGCGGCAAGGACTTCTCCGACACCGTGCCGGCCGGGGACGTGCTGCGCACGGACCCCGACCGTGACGAGCGCATCGCGCGTGGAGACACCGTCGCGCTGGTGCTCAGCGCTGGTGCGGAACGCTACGAGGTCCCGGACGTCGCAGGGCTCGCCGTCGATACCGCCGAGCAGCGGTTGCGCGCCACCCGGTTGTCGACCGGTGCGGTGCGCGAGCGGTGGTCCGACCGCTACGCCGAGGGCACGGTCGTCGCCCAGGGCACCGACGCCGGTACGTCGGTGCCGGTCGACACGGGTGTCGACCTGGTCGTGAGCCGGGGCCCACGACCGCTGGAGGTCCCCGACCACACCGGAGACCCGGTGCGAGTCGCGGCGGTGGACCTGCGCGAGACCGGCTTCGTGGTCGAGGTGGCGCAGAAGGTCTTCGACGACACGGTGCCGGCCGGCAACGTACTCAGCCAGACGCCGTCGTCCGGCACCGGCTACCGCGGTGACACCGTCGAGCTGGTCGTCTCCAAGGGCCCCGAGCTGGTATCCGTACCCGACGTGGTGGCCACCGGGGTCGTCGCTGCGCGCGAGACGCTGGAGGAGGCCGGGTTCGACGTCGAGGAGCGCCGGTCCGCGACCTACATCGGGCTCGGGTACGTGGTGGCGCAGAGCCCGTCCAGCGACGAGCTGGTGCCCCCCGGCTCGACGATCGTGCTGTCACTGGTCTGAGCCGGCGTCGAAGTCAGGCCACCAGCGGTGCCAGCACCTCCGCGGCCCGCGCGGCGTCGCCGGACGAGACGTCGAGGTGCGTGACGAGACGCAGTGCCCGTGGCCCGACCGCACTCGTGAGCACGCCCGCCGCGCGTGCCTTCGCGACCACGGCAGCTGCGTCGTCACACGGCACGACGACGATGTTCGTGTCGACCCGGTCCGGGTCGACCCCGCAGGCGTACGCAAGCAGCCGGGCGTTGGCGTGGTCGTCGGCGAGCCGCTCGACGTGGTGGTCGAGCGCGTACAGCCCGGCTGCGGCGAGCACACCGGCCTGGCGCCAGCCGCCGCCGAGCCGCTTGCGCCAGATCCGCGCCTCCGCAACCCTCTCGGCCGACCCGGCGAGCAGCGATCCGACCGGCGCGCCGAGACCCTTGGAGAGGCTGAGCGTCACGACGTCGGCCACCGCGCCGTACGCCGCGAGCGGGGTGCCGGTGGCGACTGCGGCGTTGCACAACCGGGCACCGTCCAGGTGCACGCGCAGGTCGTGCCGGTCGGCGACGGAGCGCAGCTCGCGCAGGTGGGTCAGGGGCTGCACCGTGCCACCGCCGAAGTTGTGCGTGTTCTCCACCGACAGTGCCGCGGTGCCCACGATGAACGGCCCCAGGTCGGGTGCGACCATCGCCTCCACCACGCCCGGGTCGACCACCCCGTCCGCTGTCGTCCAGGTGCGCATGGTCGTGCCGAGGACGCTGGCGTGGGCACCGAGCTCGGCCCGGGCGATGTGCGCCTGGGCGTCGCAGAGCACCTCGCGCCCGACGGGCACCAGGGCCCGTACGGCGAGCAGGTTCGCCAGCGAGCCCGTGACGGTGAACAGGGCGGCCTCGTGGCCCAGCATCCTGGCGACCCGCTCCTGCAGCGTCTGCACGGTGGGGTCCTCGTCGTACACGTCGTCGCCGGTGTCGTGCGGGTCGAGTCGCGCCATCGCGGTCAGCATCGCCGCGGTCGGCCGGGTCACGGTGTCGCTGCGCAGGTCGATCACGGCGCCGAGCGTACGGTCGGACGGTGCGCGGGTGAGCTGGCAGGTCAGGCGGCGCGGAGCATCTGCGCCACCAGGAACGCCAGCTCCAGCGACTGGGCGCGGTTGAGCCGCGGGTCGCAGTACGTCTCGTACCGGTGCGCCAGGTCGGCCACCTGCCCGCCACCGCCCAGGCACTCGGTGACGTCGTCGCCGGTGAGCTCGACGTGCACCCCACCGGGCCAGGTGCCGAGCGAGCGGTGCACCTCGAAGAAGGCCCGGACCTCCTCGATCACGTCGTCGAACTCGCGGGTCTTGTAGCCGTCGGCGCTCTCGAAGGTGTTGCCGTGCATCGGGTCGCAGACCCACGCCACCTGCACTCCGGCTGCGGTGACCTTCTCCACCAGCTCGGGCAGCACGTCGCGCACCCGGCGGGCTCCCAGCCGGGTGATGAAGGTCAGCCGGCCCGGCTCACGGTCGGGGTCCAGTCGGGCCGCCAGCGCGATGGCGTCGTCGGCGGTCGAGGTGGGGCCCAGCTTGACCCCGATCGGGTTGCGCACCCTCGACAGCAGCTCGACGTGGGCCCCGTCGACCTGGCGGGTGCGTTCCCCGATCCACACGAAGTGGCCGGAGACGTCGTACGGCAGCTGGGTGCGGGAGTCGATCCGGGTCATCGCGTGCTCGTAGTCGAGCAGCAGCGCCTCGTGCGAGGAGTAGAAGTCGACCGAGGAGAACTCGTCGGGCTCGATCCCGCAGGCGGCCATGAACGCCAGCGCCCGGTCGATCTCGCCGGCGACCACCTCGTAGCGCTTGCCGGCGGGGCTGGTGCGCACGAAGTCGGTGTTCCAGGCATGCACCTGGCGCAGGTCGGCGTAGCCACCGGTGACGAACGCACGGGTGAGGTTCAGGGTGGCGGCGGAGGCGTGGTAAACGTCCAGCAGCCGGCGGGGGTCGGGACGGCGCGCCTCGGGGGTGAAGGCGAAGCCGTTGACGGCGTCGCCGCGGTACGCCGGCAACGTGACGCCGTCGCGGGTCTCGGTGTCGGCCGAACGCGGCTTCGCGTACTGACCGGCCAGGCGGCCGACCTTGACCACCGGTACCGCCGCCGCGTACGTCAGCACCACCGCCATGCTCAGCAGCACCTGCAGCTTGTTGCGGACGTTGTCGGCGGTGACGCCGTCGAAGGTCTCGGCGCAGTCACCGCCCTGCAGCACGAAGGCCTCGCCGCGCGAGACCGCCGCCAGGTCGGTGCGCAACCTGTCGCACTCGCCGGCGAACACCAGCGGGGGCAACCGCCGCAACCGGTCCACGACGGCGCCCACCTCGGCGGGTGCCGGCCAGCTCGGCTGCTGGCGAGCTCCACGCGCGTGCAGCTCGGACAAGGCAGGGATCACGCGTGCCAGGGTACGCGGGCAGTCCGGCACCCGAGTCGAGCGACCGGCGCCCGGATCGCCCAAGCCTCAGCCGTCGAGTCGCGCCGCGTCGGAAGCTTGCGGGATCACCACCCGCAGCGCATCGGGCAGCACGTGGAACTCGTTGGACGCGACCTCGTGGTACTCGACGAGCTCGCCGTCGATATTGAGCGATTGCGGCGGCTTAGCGAACACGCGTACGCGAGTCGTCCGGGTGTGGAATACCTCGTCGATCTCGACGAAGCGCCCCGAGCGGAACCACCGCAAGACGTGCCAGCGCTGACGCCATGTGCCACGGGGGATGGCGTACACGTCGAGACGGTGGTCGTCGATGGAGGCGTCCGACGACACCGCGTTGCCCCCGCCGTAGAAGACGCCACTACCGACGGCCAGCTGCAGCAGGTCGTCGAGCTCGACGTCGTCCACGTCGTGGTCGGGGAACTCGAGGCGAGCGCTGAAGGGCCGCTGCCGCGAAAAGGCGCGCAGCGCGGTCAGCGGGTACGCGAACGGGCCGAGCAGCTTCTTCGTCCGGTCGTCCATCAGGCGGGTGACGCCCACGGCGAGACCGAGCTGGGTCACGTTGACGAAGCGGTGGTCCCCGAGGGAGCCGAGGTCGACGTCGACGACGCGGCCGCTCACGATCGTGCGGCAAGCGCCGGCGAGGTCGTCGGGGATGGCCAGCGTGCGGGCGAAGTCGTTGGCGGTGCCCAGCGGCAGCAGGCCCAGGACCACCTCGTCGTGGTCGATCACCGAGGCGATGCAGTTGACGGTGCCGTCGCCGCCGCCGAGCACGACCAGGTCGGCGCCGTCCGCGACCAGCGCCTCGACGACGGCCGGGATCTGCTCGGGGTCCTCGACGGCGCGCGAGTCGGCGAGGTCGACCCCACCGTCGCGCAGTCGGCGGCAGGCCTCGTCGAACGCCTGCCGCCCCGAGCGACTCGCCGCGTTGACCACGAGCACGGCTCGGTCGGCGTGCCTGGCGCCGTCGCGGGCGCTCATCCGAAGAGCACCTCGGCCTCCTCGTACAACTCGGGGCGCACGGTCTTCAGCTCGCGGGTGCCCTCGGCCAGTGGTACGCGGATGATCTCGGTGCCCCGCAAGGCGACCATCATGCCCACGTCACCCTCGTGCACGGCCTGCACGGCGTGCAGGCCGAAGCGGGTGGCGAGCCAGCGGTCGAAGGCGGTCGGGGTGCCACCACGTTGCACGTGGCCCAGCACGACCGCCCGTGCCTCCTTGCCGGTGCGCTCCTCGATCGACTTCGCCAGCCGGTCGCCGACGCCGCCGAGGCGCACGTGCCCGAAGGCGTCGGTCTCGGCCGCGACCAGCGACTCGTCCCCGTCAGCGGTCGTGGCGCCCTCGGCGACCACGATGATCGGTGAGTACTGGGTGGCGAAGCGGCTCTCCACCTGGGCGCACACCTTGTCCAGGTCGAACGGACGCTCCGGGATCAAGATGACGTTGGCGCCGGCAGCCAGGCCGCAGTGCAGGGCGATCCAGCCCGCGTGACGGCCCATCACCTCGACGACCAGCACCCGGTGGTGCGACTCGGCGGTGGTGTGCAGGCGGTCGATGGCCTCCATGGCGATGTTGACAGCGGTATCGAAGCCGAAGGTGAAGTCGGTGCCGGACAGGTCGTTGTCGATGGTCTTCGGCACCCCCACCACGTGCACGCCCGCGTCGGCGAGCCTGGTGGCCACCCCGAGGGTGTCCTCGCCGCCGATCGCGATCAACGCGTCGACCCCGGCGGCGGCGAGGTTGTCGCGGATGCGTTCGACCCCGCCGTCGACCGAGAACGGGTTGGTACGCGAGGAGCCGAGGATGGTGCCGCCGCGCGGCAGGATCCCGCGCACCTGCTGTACGCCGAGCTCCATCGTGTCGCCCTCGAGCGGACCCCGCCAGCCGTCTCGGAAGCCGACGAAGTCCATGCCGTACTCGCGGACGCCCTTGCGGACGATGGCGCGGATCACCGCGTTGAGGCCAGGGCAGTCGCCCCCACCGGTGAGCACTCCCACGCGCATCGCTTCCTCCTGGCTGTCGTATGTCACGGTCGGGATTGCCGGTCGGGCTGCCAGCGACCGAGGACGATCCAACCAGCACCATGGTGAGGCTCCGAGTACCGACCGGCAGCCGGATGGGTACGTTGCCCGCCATGACGTTCTCGATCGTGGCCCGCAGCGACGACGGCGATTGCTGGGGGGTCGCGGTGGCCTCGAAGTTCCTCGCGGTCGGTTCGGCGGTGCCGGCGGCACGTCTCGACGTCGGCGCGCTCGCGACGCAGTCCTACGCGAACACACTCTACAAGCGAGACGGGCTGGCCCGGCTGGCCGACGGCCTCGACGCCGACCAGGCGCTGACCGCGCTGCTGGCCGCCGACGAGGGGCGCGAGCACCGCCAGGTGGGCGTGGTCGACGCGCACGGTCGTGCCGCCACGTTCAGCGGGGCGGAGTGCCTGCCCTGGGCCGGGGGCAAGACCGGTCCCGGCTTCGCCTGTCAAGGCAACATCCTGGTCGGACCGCAGGTGGTGGACGCGATGACGTCGGCGTGGGAGAACGGCGACACGCTCGGCTTCCCCGAGCGCCTGCTGTCGGCGCTGGCAGCCGGTGACGCCGAAGGCGGTGACCGACGCGGCCGGCAGAGCGCCGCCCTGCTGGTGGTCTCCCGCAGCGGTGGGTACACGCCGGGTGACGACCTGGCGTACGACCTGCGGGTGGACGACCACCGGCAGCCGGTCGGGGAGCTGGCCCGCCTGCTGGCGCTACACCACGGCTACTTCGACGAACCCGACCCGGCCGACCTGCTGCCGCTGGAGGGCGACGTAGCGGCCGAGGTCGAGCAGCTGCTCACTCGCGTCGGGCAACCCGATCTCGCCACCTGGGCGGGAGTGGAGAACTACGAGGCGCGCCTGCGCCCGGGCGCCATCGACCGGTACGTGCTCGACCGCCTGCGCGACCAGGCAGGCACCTGAGCGACCCCGAGGGCCTTGCGGTTGGGTCAGGCGGCCGTCTCGCGGCCACCGGCCTCCTTCGCGGCCTGCTTGGCGGCATCCGCCTTCGCCTTGGCCGCTGCCTTTGCCTCCGCCTTGGCCCGGGTGGCGTACACGTCGACGTACTCCTGGCCGGACAGCCGCATGATCTCGTACATCACCTCGTCGGTGACGGCGCGCAAGATGAACCGGTCGCTCTCCATGCCCTCGTAGCGGCTGAAGTCGAGGGGTGGGCCGAAGCGGACCACCGGCCGGACGAGCTTGCCGAGCACCTTGCCAGGCGGTGCTATCTCATCGGTCCTCAGCACGGCGACGGGGATCACCGGCACCTTGGCCTCCATCGCCAGGCGCGCGAGACCGGTGCGGCCGCGGTAGAGCCGGCCGTCGTGGGAGCGGGTCCCCTCCGGGAAGATGCCGAACAGCTCCCCGGCGGCCAGCATCGTGCGCCCGGCCAGCAGGGCGTCCTCCGACGCGCGACCACCGGAACGATCGATCGGCACCTGCCCCGCACCGAGGAAGAACCGCTTCTGCAGCCAGCCCTTGACCCCGCGGCCCTCGAAGTACTCGGCCTTGGCCACGAACGTCACCCGCCGGTCGACCATCAACGGCATGAACAGCCAGTCGGAGTACGACAGGTGGTTGCAGGCCAGGATCGCCGGACCCTGGGCGGGGACGTGGTGGACGCCCTCCACGGTGGGCCGGAACACCGTCCGCAGCAAGGGCCCGACCAGCACCCACTTGAGCAACCAGTAGAACAACTCACCCTCCTCGCCCGACGCCACGGCCGTCGCCACGAGCGGCGTCGGCCAGACGTTGCACCTTATCGGCGTAGCCGTCGCGAGGGGAGTCCCGTCGACGCCGGCTCGCACCGTTGGCATCGACGCCGGTGCCCGTGCGACCATGCCGGGGCAGCAAGCGCCGACCCTTAGGGAGGACACCGTGCCACTCGCGCCGTCGGCCGCACCGTTCGCCGTGGACGGTGGCGGGGTCGGGGTGCTGCTCAGCCACGGTTTCACCGGTTCACCGGCGTCGCTTCGCCCGTTCGCCGAGCACCTGGCGCAGCTCGGCTGCAGCGTACGGGTGCCACTGCTGCCGGGTCACGGCACGACGTGGCAGGAGATGAACCGCACCCGCTGGCCGGACTGGTACGCCGAGCTCGACCACCACCTCGACCAGCTGCGGCGGCGCTGCTCGCGGGTCGCCGTGGTCGGGTTGTCGATGGGTGGCTGCCTCGCGCTTCGGCTGGCGCAGCAGCGCCCCGACGACATCTGCGCCGTGGTGCTGGTCAACCCCTCGGTGGCGAGCAGCGACCATCGCCTGCTGGCGGTGCCCGTGCTGCGCTTCGCGGTGGCCTCGATCGCCGGCATCGGCAACGACATCAAGAAGCCGGACGTCGTCGAGCACGGCTATGACCGCACTCCCCTGCACGCCCTGCACTCGATGACCCGGTTGTGGCGCGACGTCGGCCCTCGGCTCGGTGACGTGCACCAGCCGCTGCTGCTCTTCCGCTCGCGCGAGGACCATGTCGTCGACCCGTCCTCGGCGCGGCTAGTGCTCACCGGTGTCTCCTCGGCGGTGCGGGACGAGGTCGCCCTGTCCGACAGCTGGCACGTGGCCACCCTCGACTACGACGCACCCCGCATCTTCGCGCGCACCGAGGCCTTCCTGCGCGAGCACGCCGGTCCCCTGGAACCGGCACCGGTCCGAGCGCCCGGCGGTGGGCACCGTGCCGGCTGAGCGTCCCGACGACCTCGACGAGGAGTTCAACGCCATCGTGGCGCGGCTGGGTCCCGGCTGGTCCAGCGGCCTGCCGGCGTGGCCAGACGCGCCGGACGTCGAGACCGGGCGCCACGACGATGAGGACGTCACCGCCGTCCGGGACGTCGGCGATGTCGGGGACGCGGCAGGTCGTGCGGCGCCGTCGTCCTCCGCCGGCGCCGAGCCAACGGGCGAGCGGGCGGCGAAGAAACCGGCCGACGAGCATTACGAACCGCCGCCGCCACCGCCGCTGCCGGTGCCCGAGCCGGTCACTGCGTTGTGCTGGCTGCTGGTGATCGGTGCCCCCGTGCTGCTCGTGGTGGTGTCCCTGGCCGGCTGGTACGTGCCGCGGTGGGCACTGGCCGCGGTGGCGCTCGGCTTCGCCGGTGGCGTGGTGACGCTGGTAGCCCGCCTCGACGACGGGCCCCGCGACACCGACAACGGTGCCGTGGTCTGACCACGCTCGATCGACAGCAGAAACGAGGTCCCGCTCCGTGCACACTCCCTCCGAGACCGTCGAGATCACCGGTCACCTGATGGACTCGGGCATCTTGTCCCGCGTGCTGGAAGACGTCCGCGAGTACGGCGCCGACTACGTCGTCGACCGCTTCGACCTCGGTCACGACAAGACGGACGTCTCGTACGCGCGGCTCACGGTCTGCGCGGACGACGAGGACACCCTGCAGCGCACGCTGATGCGGCTGCAGACCAAGGGTGTCAACCTCGCCGACCCTGGCGAGGCGACGCTGCAGGATGCCGAGAGGGACGGCGTCTTCCCCGACGGCTTCTACTCCACCACCAACCTGGCCACCCGGGTGCGGGTCGACGGGCGCTGGCTTGTCGTGGACAACCCCGAGATGGACTGCGGCCTGGTGGTGCTGGACCGGGATGGCACCCCCCGCGTGCAGACGATCCCGATGTCGGACGTACGGCCCGGCATGGCGGTGGTGGTGGGACCACAGGGTGTCCGCGTCACCGCGCCGGTCGTCGACGTGGAGGAGGGGGCGTTCGGCTTCATGGAGTCGGTGGTCTCCAGCGAGAAACCTCAGGCGGTGCTGGTACGCCAGGTCGCCGACGGCATGCGCGAAGCCAGGGCCGCAGGGCGGAAGGTCCTGTGGGTCGGTGGCCCCGGCGTGGTCCACACCGGTGCGTCGCCGGCGATGGTGGCCATCGTCGAGGCCGGCTTCGTCGACGTGCTCTTCGCCGGCAACGCCTTGGCGACCCACGACATCGAGTCGTCGCTGTACGGCACGTCGCTCGGTGTCGACCTGGCCCGCGGACGCGGTGTCGAGCACGGCCACGAGCACCACATCCGCGCCATCAACACGATCCGCAAGGCCGGGTCGATCAGGGCAGCCGTCGACCAGGGCGTGCTGACCGGCGGGATCATGCACGCGCTCGTACGCGGCGACAAGCAGTTCGTACTGGTCGGTTCGGTGCGCGACGACGGCCCGCTGCCCGACGTCTACACCGACGTGATCGAGGGTCAGCGGGCGATGCGGGCGGCCCTGGCCGACGTGGGCTACTGCCTCATGCTGGCGACCATGCTGCACTCGGTCGCCACCGGCAACGTCCTGCCGGCGTCGGTCCCGCTCGTGTGTGTCGACATCAACCCGGCCACCGTCACCAAACTGGCCGACCGGGGCTCGGCCCAGGCCCGCGGCATCGTCACCGACGTGGGGTTGTTCCTCGAGCAGCTCGCGCACGAGCTCGTCCCGGACTACCGGCCCGGCGCTCGCGAGGGCTGAGCGCGAACGTGTAGGTGTGGGCGGTGCTCGATCGGCCACCGGCCACGAGCTGGCGACGGTTACCGACTCGGGGTGGCCCCGATGCCGTCCTATTGGACCGGGGCCACCCCGAACCAATAGCAGCGCACGGCGTCTGCGCGGGGCGCGCCAGCCGCGACGCTGGGAGGTCGGCGCCAGTTGGTCGGTCCGGACGACTGGTGATCGGGCGCGGAGGCATCTACTGGGCGGACCTGGGAGAGTCGAGCGACTCCGCACGGGCGCTCGGCCTCAATGTCATCTCTCCGGCGTAGACGACCGAGGCAGACACCACAGGTCGCTCCCGCAATCGTCCGGACCACGCATCAGCCGATCGAGTGGGCGACAGTCGCAACGTCGGGGCGACACCATGGACCCTTGCGGCGAAGTGACGCGTCTGTCCCTCCCTCGGCACCGTCGAGGCGGTCCGACGACTGGGGCCAGCCGTCACCGATTCGTCATGGTGGCGATCCGCGCGCGGCCGCACCTTCCTCGCACGGTGGACATGCACGTCCGTCACCTCCTGAAGCAGCTGGGGTGCACCTGGCGAGGGGCCTGCGGTTCGTCGGGCCATCGACCGCGATCTGGCAGCCAGGGAAGCCAGGCCGAAAAACGGCTCTTCTGACTGATCTGTGGGTCATTTCCGGCCTGGGAGGGCGGGTCGGTGGCCACCGAGGCTGAGCAGAGCGAGGGCGATCAGGGCCTCGGGGGACTTGAACCCGAACGCCATCCTGGTGATCAGTCGGATCTTGGTA
>JBBSMD010000048.1:0-14633 GCA_038233355.1 Propionibacteriales bacterium
CCAGCCCGGTCGCGTCCGGCGCCGTCCGTATGGTCGCCCGCCGGGTCGGGCACCGAGTCGCCAGCAGGGTTGCCGAGGAGCAGCCGGACGACGTTCGGCACCCCGGCCGGGTCACGGGAGCCGGCACCGGTGCCGGTCGCGGTGACCGCCATGATCGGTTGCGGACCCCAGCCGGTGACGTGGGCGGCCAGCAGCGCTGCCCCGGTCGGGGTGGTGTGCTCGGACTCGGTGGGGCCGCCGCGCGTCGGCACCCCGGCCAACAGCTCCACCACCGCCGGCACCGGCACCGGCATCCGACCGTGTGCGGCGCCGACGGTGCCACCGCCCACCGCGACCGGCGAACACTGCAGCGCCTCGAGCCCCAGGTGCGCCAGGCCGGCGCACACCCCGACGACGTCGGCGATCGCGTCCAGGGCACCCACCTCGTGGAAGTGCACGTGATCGGGTGTGGTGCCGTGCACCGTGGCCTCGGCCTGTGCGAGCCGGCCGAAGGTGTCGACCGCAGCAGCCCGTACCGGTTCGGCCAGGTCGGCGCCGGCCAAGAGCTCGCGAACTTCGGCCCACGTCCGCAGCGTCGTCGAGTCACCCACCCCTACGACGACCCGGGTGGCGGCCAACCCGGCCCGCCGAACCGTCTCGACGGAGAGCTCGGCGGTCTCCGGGTTTGCCGCGTCGACGGCACGCTGCAACACCTCGAGCGGTACGCCGGCGCCGACCAGGGCGGCGAGCAGCATGTCGCCGGAGACGCCGGCGGCGCAGTCCAGCCACCCGATCCGTGCACCGGCCTCGCCGGATCGGGCGGTCCTCGCGTCGGCGCCCATGTCAGGCGCGCTTGCCCGTCGTGTCTCGTGACGGCCGCGGCGCCGCTCGGCGCGCCACCCGCGCCGCGAAGACCCCGGCGCCGTACCCGTTGTCGATGTTGACCACGCTCACCCCCGGCGCACACGAGGTGAGCATCCCGAGCAGTGCCGCGACGCCGCCGAGGGAGGCGCCGTACCCCACGCTCGTCGGCACGGCGACCAGCGGCACCCCGCTGAGTCCACCGACCACGCTCGGCAGGGCGCCCTCCATGCCGGCCACCACCACCAGGCAGTCCGCGGAGTCGAGCCGGTCGCGCACGGCGAGCAGCCGGTGCAGGCCGGCGACCCCCACATCCTCGATCTGCTCGACTCCGGCCCCGTGCACCCGGGCCGCGAGCACTGCCTCGTCTGCGACCGCCCCGTCGGCGGTCCCGGCGCTGAGGACGAGCACCTGGCCCCGCGCCGACGGCAGCGGTCCCAACGTCACCG
This sequence comes from Propionibacteriales bacterium, assembly GCA_038233355.1. Lineage (GTDB taxonomy): Bacteria > Actinomycetota > Actinomycetes > Propionibacteriales > Nocardioidaceae > DASQMN01. Next base: position 1,290 of record JBBSMD010000048.1, read on the forward strand.
CGCCCGCCCGATGGTGCAGCACGGCGTCGGGCAGCCGGGTCGCGACCGCGCCGAGCGCGGCGTCGTCGAGCCGGGTCGCGAGCACCGCCCGCTGCGGGTGGGCGGCATGGAGCCGGCGCAGCAGCTCGACCACCTGGGTGGGGGACTTGCCAGTGCCGTAGACGGTCTCCGGGTCACCGGTGCGCCGGAGCCGATCGGTGTCGAGCCGGGCATAGGTCACGGCGGGGTCGCCGGTGGCGTCGAGTACCGGTGCAGCGGCGGGCGTCGGTTCGGGCACCGGCTCACTGGGGGCCTCGGGCACCGGCTCACCCGCCGCGGGGTCGGGCGTGGTCCTGCGGTCTGGCACGCGCGCAACGTACTCCGTGGCCCCTACGCTGGGGGCTGTGCCTGGTGTCCCTCCCGCCCGCTACGCCTACCTGGGGCCCGAGGGCACGTTCACCGAGCAGGCACTGCGCAGCCTGCCTGCCGCCGAGCGGGCCGAGCTGGTGCCCGAGGCCACCGTGACTGCAGCGCTCGACCTGGTACGCCGCGGCGACGCCACCGGGGCCGTGGTGCCCCTGGAGAACTCGGTCGAGGGCGCGGTCGCCGTCACCCTCGACGGCCTCGCCGCCGGGGAACCGCTGGTCATCACCCGGGAGGTGACGCTGCCGGTCCGCTTCGCGCTGCTGGCTCGTCCCGACCGGAGCGGCGGGCCGGTCCGCAGCGTCGTCACCCACCCGCACGCGGCCGCGCAGTGTCGCCGGTGGCTGGCCCAGCACCACCCAGGAGCCGACGTGGTGCACGCGGGGTCGACCGCCCAGGCCGCGGCGATGGTGTCGGTGCCCGGCGCCGGCTACGACGCGGCGATCGCCGCACCGGTGGCCGCCGAGCACTACCGCCTGGTCGTACTGGCCGACGACATCGGTGACAACCCCGACGCCCGCACCCGGTTCGTGCTCGTCAGCCGGCCGGGCCCCCTGCCGTCGCCGACCGGGGCAGACAAGACCTCCGTCGTCGCCTACATCCGCGATGACCACCCGGGGGCACTGATGGAGGTGCTCGACCAGTTTGCGTTGCGGGGTGTGAACCTGACCCGCATCGAGTCACGTCCGACCGGGACCGCGCTCGGCCGCTACTGCTTCTCCATCGACGCCGAAGGCCACGTCACCGACGCCCGGGTGGGGGAGGCGCTGATGGGGCTACGCCGGCTGTGTGCCGACGTGCGCTTCCTCGGCTCGTACCCGCGTGAGGACGGTGCCACGGTGCAGCTGCAGCCCGGCTCGCACGATGACGACTTCGCCGATGCAGCCAGCTGGCTGGCGCGCCTTCGCGACCCGTTGCACTGACCCCCTCTAGGGTTTCCGGCGTGGCTACGACCCTCTCCTGGACGTCTCTCGCAGTCGCCGTCGTAGCCCTGCTCGTCGCGTTCCTCGCGGTACGTCGCTCCACCGGCTCGGGTCGGCCGTCGTGGCGGTCACGCCGGCCGGTGCCAGCCGACCTGGGACAGCTGCGGGCCGAGGTCGAGGCGCTGCGGGCCGACTCGTTGCAGTCGCTTCGGCACATGGCCGTGGTGCGCTACGACGCGTTCGGCGACATGGGCGGGCACCTGTCGTGGTCGATGGCCATGCTCGACGACGAGGGCAACGGCGTCGTGCTCACCGCGATCCACGGCCGCACCGACGCACGCACGTATGCCAAGAACATTGCCGAGTGGACGTGCGACCAGCCGCTGTCGCCGGAGGAGACCGACGCCGTCGCCACGGCGCAACCCGTGTAGGGGCACACCAGTCCCTGCGCCAGGCGGCGACGCCGGTCGGACTCTGCCCAGGCATTGCCGGGCGCGGACGGCAACTCCCGACGTGCGGCTCGCGCCTCCTGCGGATGCCCAGCGCCGATGCCCAGCGCCGATGCCTAGCGCCGATGCCCAGCGCGGATGCCCAGTGTGGACGCTCAGCGCGGCACGCGGACGAGCAGCACACCCGCCTGCACCGCGGTGTGCAGCTCGCGTCCGGGGCTGATCGGGTCACCGTCGAGCTGGCGCGGTTGCGGGCGGTCGCTGCGCACCACCACCCGTCGACCCTGCATGCGGTCGAGATGCTCGTCGGTACGCCGGCCGCGACCGACGAGGCGCAGCGCGACCCCGACCCAGTCGCGGCGGCGTCCTGGCGCGATCACCACCACGTCGAGCTGGCCGTCGTCGATACGTGCGTCGGGCAGCAGGGGGAAGCCAGCCTGCAGCAGGCCGACGTTGCCGACCACGACGGTGCGGGCACGCACCCGCACGGGCGGGCCGTCGTCGACGGTGATCTCCACCTGCGTCAGCGGGTAGCGCAACAGCTGGCGCAAGCCCGAGACGACGTACGCCGGCCAGCCGATCCGGCGCTTGAGACGGTCGGGCGCGCCCTGCATGATCGCGGCGTCGAGACCGAGCCCGGCCATCACGGTGAAGGCCGTCTCGGGCAGGTCGTCACCGTGCACCGAGACGACGTCGACCGCGCGGTCGTGACCGGTCAGCGCCACGTCGAGCGCCTCGCGGGCGTTGAGGGGCAGGCCGAGGTTGCGAGCCAGCAGGTTGCCGGTCCCGAGCGGCACGACACCGATCGGCACCCCGGTGCGGGCCAGCTCGTGGCTGACCTCGCGCACCGTACCGTCGCCCCCGGCGGCGAGCACCATGTCGGGCTCGATGTCCAGGGCCTGCTCGGTGATGCCGCGACCGGGGTCGTCGAGCGACGTCTCGTACCACCGCGGTGGCTCCCAGTGGCAGGCGGCAGCCCGGTCGGCGACGAGCGCACGAAACCCCGCCCGGTCGTTCACCTTGGTCGGGTTGAGCACGACCGCAAAGCGCGACGGTGCCGGGCCGAGGGTGCCCGCCGCCGCGACGGGCGCCACCGCGCTGGTGGACACGACCAGCTCCCACACGGCGAGGGTGAGCAGCGTCCCCAGCGTCCACCCGGCGAGCACGTCGGACAGGTAGTGCACGCCCAGGAGGATCCGGTCCAGTCCGACGGTCAGGCCGATCAGCAGCCACAAGCCGATCAGCAACCGTCGCGCCAGGCCCCGGCGCAGGAACGAGATCGTCAGCAGCACCATCGCCGTGGCGAACATGCCGCCGCCGGTCGCGTGCCCGGAGGGGAACGAGTTGCCCGCCACGACCGCGATCGGGTCGGCCCAGCTCGGCCGCACCCGGCCGAACAGCATCTTGAGGAGCGGCGACGCGAGCGCCGTCACCGCGGCCGACAGCACGAGGAAGACAGCCGCCCGTCGCCACGTCCGAGTCCACAAGACCACGGCCAAGGCGACGAGCAGCAGCCGTAGCACGGCCGGCTCGCCGACGTCGGCGACCACGGTCAGCGTCGTGATCAGCCAGTCCCGGTCGAACACCTCGTCGTAGGCGAGGCGGGCGATGTCGGCGTCCAGGCGCAGCAGCGGGGGAAAGCGCAGGGCCACCAGCAGACCCGCGAGCACCAACAGCGCGAGCAGGCCGGTGAACACGACCCAGCGGGTGCGTGGGCTGTCCGCCCGCGTACGGAAGGGGTCGAACGTCACGGAGGCGGAGCCTACGGCGCACCAGAAGAAACGCGTGCTGGCGGTGGCGGGGAGGTGTGGCCGGCTCGACGTCGAGGGTGGCGTGGCGATCGGCAGCGACGCGCAGAGCCCAGCGTCGGTGCTCGTTACGCTGGCGGGCGTGATCGACGTGCGTACGCTTCGCGCTGACCCTGCTCTCGCCCGCGACGCGCAGGAGCGTCGCGGGGAGCCGCCGGAGCTCATCGACGCGGTGCTGGCTGCAGACGAGAGCCGCCGGGTCGCGGTGACCGGCTTCGAGGCGATGCGCGCGGAGCAGAAGCAGCTCGGCAAGCAGGTCGCCCGAGCCCAGGGTGGACGCAAGCAGGACCTGTTGGCGCGCACCCGCGCGCTGGCCGTCCAGGTCAAGCAGGCCGACGCCGACCGTGAGCGGGCCGACGACGAGCTGCACGCCTTGCTGTGGACGCTGCCCAACCTGGCGGCACCGGAGGCACCCGCTGGGGGTGAGGACGACTTCCGGGTGCTCGACGAGGTCGGGCAACCGCGCGACTTCGCCGCGGCGGGCTTCGAGCCGCGCGACCACCTTGAGCTCGGCCGCCTGCTCGGGGCGATCGACACCGAGCGCGGTGCCAAGGTCAGCGGCGCCCGCTTCTACTACTTGACCGGAGTGGGGGCTCAGCTCGAGCTCGCGCTGGTGCAGGCGGCGATGGACCGCGCCGCCCGGTGGGGCTTCACGCCGATGATCCCACCGGCGCTGGTACGGCCGCGGGCGATGGAGGGCACCGGGTTCCTCGGCCAGGCCGCCGCGGACGTCTACTCGCTGCCCGCCGACGACCTGTATCTCGTCGGCACCTCCGAGGTCCCGCTCGCGGCGTACCACGCCGACGAGATCCTCGACGCCGGCTCGCTCCCGCGCCGCTACGCCGCGTTCAGCCCCTGCTACCGGCGCGAGGCAGGGTCGTACGGCAAGGACACCCGCGGCATCTTCCGGGTGCACTGGTTCGACAAGGTGGAGATGTTCACCTACACCACGCTCGCCGACTCCTACGCCGAGCACGAGCGCCTGCTCGCCTGGGAGCGGGAGTGGTTGGGTGAGCTCGATCTCCCGTACCGGGTGATCGACACCGCCGCCGGTGACCTCGGCCTGTCGGCGGCACGCAAGTACGACTGCGAGGCATGGATCCCCACGCAAGGGCGCTACCGCGAGCTGAGCTCGACGTCGAACTGCACCCAGTACCAGGCCCGCCGCCTCGACATCCGGCTGCGGGCCGAGTCGGGCACCCAGCCGGTCGCGACCCTCAACGGCACCCTGATGGCCAGCGCTCGCACGATCGTCGCGTTGCTGGAGAACCACCAGCGGGCCGACGGGTCGGTCCGCGTGCCCGCGCTGCTGCGGCCGTACCTGCAGGGCCGCGAGCTGCTGGAGCCGATCCGGTGAGTCGCTCGGCACCCTTCGGCCCCAAGCTGCTCGCCCTCGACGTCGACGGCACCCTCGTCGACTGGGACAACCTGATGAGCCCGGCGGTGCGCACTGCCGTGCGAGACGTCGCCGACAACGGGGTGCCCATCGTCATCTCCACCGGCCGATCGGTGCCCGGTGTGCTCGACGCCGTCGCCAAGCTCGGGCTGGACGACGGGCTGGCCGTGGCCAGCAACGGCTCGGTCGTCTTCGCCTACGCCGACACGGCTCTCACCGACGTGGTGCACACGGTCACCTTCGATGCGCGCGAGGCGGTGCGTGAGCTGCTCCGGTACGTGCCCGATGCCGCGGTGGCCGTGGAGGAGATCGGGCGCGGCTACCGCATCAACAAGCCCTTCCCGACCGGTGAGATCCATGGCGAGATGGAGTTGCAGGACATCGAGCAGCTGGTCGCCGAACCGGTGACCCGGGTCATCGTGCGCAGCCCCGACTCCACCGCCGAGGACTTCGCCGAGCTGGCCGAGGGGCTCGGGCTGGTCGGCACCAACTACTTCGTCGGCCACACCGCCTGGCTCGACCTGGCGCCCGAGGGGGTCAGCAAGGCCTCCGGCCTGCAGGTGGCGTGCGAGCGGCTCGGTGTCGACCGGGCCGACGTGCTGGCGATCGGCGACGGTTCCAACGACATCGAGATGCTGTCCTGGGCCGGCCGTGGGGTGGCGATGGGCGACGCCCGGCTGTCGGTCGTCGCGGCCGCCGACGACCAGACGGGGTCGGTCGAGGAGGACGGCGTCGTGAGCGAGCTCGCGTACTGGTTCTGAGGCCGCCGGGGCCTGCGCCTCACAGGTACATGCCGCTGCTTTGTCCACCCTGCTCTGGCTGGGTTCCGGGCCGGGTGCCGGGCGCGGTGCCGGGCGGCCCACCGGGCTGGCCACCCGGTGGGTAGGTGCCCGGCCCACCGGGCAGGGCGCGACGCATCTGCTCCAGCTGCTGGCGGGCGGCCATCTGCTGGGCGTAGATGGCGGTCTGGATGCCGTGGAACAACCCCTCGAGCCAGCCGACCAGCTGGGCTTGGGCGATGCGCAACTCGGGCTCGGACGGGCTCTGGTCGTTGAAGGGCAGGCTCAGGCGTTCCAGCTCCTCGACCAGCTCGGGCGCGAGGCCGTCCTCCAGCTCCTTGATCGACGACGTGTGGATCTCGGCCAGCCGGGCCCGGCTGGCCTCGTCCAGCGGGGCAGCCTTCACCTCCTCCAGCAGCTGGCGGATCATGTTGCCGATGCGCATGACCTTCGCCGGTTGCTCCACCAGGTCGGTGAGGGAGCGTTCGGCCGGGTCGCCGCCGTCCGGCGCCGAAGCGACCGCCATGCCGTCGGGTCCGACCACCATCACCCGGTCGTCGTCGGTGGACAGGCCGGTCGGTGCGTCTGGTTGCTGATTCATGTCCGCCAGCCTAGGACGCCTTCCCGAGCCAAGCCGTTGCGTCCTCGGCCGGTACGCCGGCGTACCCCGTTCACAGCGTGAGCAGCACCTTGCCGACGACCTCGCCGCTGTCCAGCAACCGGTGGGCCTCGCGTACCTGCTCCAGTGGGAGCCGCGCGTGCACGACCGGGCGTACGGCACCGTCGGCGATCAGCGGCCACACGTGCTCGACCATCCCGGCGACGATCGCGGCCTTGCCAGCCGGCGGCCGCCCGCGCAGCGAGGTCGCGGTCACGGCGGCCCGCTTGGTCAACAAGCGCGCCAGGTCGAGCTCCGCGCGCGCGCCGCCTTGCAGCCCGATGACCGCCAGCCGACCCTCGGTGGCCAGCACGTCGAGGTTGCGAGCCAGGTAAGACGCACCCATGTTGTCGAGCACCACGTCGGCGCCCTTCCCGTCGGTGGCCTCCTGCACCACGGCGACGAAGTCGTCCTCGCGGTAGTTGACGCAGATCTCGGCACCGAGCTCGGCGCACCGTTGCAGCTTCTCCGCCGAGCCCGCGGTCGTCGCCACCCTGGCCCCGAGCGCGACCGCCAGCTGGATCGCCATCGTGCCGACCCCCCCACCGCCGCCGTGCACGAGCAGGGTTTCCCCGCGTTGCAGCCCGGCGACCATGAACACGTTGGACCACACCGTCGCCGCGACTTCGGGTAGGCCACCGGCGGTCACCAGATCGAGTCCGTCAGGGACGGGGGCGAGCTGTCCGGCCGGCACGGCGACCTTGCTGGCGTACCCGCCGCCGGCGAGCAGCGCACACACCTCGTCACCGACCGACCAGCCGGTGACCCCGCGGCCGAGTGAGGCCACGGTGCCCGAGCACTCGAGGCCGAGGATCTCCGAGGCACCCGGTGGTGGCGGGTAGTGGCCCTGCCGTTGCAGCAGGTCGGCCCGGTTGACCCCGGCCGCCGCGACGTCGAGGAGCACCTCGCCTGGGCCAGGGTCGGGATCGGGCAGATCGCTCACCCCCAAGACGTCGACGTCCCCGGCAGCTGAGCAGGTCACCGCACGCATGCCGTCACCCTCGCGCAGGCCGCCACTCCTGCGCCAGCCGGGTCAACCGCGCCGCGATCGCTGCCACCCGTTCCGGGTCGAGCGGCTCGTCGCCGCCGCCGCGGGCAGCGGCGAGCCCCAACAGGTACGTGGTGAGCGGCGCGGCGGGTCGTTCGACCGCGTGCGCGGCCACCCGAGCCAGGTCGAGCACCAGGGCGAGGTCCACCTCGTCGGCCAGGCCGAGCTCGGCCCGCGCGGCGTCGACCCATTGCGGCAGCTGTGAGCGCTCACTCATCGGACATCGTCCTGGGCGGGGCTCGCGGCCAGACGGTCGTGGTCGTGGTCGGCCCGGTCGTGGTCGCGGCGGTTGCGGCGGTCGCGGTCGGCTCGGCGGTTGTGGTCGCCGCAGTGGTGGTCGTCGACGTCGGGACCGCCCCGGTCGAGGTCGGCGCGGTCGTCGGGGTCGCCCGGAACGCCGAGGTGGCGGATCTCCTCAAGGTCGGAGAGGTCGTCGACATCCCGCGTCTCGGATCCCACCGCCGGCACCTCCACCAAGGCGAACCTGGTGAGCAGCTCGTGCATCGACGCCCCGTGCCAGTCGCGTTCGTTCGCGCGCGCTTGCAGGAGCCTCGTCCGCAGGGCGAGCAGGAGGTGCTGTCGCCGCCCGCCGGCGTCGACGAGCACGGCACCGTGGCGGGCGGTCGAGCCGTACCCGGACGTGTCGGTGCCGGCCCCTGCCGACCGGGGGTCCATGCTGCTGGTGACCGCTGCGAGCAGCCGCTGGACGGTGTTCGCCGTCACCAGGGGCACGTCACCGGCGAGCACCACGACCCAGGGCCGCCCGAGGAGCCGGGCGGCGGCGGCGACGCCAGCCGCCGGGCCGCCACCGGGCGGGTGCTCCCGGGTCCAGCGCAGGTTCGTCTGCGGCCCGTGCACCGGCCGGGAAGGGCCGACGGCGACGATGGTGTCGGCCCCCGCCACCGCCCCCAGCACCCGGTCGAGGACGACACGACCGGACACGTCGACACGCGTCTTGTCCTGTCCCAGTCGGATGGAGCCCCCGCCGGCGAGCACGATCGCGTCGTACGCCGGCTCAGCGGTGCGGCGGGACCCTTCCGCGCTCGGGCCGCGTGAGGGTGCGGGTCGGTCATCAGGTGCCCCGGTACGCCTCTCACCGCGTGCATCGATCCCGTTCACCGGCGCAACCTCCCTGCGTGGGTCGGCTCACCGGCGGCCCTCGTGCGTCCGGTCGATCTGCCGGCGTCACCCGACCTGCGAGCATGGTCGCATGCGCACCGTCCTCGTCCAGCTGGCTGTCGGTTTCGACCGCGAGGCCAACCGCGAGACCGTGGCCGCCGCGCTCGAGGCCGCAGGTCGCGACGATCCCGCGCTGGTACTGCTGCCGGAGGCGACGATGTGTGACTTCGGCCGGCCCGAGGACGACCTGGCGAGCGTGGCGGAGCCGCTGGACGGACCGTTCGTCGGTCTGCTCGCCGAGCACGCCCGGCGGCTCCGGGCCACCGTCGTGGCCGGCATGTTCGAGGTCCGGCCGCAGGGACTCCCGTACAACACCCTCGTCGCGCTCGGCCCCGACGGGGATCTGTGCACGACGTACCGCAAGATGCACCTGTACGACTCGTTCGGCTACCGCGAGTCGGAGCGGCTGGCCGCCGGCGATGTGGCACCGGTCGTGCTGGAGGTGTCGGAGCACCGGGTCGGGCTGATGACGTGCTACGACCTGCGCTTCCCCGAGCTTGGCCGGCTCCTGGTCGACGCCGGCGCCGACACGCTCGCGGTCCCGGCCGCGTGGGTGGCCGGGCCGCTCAAGGAGGACCACTGGACGACGCTGTTGCGGGCTCGCGCGATCGAGAACACGGTGCACGTGCTGGCGGCGGCCCAGTGTGCACCCACGTACGCCGGGCATTCGGCGATCATCGACCCGATGGGCGTCGTCTTGGCGGCGGCGGGCGAGGCGCCGGCTCTCGTGGCCGGTGACGTCGATGTGGCACGCACCGCGCAGGCACGCGAGCGCAACCCGTCGCTGGCAAACCGGCGCCTGGCGTGACGCTCGGTCGATGGCGGTGACGGCCGGGGAAACCACCCCCCGGGGGCGCGGGTCGTACCGTCGAGCGCAACGAGCCGGCGCGGGCCTCCGCTGGCGGGCATCCGCTAGCGTCGAACGCGTCCGTACCCGGCCATGCGTCTCGCCGACGTCCGCCGCACACAGCCGAGCCGAAGGGTCGTAGCCATGGCAGTGGTGCTGGCGGCCGAGATGGTCGCCACCGTGTGGAAGGTCGTCGCCGAGCTCGGCCAGCGGCTGGACCCCGGCGACACCGTGCTCATCTTGGAGTCGATGAAGATGGAGATCCCCGTCCTGGTCGAGGAGGGTGGCACGCTGAGCGAGCTGCGGGTGCAGGAGGGGGCCGTGGTCCAGGAGGGTGACATCCTGGCTGTGGTCACCTGAGCCTGCCACCGCGGGCCCAGGCCCAGGAGGGGTGCCGGAGTGGCCAATCGGAACCGCCTTGAAAGCGGTCGCTGGTGAGAGCCAGCCGCGGGTTCGAATCCCGCCCCCTCCGCCTAGCCCGACCCTGGGCGGCCCGCTCGCCCGCACTGCTTGATCCTGTCCGTTGGAGTCCGTCGTGCCGACCGAGACAACCCGGTACCCGCTGAGCCAGTCCGCCCGCGCGCAGGCCGTTGGCCTGTTGGCGGTGCTCGCTGGCGTCGGCGTGCTCCTGGCGCTGGGACTGACCCTGGCCGGGCTGGACACGGTGCGCTGGGTCGTCGTCGGCTGCACGGCGCTGCTGGGGCTGGCGCTGACTGTCGCCGTCGTACGCTTCGTCCGGGCCCCGACCGCGCTCGAGCTGTCGGAGCACGGCTACCGCGTCAAGGGTCTGCGCGGCGTGGGGGTGCGGCAGGCAGCGTGGGCCGACGTCCACCACGTCGCCACCCGGTCGTCGCGAGATCAGCAGGTCGTCGTACTCACCCTCGCGGACGGGATCCGCACGACGACGCTGCCGGTGCCGCTGATCGGCGCCGCACCACGGGAGTGGCTGGCCGACCTCGACACCCGGCTCAACGCCTCGCGCGGGCATCGGCGGCTCTGAGGAGCCGGTGGCCGTGGTGAGCGGTCGTGGCGGTGAGCGGGTCGGCGTCTGACGTGGCTGGGTGGGGGTTTGGGACGCTGCAAACCCACCTGGTCTCACGTCGGACGCGACGCCGGGCCGCCTGGTCGACCCGCCCGGCGTACCGCCAGCCGCTTTGTCGCGGCTCGCGAGCGGCCGGTAACCTGTGGCCGCCACCGGCTCGCCGGCGGCGTGGAGGTGTCGCCTAGTCCGGTCGATGGCGCCCGCCTGCTAAGCGGGTTGAGGGTAAAACCTCTCGCGGGTTCAAATCCCGCCACCTCCGCCACCCGTCTCGTACCCACCGGCGACCTATCACTGCCGCACATCCGGCGTAGCGCCGCGGCGGAGTGACAACTCGCCGCACCCGGAGCTCAGCCCCCGAGCCGCTGCTTGAGCGAGTCGAGCTCGGTGAGCAGCACCGCCGGCACCTTGGGGCCGATCGTGTCGAACCACTCCGCGATCTGCGGCAGCTCCGCACGCCACTCGGTGGGGTCGACTTCGAGCGCGGCCTCGATCTGCTCGCGGGTCACGTCGAGCCCGGACAGGTCGAGGCTGTCCGGGGTGGGGACATAACCGATCGGCGTCTCCACGGCATCCGCCGCGCCCTCCAACCGCTCCACGACCCACTTGAGCACCCGTGAGTTCTCGCCGAACCCGGGCCACAGGAAGCCACCGTCATCGTCGCGGCGGAACCAGTTGACGTAGTAGATGCGGGGCAGCTTGGCGGCATCGGCGTTCTTGCCGACGGTGACCCAGTGGTCGAGGTAGTCGCCGGCGTTGTAACCCATGAACGGCAGCATTGCCATCGGGTCGCGGCGTACCACCCCGACGGCGCCGGTGGCCGCGGCCGTCGTCTCGCTCGACAAGGTGGCGCCCAGGAAGGTGCCGTGCGTCCAGTCGCGCGCCTCGGTGACGAGCGGGATGGTGGTCTTGCGTCGGCCGCCGAATAAGATGGCGTCGATCGGTACGCCCTGCGGGTCGTCGTACTCGGGGGCGATGATCGGGCACTGCCGGATGGGGGTGCAGAAGCGGCTGTTGGGGTGACTGCTCGGCTCGTCGGAGTCGGGCGTCCAGTCGCGGCCCAGCCAGTCGGTCAGGTGTGCCGGCGGCTCGGGCGTCATGCCCTCCCACCACACGTCGCCGTCGTCGGTGCGGGCGACGTTGGTGAAGATCGAGTTGCCCTTCTCGACGGTGCGCATCGCGTTGGGGTTCGTGTGCCAGCCGGTGCCTGGGGCCACCCCGAACAGACCGTACTCGGGGTTGACCGCATAGAGGCGGCCGTCGGCACCGAAGCGCATCCACGCGATGTCGTCGCCCAGGGTCTCCACCTTCCAGCCCGCGACGGTGGGTTCGATCATCGCGAGGTTGGTCTTGCCGCAGGCGGAGGGGAACGCGCCTGCGACGTACTTGACCACCCCTTCCGGCGACGTGAGCTTGAGGATCAGCATGTGCTCGGCCAGCCAGCCGTCGTCGTGGGCCATCGCGGAGGCGATGCGCAGCGCATAGCACTTCTTGCCGAGCAGGGCGTTGCCGCCGTACCCCGAGCCGAAGCTCCAGATCGTGCGCTCCGCCGGGAAGTGCGAGATGTACTTGGTGTCGTTGCACGGCCACACGACGTCGGTCTCGCCGGGCTCGAGCGGCGCGCCGACGGAGTGCAGGCACCGCACGAAGGGGGCCTGGAGGGAGTCGATGCGGTCGAGGACGTCGTCACCCATGCGGGCCATGACCCGCATGGAGGCCACGACGTACTCCGAGTCGGTGATCTCGACCCCGAACATCGGCGTCTCCGCCTCGAGGTGGCCCATCACGAACGGGATGACGTACATCGTGCGGCCGTGCATGCAGCCGCGGAACAGGTCCGTCATGGTCGCCTTCATCTCGCCGGGCGCCATCCAGTTGTTCGTGGGACCGGCGCCTTCCTCCTCGGCGGTACAGATGAAGGTGCGGTCCTCGACGCGGGCGACATCGCTGGGGTCGGAGACGCAGTGGAACGAGTTCGGTTTCGCGCTCAACCGGGTGAACGTGCCGGCCTCGACCAGGCGGTCGGTGAGCTGCGCCCACTCTCGCTCAGAACCGTCGCACCAGTGCACAGCGGCAGGTTCGGTGAGCGCCGCGACCTCATCGACCCATGCCTGGAGCTCGCGGTGGCTCGTACGCCGCGAGCTGTCGCCGCTGGCGGTCGACGACGGTGACTCGGACGTGGTCTCGGCGGTCATGCAGGCACACTCCCTGGAGGTCACCACCCCGGCGCACGTCCGGAGTGTGGACAGACGTATCCGCACACCGTACGCGGTGCCGGGGTGGGCGTGCCTACCCCGGTCGCGGTGAGCACCGTCACACCCCACGCCGCATGCCTGCCCCGGTCGCGGTGAGCAGCATCCCCCCACGCCGCGTGGGCCAGCGAGCGGGACGGTGGGGCGACCGCCCGGGCGGCCAACCCGACGTAGGGGGGAGCCACACCTGACCGCGGCTCGCCCGTCCGGACGACCGCCGGGCGGTGGCCGACCTCAGCCGGCGTTGCCCCGCTTGACCCTGACCGGCGCCCACCTGTCGCCGCGCACGGGGATGGCGACTCGCTGGGCGTCACCGCTTTGGGGAATGCGGCTACGTCGCCCGAAGCCCAGCACTGCCTGCACCGACGCGTGTCCGGGAGAGGCCGACATCTGCGCCAGCAGGTCCTCGAGGCCGGTGGCGTTTAGCTTGCCGCGGCCCATGCTGTCCCCGCCGGCGACGATGAGCTCGCCGTACTCACCGGCTGCCTTGCCCGGCACGTGCACGGCCAGGCGCACGTTGCGCGCGTCGCGGCCGCTTCGCCCCTCGGGCTCGAGATGACCACG
>JBBSMD010000049.1:0-14533 GCA_038233355.1 Propionibacteriales bacterium
AGCGTCGTGGCCACCCAGGGCGTCACCTACGCCGACCTCGAGGCGGCCTCGGCGGTGCTGCTGGTCGGCTTCGAACCGGAGGACGAGTCGCCGATCGTCTTCCTGCGGCTGCGCAAGGCGATGCGCAAGCACGGCACCCGCATCGTGTCGGTGGCCAGCCACACCTCCCGAGGGCTAGCCAAGCTCGGTGGCCGCGTCGTGGCGACTCCTCCCGGTGGCGAGGCCCACACCCTTGACAGACTGGCCGAGGACGCCGACCTGGCCCTCGACGCCGGCGGGGTGATCCTGGTCGGTGAGCGGCTGGCCGCCACCCCAGGCGGCCTGTCGGCGGCGCTGCGCCTGGCCCGCACCACCGGTGCCCGCCTCGCCTGGGTCCCCCGCCGGGCCGGTGAACGAGGTGCCCTGGAGGCCGGTTGCCTGCCCGCCCTCCTGCCCGGCGGGCGACCCCTGGCCGACCCCAGCGCCCGCGCCGACCTCGGTGCCGCCTGGGGGGTGCGCGACCTGCCGGCACAGCCCGGACGTGACACCGACGCGATGCTGGCCGCGGCCGCGCGTGGCGAGCTGGCAGCCCTCGTGGTGGCCGGGGTCGACCCGGTCGACCTGCCCGACGAGGCCACCGCCCTGGCCGCGCTGGAGGCCACCCGCTTCGTGGTCAGCCTCGAAGTGCGCGCCAGCCCGGTGACCGAGCGTGCCGACGTGGTGCTGCCGGTGGCGCCGGCGGTGGAGAAGCCCGGCACCTTCGTCGACTGGGAGGGCCGGGTCCGCCGCTTTGACACGGTGCTGCCGCAGACCGGTGCGCTGCCCGACCTGCGGGTGCTGGCCGGCATCGCCGAGGAGATGGGCACCCCCCTCGGCTTCCGCACCGTCGAGCAGGCGCGAGCCGACATGGTCGAGCTGGGAGCCTGGGACGGTCCGCGCGCCAGCGTCCCCGACCTCCCCGCGGCTGACCCGCCGGCACCCGAGCCCGGCGCGCTGCTGCTCGACACCTGGCGGCAGCTGATCGACGACGGACGTCTGCAGGAGGGTGACCCGTACCTGTCGGCCACCGCCCGCCGCGTCGTCGCCAGGCTGTCCCCCGATACGGTGTCCCGGCTGGGGCTGGGGGAGCTCGACCAGGTGATCTTGCGGACGAAGACGGGTGCACTGGCCTTGCCGTACGAGGTGGCCAACATGGCCGAGCAGGTGGTGTGGGCGCCGCAGCACTCCGGCGGCACCCCGCTGTCGCGGGTGCTCGGGGCCACCGCGGGTTCCTCGGTGCACGTGGAGGCGGGTCCACCGATGGGGCAGAGCGGCGACACCAGCGCGGGGGAGCACTGGCAGCACGACACCGCCAGCGATCACATCGGCGACGCGGGCGCGCGGGGCCGGGTGGGCACCAACGCCCGGCTGGGCGGTCCCGGCGCCACCGGTGCGCGAGAGGAGGCCCGGTGATCGACGCGGTCTTCGGCTCCGACCCGTGGTGGCTCGTGCTGGTCAAGGCGGTGCTGCTCTTCGTCGTCCTGGTGGTGCTGACGCTGTTCAACATCTGGTTCGAGCGCCGCGTCGTGGCGCGCATGCAGCACCGCATCGGCCCCAACGTGCACGGCCCGTTCGGCCTGCTGCAGAGCCTCGCCGACGGCATCAAGCTGGCGTTGAAGGAGGACGTGGTGCCGACCGCGGCCGACCGGCTCGTCTACGTCATCGCGCCGGTGCTCTCGGTCATCCCTGCCTTCATCGCCTTCGCGGTCATCCCGTTCGGCCCGGTGGTCTCGGTCCCCTTCACCGACCTCGAGACGCCGCTGCAGCTCACCGACCTGCCGGTGGCGGTGCTCTACATCCTCGCAGTGGCCTCGGTCGGCGTCTACGGCATCGTGCTGGCCGGCTGGTCGTCGGGCTCGACGTACGCCCTGCTCGGCGGCCTGCGCTCGAGTGCCCAGGTCATCTCCTACGAGGTCGCGATGGGCCTGGCCCTCGTCGCGGTCTTCATGTACGCCGGGTCGATGTCGACGTCGCAGATCGTCGCCGCCCAGGCGGACAACCTGTGGTTCGCGCTCCCGCTGCTGCCCAGCTTCCTCATCTACATGGTGGCGATGGTGGGTGAGACCAACCGGGCCCCCTTCGACCTGGCCGAGGCCGAGGGCGAGCTGGTCGGCGGCTTCCACACCGAGTACTCGTCGCTGAAGTTTGCCCTGTTCTTCCTCGCCGAGTACATCAACTTGGTCGTCGTCTCCGCCCTGGCCACCACGCTCTTCCTCGGTGGCTGGCTGCCGCCGTGGCCGCTGTCGCTGTGGGACGGCGCGAGCGAGGGCTACCTGCCGATCCTGTGGTTCCTCGCCAAGACGCTGCTGTTCGTCTTCGTGTTCATCTGGTTGCGCGGCACCCTGCCCCGGTTGCGCTACGACCAGTTCATGAAGCTCGGCTGGAAGGTTCTCATCCCGGCGGCGCTGGCGTGGACCGTCGCGGTCGCCGTCGTGCGCCAGCTGCGGCTCCAGGGCCTCTTCGACGCGACCACCGTGCTGATCGCGGGTGGCGTCGTCCTGGCGCTGCTGCTGGTGCTGCTCCTGTGGCCCGAGGGCAGCCAGGAGCAAGCAGCGCCCGAGCCGGCACCGTTCGACGCCTTCGCGCACGGCTACCCGGTGCCGCCGATGCCGGGTCAGCGTGTGCCGGTCGAGGTCGGCCAGCTCACCGTGGCGGGCACCAGCACCAGCACCAGCAGCCTCGGCAGCTCTGGCAGCCCCGGCGGCCCGACCGGTGCCGCAGGCCCGGGCGGCAGCAGCCCAGCCGCCGCGCCCAGCGGGGCCTCGGCGGCGCGCCCCGACTCACCAGCGCAGGAGGACGGCCATGGGTAGCACGCGCGCCGAGCACCGAGCAGAGCCCGCCGACGACGCGGCACCACGGCGCGCCGGCGGCGACCCCGACGACACGCAGCACTTCTGGGACCCGGTCGCGGGTTTCGGGGTCACCTTCCGCACCATGTTCAAGAAGGTCGTCACCGAGCAGTACCCGTTCGAGAAGAAGCCGACCGCGCCGCGCTTCCACGGCCGCCACCAGCTCAACCGCTGGCCGGACGGGCTGGAGAAGTGCATCGGTTGCGAGCTGTGTGCCTGGGCGTGCCCCGCGGACGCGATCTACGTCGAGGGCGCCAGCAACACCGAGGCGGAGCGGTTCTCACCGGGCGAGCGCTACGGGCAGGTCTACCAGATCAACTACCTGCGCTGCATCCTGTGCGGGCTGTGCATCGAGGCCTGCCCGACCCGGGCCCTCACCATGACCAACGAGTACGAGCTGGCCGACGCCAGTCGGGCCGCGCTGATCTACGAGAAGTCGGACCTCATCGCCCCGCTGCTGCCCGGCATGGAGAAGCCACCGCACGAGATGCTCCTCGGCGACGACGAGTCGGCCTACTACGGTGGCGGCGCCGCGGCCGGTCCGGGCGCGGAGACCGGAGGTCAGCGATGATCCTGTTCTGGGTGCTCGCACCCGTCATGGTGCTGGCCGCGCTCGGCATGGTCGCCGCGCGCAAGGCCGTGCACTCGGCGCTGCTGCTCGCGGTGGTCATGATCAGCCTCGCGATGATGTACGCCGGCCTGGAGGCGCCGTTCCTCTTCGCGGTGCAGATCATCGTCTACACCGGCGCCATCCTCATGCTGTTCCTGTTCGTGCTCATGCTGGTCGGCGTGGACGCGTCGGACTCGGTGGTCGAGACCATCAGGGGCCAGCGCGTCCTGGCCGCCGGCCTGGGCGTGCTGTTCGGCGCCACGGTGGTGCTCGGTGTCGCGCAGACCTCGGTGGGGGTCGTCCAGGGCCTCGCCGCCGCCGCCCCCGAGGGCAACGTCGTCGGGGTCGCCCAGCTGATCTTCGGCCGCTACGTGCTTGCCTTCGAGATCACCAGCGCGCTGCTCATCACCGCGGCCCTGGGCGCGATGGTGCTCGCTCACCGCGAGCGCCTCACCCCCAAGGACACCCAGCGCGACCTCGCCGAGCAACGCATGCGTAGCTGGAGCGAGCACGGCACGGCGCTCACCCCGGCACCGACGCCGGGCGTGTACGCCCGCCACAACGCCGTCGACACCCCCGCGCTGCTGCCGGACGGCACCCCTGCCATGAGCACCGTCTCGCGTTCGCTTCAGGCCCGCGGCACGGTCCGCTCCGCAACCGGCCGGGAGGTGGCTCGTACCACCTGGCAGCTCACCGGGGACGAGGGCGTCGCGGGCCGGCACGCCACCGGAGCGCCCACCGGCGAGTACGACGTGCCCCCCACCTCGCAGAGCGTCGCCACCAGCGGGGACGGGGGCGACGCGTGAACGACGCCACCGCGCTGCTCACCCTGTCCGCCCTGCTCTTCACCATCGGAGCGGTCGGTGTGCTGGTGCGTCGCAACGCGATAGTGGTCTTCATGTGCGTCGAGCTGATGCTCAACGCGACCAACCTGGCCTTCGTCACCTTCGCCCGCGTCAACGGCAACCTCGACGGCCAGATCGCGGCGTTCTTCGTCATGGTCGTCGCCGCCGCCGAGGTGGTGGTCGGCCTGTCCATCATCGTCGCGATCTTCCGCACCCGCCGCTCGGCGTCGGTCGACGACGCGAGCCTGTTGAAGTACTGAGCCGAGGAGCACACGCACGTGTTGGAGACGAGCGCCGCTGACGGCGTGCTCGCCCTGGGGTGGCTGCTGGTCGCCGTCCCACTGGCGAGCGCGGTCGTGCTGCTGGTAGGCGGTCGGCGGACCGACCCGATCGGTCACATCCTCGGCACGCTCGCCCCGCTGGTGTCCTTCGTCATCGGGGTGGTGATGTTCGTCGCGCTGCTCGGGCGCGAGGAGGCCGAACGCGGAGCCGGCCAGCGGCTGTTCACCTGGATCGACGTCGGTGGCTTCTCGGTCGACATGGGTGTCCGCTTCGACCAGCTCTCGGCGCTGTTCGTGCTGCTCATCACCGGTGTGGGTTCGCTGATCCACATCTACTCGATCGGCTACATGGCGCACGACCCCAACCGCCGCCGGTTCTTCGCGTTCCTCAACCTGTTCGTCGCCGCGATGCTCACCCTCGTGCTGGCCGACGACTACCTCGTGCTCTTCCTGGGGTGGGAAGGGGTCGGCCTCGCCTCCTACCTGCTCATCGGTTTTTGGCAGGAGCGCTGGTCGGCGGCGGTGGCGGCCAAGAAGGCGTTCGTGGTCAACCGCGTCGGTGACCTCGGCATGGCGCTCGGGGTCATGCTGATGTTCGCCACCTTCGGCACCAGCTCCTTCGCCGGGGTGGCCGCGGGCATGCCGGCGACCTCCGACCTGGTGGCCACGGTCCTGGGGCTGCTCCTGCTGCTCGCGGCTGCCGGCAAGTCCGCGCAGGTGCCCCTGCAGAGCTGGCTGCTGGACGCGATGGAGGGCCCGACGCCGGTGTCGGCGCTCATCCACGCCGCCACGATGGTGACGGCCGGGGTCTACCTGGTCGTGCGGTCGGGCTACGTCTACGCGCAGAGCGAGATCGCCTCGACAGCGGTGGTGATCGTCGGGCTCGTCACCTTGCTGGTCGGCGCGACGATCGGGTGCGCGAAGGACGACATCAAGAAGGTGCTCGCCGGCTCGACGATGAGCCAGATCGGCTACATGATGCTCGCCGCCGGGCTCGGCCCCGCCGGCTACGCCTTCGCCATCTTCCACCTGCTCACGCACGGTTTCTTCAAAGCCAACATGTTCCTCGGTGCCGGTTCGGTGATGCACGCGATGGACGACGACGTCGACATGCGCCACTACGGCGCGTTGAGCCGCGCCATGCCGGTCACCTTCGCTACCTTCGCGATGGGCTACCTGGCGATCATCGGCTTCCCGGGGTTCTCCGGCTTCTGGTCCAAGGACCGCATCATCGAGGCCGCGTTCGCCGACAACATCGTGGTCGGCCTGGGCGCGCTCCTGGGGGCCGGCATCACCGCCTTCTACATGACCCGACTGATGCTCATGACGTTCTTCTCCCAGCGCCGCTGGGAGGACGGCGTGAAGCCGCACGAGTCGCCGTTGTCCATGACCGGGCCGTTGGTGGTGCTCGCGGCCCTGTCGGTGGTCGGAGGCGTGCTGATCCTGGGCGGCTGGATCGTCGACTGGCTCGAACCTCTCACCGGTCCCGAGCCCGAGCACGCCTTCGGGTTCCCGGCCTGGCTGATGACGGTGGCCGTCACCGTCGTGGTGATCGCCGGGGTCGGCGTGGCCTGGGCGCTGTTCGGTGCGCGGCCGGTCGAGCGCGTTCCCCGCGCACGGGTCTCCCCGGTTACCCGGGCCGCACGCCGTGACCTCTACGGCGACGCGCTCAACGAGACGGTCTTCATGCGGCCGGGCCAGCGCCTCACCCGCTCGCTGGTCCAGGTGGACGATCGCGGCATCGACGGCTCGGTCACCGGCCTCGCCGCGCTGGTGAGCGGCACGTCCGGTCAGGCCCGGCGTACCCAGACCGGGTACGTGCGCTCGTACGCGTTGGCGATGCTGGCCGGCGCGCTCCTGGTCGTCCTGTCCTTGCTGGCGGTGACCCTCACATGATCTCGTGTCCCTCCCGAGGCTGGTGTCCGCAGTGAGCTTCCCCTGGCTGACCGTGCTCGGCGCGCTGCCCCTGGCGGGTGCCGTGCTGCTCGCGGTGCTGCCGCGCCGTACCGGGGCGGAGGCGGCCAAGCTCGTCGGCTTCGGCGTCGCCCTCCTCACCTTGGTGCTCGCGCTGATCATGCTGACCCGCTTCGAGGTCGGCGAGGGAGGGTTCCAGCTCGTCGAGCAGTACGAGTGGATCTCCGCGATCGGGGCCACCTACTCGCTCGGGGTCGACGGCATCGGCCTGACCCTGATCCTGCTGACCACGATCCTGTCCCCGGTGGTGCTGCTCGCCTCGTGGCGCGACGGGCACGAGGGCCGCTGGAGCGTCAACGCCTACGTCGCGTGGATGCTGGCCCTCGAGGGGCTCGCGATCGGCGTGTTCGCCGCCACCGACGTCTTCTTGTTCTACGTGTTGTTCGAGGCGACGCTGATTCCGGTCTACTTCCTGATCGGCGGGTTCGGCGGCCCCCGCCGCTCCTACGCCGCGGTCAAGTTCTTGCTGTTCTCGCTGTTCGGTGGCTTGCTCATGCTGGCCTCGGTGATCGGTCTGTACGTCGTGTCGGCGCGGGCGGGAGACCCGTCGTACCTGCTCACCACCTTGCGCGAGCTGCCGATGCAGGAGTGGACCGGCCGCCTGCTCTTCCTCGGCTTCTTTGTCGCCTTCGCGATCAAGGCGCCGATGTGGCCGGTGCACACCTGGCTGCCCGACGCCGCCGCGCAGGCCACCCCGGGCACGTCGGTGCTGCTGGTCAGCGTGCTCGACAAGGTCGGCACCTTCGGCATGATCCGGTTCTGCCTGCAGCTGTTCCCCGAGGCGTCACAGTGGGCGTCGCCGGTGGTCATCGCGCTGGCGGTGTTCTCGGTGCTCTACGGTGCGCTGCTCGCGGTCGGCCAGGACGACATCCGCCGGCTCGTCGCCTACACCTCGGTCTCCCACTTCGGCTTCATCGTGCTCGGCATCTTCGCCTTCACCACCCAGTCCGGCTCCGGGTCGACCTTCTACATGTTCAACCACGGGCTCTCCACCGCGGCGCTGTTCCTGCTGACCGGCTTCCTGGTCGCGCGGCACGGGTCGCCGTTCATCAGCGACTTCGGCGGGGTGCAGAAGGTGGCGCCGGTGCTGGCCGGCCTGTTGCTGGTCGCCGGCCTGTCGAGCCTTTCCCTGCCCGGGCTGTCCCCGTTCGTCAGCGAGTTCCTCGTGCTCGCGGGGACCTTCACCACCTCGGTCACCGCGGCGGTGCTGGCCACCTTGGGCATCGTCCTCGCCGCGCTCTACATCTTGTTGATGTACCAGCGCACGATGACCGGGCCGTTGCGCGCCGACAACGAGCGCATCCGGGACCTGCGCGCTTTCGAGGTGCTCGCGCTGGCACCGGTCTTCCTCCTCATCGTCGGCCTCGGCTTCTACCCCCAGCCCATGCTGGACGTCATCAACCCGGCCGTCGCGACCGTCTATGAGCAGGTCGGTGTCAGCGACCCGGTGCCCGACGTCCCGGTCACCACCGCCGAGGAGGTCCCGTGACGTCGACGTTCACCTCACCGAGCCTGGAGTACTCCCAGCTCCTCCCCGTGCTCATCGTCTTCGCCGTCGCGCTGCTCGGCGTGCTCGTCGAGGCGTTCGGCCCGCGTCGGGTGCGCTACCCGGTGCAGCTGACCCTTACCCTGGCCGGTCTGCTGGCGGCCCTGGCCGCGACGATCTACGTGGGCGTCGGGCTGGTCAGCATCGGCGGCGGCGTCGCGTACGGCGCCACCGCCGCGCAAGGCAGCCTCGCGATCGACGGACCCAGCGTGTTCACCTGGGGCGTGTTGCTCGTCCTGTCGATCATCTCCTTGTTGCTGGTGGCCGAGCGTGGCCTCGAGGGCGGGGTGACGGCGTTCGCCGGCCAGGCCGCGGCCCTGCCCGGCACCGACGCGGAGCGGGAGGCGTCGACGCAGGGGCTCGAGCACACCGAGGTGTTCCCGCTCATGACGTTCGCCATCGGCGGCATGCTGCTGTTCCCGGCGAGCAACGACCTGCTGATGATGTTCGTGGCCCTGGAGGTGCTCAGCCTGCCGCTCTACCTGCTGTGCGGGCTCGCCCGGCGCCGGCGCCTGCTCAGCCAGGAGGCGGCGGTCAAGTACTTCCTGCTCGGCGCCTTCTCCTCCGCCTTCTTCCTCTACGGGATCGCGCTGCTGTACGGCTTTGCCGGGTCGTTCACGATGGCCGCTCTCGACGAGGCCGTCCGCGAACGCCTCGACGGCCAGGGCCTGCTCCTCGGGGGCATGGCGCTCGTCGCGGTGGGGCTGCTGTTCAAGGTCGCCGCCGCCCCCTTTCACGCCTGGACCCCCGACGTCTACCAGGGGGCACCGACCTCGATCACCGCGTTCATGGCGGCGTGCACCAAGATCGCAGCCTTCGGGGCGCTGCTGCGGGTCTTCTACGCCGGCCTCGGATCCGCCCGGTGGGACTGGCAGCCGATGGTGTGGGGCGTCGCGATCATCACCATGCTGGTCGGGTCGGTGCTCGCCATCACCCAGAGCGACGTCAAGCGGATGCTGGCGTACTCCTCGATCGCGCACGCCGGCTTCATCCTCGTCGGCTTCGCCGGTGTCTTCGGCGGGGGCGCCAACGGGCTCGGCTTTACCAGCCTGGCCAGCGTGCTGTTCTACCTCACCGCCTACGGCTTTTCCACCATCGGTGCCTTCGCGGTCGTGATGATGGTGCGCGACGCCGGCGGCGAGACCACCGCGCTGGCTCGCTGGGCCGGGCTGGGGCGGCACTCGCCGGTGCTCGCCGGGGTCATGGCCTTCTTCCTGCTCGCCTTCGCCGGCATCCCGCTGACCAGCGGTTTCATCGGCAAGTGGACGGTCTTCTCGGCGGCGTGGTCGGGCGGGGCCTGGCCCTTGGTGGTGGTGGGGGTGCTCGCCAGCGCCATCGCAGCCTTCTTCTACGTACGCGTCATCGTGGTGATGTTCTTCTCCGATCCGGTCGGTGCCGGTCCGTCGGTGGCTCGGTCCAGCCCGATGACCTCGGCCGTGATCGCGGTGGCGGTGGTGATGACGGTGCTGCTCGGTATCGTCCCGGGTCCGCTGCTCGACCTGACCCAGCAGCTCGGCGCGTTCGTCCGCTGAGCCGCGGACGGCCGCCGACCGAAGGGGCGCACGTGTCCACCGAGTACGACACCGGGATGGTGCTGAGCACGAGTGCCGGCGACAGCGAGCTCGAGCGTCGCGTACGCGACCGGCTCGACGAGGTCGAGGCCGGTCTGGCCCGGTCGGTGGGCAGCGGGTCGGCGTTAGTGGCGCAGGCCGCCCGGCACCTGCTCGAGGCCGGTGGCAAGCGCTTCCGACCGCTGCTGGTGCTGCTGGCCGCCGAGCTGGGCGACGCCGACGCCGATGGCGTGGTGCCCGCTGCCCTGGTGGTCGAGCTAACACACCTGGCGACGCTTTACCACGACGACGTGATGGACGAGGCCGCGCTCCGGCGCGGCGCTCCCAGCGCCAACGCCCGCTACGACAACAGCGTCGCCATCTTGACCGGCGACTACCTGTTCGCCCGGGCCAGCGAGGTGGTCTCGCACCTCGGCCCGGAGGCGGTGCGGCTGCAGGCGCAGACCTTCTCCCGGCTCGTCGAAGGCCAGATCGCCGAGACCCAAGGCCCGGGCGCCGGCGAAGACCCGCTGCAGCACTACCTGCAGGTGGTGGCCGACAAGACCGGGTCGCTCATCGCGACGTCGGCGTTGTTCGGTGCCTGGCTGGCCGGTGCGCCTCGAGACCAGCGGGACGCGGTCGCGGCCTTCGGTGAGCAGATCGGTGTCGCCTTCCAGCTCTCCGACGACGTGATCGACGTGACCAGCGACTCCGCCGCGCTGGGCAAGACCCCGGGCACCGACCTGCGCGAGGGGGTCGCCACCCTGCCGCTGCTCCTGGTGCGTCGCTCGGCCGACCCGGCGACCCCCGCGCTGCTCGACCTGCTCGCTGCCGACCTGTCCGACGACGACGCACTGGGCCGGGTGCTCGCCGCCCTGGCCGAGCACCCGGCGCTGGCGGAGGCCCGCGACTTCGTCCGCGAGCGCGCCGACCTCGCCCGGGCCCTGCTCGACCCGGTGCCCGACGGGCCCGCCAAGCGGGCCCTCGACGGCCTGTGCGACCTGGTGGTCACGCGCACCGGCTGACGTCGCCGCCCTTGACGAACGTGCGGGTACGGCCGACATCGACTGGCCAGCTTCCCATGGTTTTCGGTCGCTTCCCATGGTGTACGCGCCATGGGAAGCGACCGGTTACCACGTTAACGTGGTAACCGGAGCGCGCCGGCCCCGCCAGGACACCGCCCCGCAAACCGAGCTCACACCCCGGCGGGCTCGACCAGCTCGACCGCGTCGAGCCGGCGTCGCCGGTGCAGCAGCGACTCGCCGGTGAAGAACGCCAACGCCAGCCAGACCAGCCCGAACCCGAGCCAGCGCGCGGTCGACATGTGCTCGCCGAAGACGACCACCCCCAGCACGAACTGCATCACCGGCGCGATGTACTGCAGCATGCCGATCGTGGTCATCGACACCCGTGTCGCGGCGCCGCCGAACAGCAGCAGCGGGATGGTCGTCACCAGGCCGGTGCCCGCCAGCAGTACGGCGTTGAGCGGACCGGCGTGCCCGAACACGCCTTGGCCGTCCGCCTGCAGCCAGATCAGCCAGCCGAGCGCGAACGGAGTGAGCAGGGCGGTCTCGATCGCGAGCCCCTCGCGCGCCCCCACCGCGGCCCGCTTCTTCATCAACCCGTACGTACCGAAGCTGAACGCGAGCGTCAGCGCGATCCATGGCGGGTGGCCGTAGTCGAGGGTGAGACCGATAACGGCGATCGTGGCGAGGCCAAGCGCAGCCCACTGCATCGAGCGCAGCCGCTCCCCGAGCAGCAGCACCCCCATCGCGACCAGCACGAGCGGGTTGATGAAGTAGCCGAGGGAGGTCTCGACCACCCGGCCGGAGTTGACCCCGTAGATGTAGGTGCCCCAGTTGATCGCGATCGTGACCGCACCGACGGCGATCAACCGCAGGCGGCGCCGGTCGCGCAGGATCGGCCGCAGCGCCGACCAGCGGTGCATGGCACCCATCAGCACCGAGATGACGACCAGCGACCACACGATCCGCAGTGCCAGGATCTCGGTGGCCGTGGCGGGTCGCAGCAGCGGCCAGTAGACGGGGAACAGTCCCCAGGTGACGTAGGCGGCGAAGCCGTACCAAAAGCCGCGCCGCTGGTCCTGGTCCGGCAACGGCGTCAGACCGTCCAGCAGTCGTTGCCGGCCAGCAGTCGCTCCAGGTCGCCGGCGCCTTGCTCCTGGCGGGCGGTGCGCACCTGCTGGCGGGCCAGGTCGTCGTACGTGGGCCGCTCGACCTGGCGGAAGATGCCGACCGGGGCCCGGTGCAGCTCGCGGCCGGGGTCGGTCAGCCGGGACAGCGCGAACGCCTGCGTGGGGTCGGCGGCGTGCGCGTCGTGCACCAGCAGGGCGTCCTCACCGACGTCGCTCACGTCGACCACCCGCAGGGCGCCGGTGGCCTGGTCGCGGACCAGCCCGTGCTCGAGGTCGGAGCCGAAGCGTACCGGTGCTCCGTGCTCGAGCGGGATGACCGCACGGTCGCGGGTCTGGACGTCCTTGATCGAGTCGAAGGCGTGGTCGTTGAAGATCGGGCAGTTCTGGTAGATCTCCACCAGGGCGGTGCCGCGGTGCGCCGCGGCCGCCCGCAGCACGCCGGTGAGGTGCTTGCGGTCGGAGTCGATGGTGCGGGCCACGAACGACGCCTCGGCGCCCAACGCGAGCGAGACCGGGTTGAACGGCGTCTCGAGCGACCCCATCGGTGTCGACTTGGTGACCTTGCCGGTCTCCGAGGTGGGGGAGTACTGGCCCTTGGTCAGCCCGTAGATGCGGTTGTTGAAGAGCAGGATCGTCAGGTTGACGTTGCGGCGCATCGCGTGGATGAGGTGGTTGCCGCCGATCGAGAGCGCGTCCCCGTCACCGGTCACGACCCACACCGACAGGTCGGCACGGGTGGTCGCGAGCCCGGTCGCGATGGCCGGTGCGCGACCATGGATCGAGTGCATGCCGTAGGTGTCGAGGTAGTACGGGAAGCGCGACGAGCACCCGATGCCCGAGACGAACACGATGTTCTCGCGTCGCAGGCCCAGCTCGGGCAGGAAACCCTGGACGGCCGCGAGCACCGCGTAGTCGCCGCAGCCGGGGCACCAGCGCACCTCTTGGTCGGAGGTGAAGTCCTTGCGGGTCTGCGCCTGGTCACCGGTGGGTACGCCAGCGAGCCCGTGCGACGCCTGTGCCGGGGTCGGCAGGTCGACCTGGGTCATGACAGCACCTCCCGCACGAGGGGGGCCGATCGTGCCTGCGGCTCGTGCTCGTCCGGCCCCGTCGACTCGGTGTGCTTGGGGGCGAGACCGGCGACGGAGCGGATGGCGTCGGCCATCTCGGCGGCGCCGAACGGCTTGCCCTGCACCTTGGCGAAGCCGACGGCGTCGACCAGGTACTTGGCGCGCAGGAGCATGGCCAGCTGGCCGCCGAAGCCATAGCCGAGGTTCATCTCCGGTATCAGCACGTGCTCGTAGCGGCGCAGCACCTCACCGAGGTCGCGCGGGAACGGGTTGAGGTGGCGCAGGTGCACCTGGGCGACGTCGAGCCCGTCGCGACGGACCCGCCGTACGCCGGCACCGATCGGCCCGTACGTCGACCCCCAGCCGAGCACCAGGATGCGCGCCGCTTCGCCGGGGTCGTCGACCTCCAGCGGTGGGATCGACGCGGCGACCGCGTCGACCTTGGCCTGTCGGGTGCGCACCATCAGCTCGTGGTTGGCCGGGTCGTAGGAGATGTCACCGGTGACGTCGGCCTTCTCGATGCCGCCGACGCGGTGCTCGAGCCCCGGCGTGCCGGGCACCGCCCAGGGCCTAGCCAGCGTGTCGCCGTCGCGGGCGTACGGACGGAACACCTCGCTGCCGTCAGCGGCCAGGGCGTTGGGGCCGGTGGCGAACGCCGGGTCGATCACGGGCAGCTCGTCGAGCTCGGGCAGCCGCCAGGGCTCCGAGCCGTTGGCGAGGTAGCCGTCGGAGAGCAGCACCACCGGGGTGCGGTACGCGACCGCGATGCGCGCGGCCTCGAGGGCGGCGTCGAAGCAATCGGTCGGCGACCGTGGGGCGACCACCGGCACCGGCGCCTCACCGTTGCGGCCGAACATCACCTGCAGCAGGTCGGCCTGCTCGGTCTTGGTCGGCAGGCCGGTCGACGGGCCGCCACGCTGGATGTCGATGACGAGCAACGGCAGCTCGAGCATCACGCCGAGGCCGATGGTCTCCGCCTTGAGCGCGACGCCGGGACCGGAGGTGGTGGTGACGCCCAGGGCACCTCCGAACGCCGCACCCAGCGCCGCGCCGATGCCAGCGATCTCGTCCTCGGCCTGGAAGGTGGTGACGTCGAAGCGCTTGTGCCGGCTGAGCTCGTGCAGCACGTCCGACGCCGGGGTGATGGGGTAGGAGCCGAGGAACACCGGCAGCCCGCTGCGCTGGCCGGCCGCGACGAGCCCGTAGGACAGCGCCAGGTTGCCGGTGATGTTGCGGTAACGGCCGGGCGCCACGTCGCTGGCCGGCTTCACCTCGTACGAGACGGCGAACGCCTCCGTGGTCTCACCGAAGTTCCAGCCGGTGGTGAAGGCGGTGACGTTGGCGTCGCGGATGGCCGGCTTGCCGGCGAAACGCTGGGTGAGGAAGTCGAGAGTGGTCTGCACGGGCCGGCCGTACATCCAGCTCACGAGCCCGAGCGCGAACATGTTCTTCGCCCGGGACGCCTCCTTGCGGGACAGGCCGAAGCGCTTCACCGCCTCGACCGTCAACGCGGTGAGGTCGACGGGATGCACGGTGAACCGCTGCAGGCTGTCGTCGTCGAGCGGGTTGCTCGCGTAACCGGCCTTGACCAGGTTGCGGGCGGTGAAGTCGTGGGTGTCGACGATGACCGTCGCCCCC
>JBBSMD010000050.1:0-13906 GCA_038233355.1 Propionibacteriales bacterium
CGGCACCCCGTTGAGCGTGCTGACCGTCGAGCACGAGCGGCAGGTGCCGTTGACCGACGCGCTGGCCGAGCTGCCGGACCGGCCGGTCAGCGCCGCCGACCCGGGTGGCTTCGACACCGACGACGAGTCCTACGCCAAGGTGGTCGAGGCGATCCTGCGCGACGAGATCGGTCGCGGTGAGGGGGCCAACCTGGTGATCGGACGGCGGTGGAGCGCCCGCATCGACGACTGGGACGCCGCGGCCGCGCTGTCGGTGCTGCGCCGGCTGCTGGAGCGTGAGCGCGGAGCGTACTGGACGTTCTGTGTCTTCACCGGTGACCGTTACCTGATCGGGGCCAGCCCCGAGCGCCACGTCAGCATCGAGGCGGGGCACGTGCGGATGAACCCGATCAGCGGCACCTTCCGCCTCCGGGGCCTGGCCACACGGGCCGAGCGCAAGGCCGCCCTGCTGCGTTTCCTGGCCGACGAGAAGGAAATCTACGAGCTCTTCATGGTGGTCGACGAGGAGCTGAAGATGATGTGCGACATCTGCTCCGAAGGGGGGCTGGTGCTCGGGCCGTACCTCAAGTCGATGACGCACCTCGTGCACACCGAGTACCTGCTGGCCGGGCGCACCACGGCAGACCCGCGCTCAGTGCTGCGTGACTCGATGTTTGCCGCCACGGTGACCGGGAGTCCGGTGCAGAACGCGTGCCGGCTGATCGCCCGCTACGAGGGCCGCGGTCGCGGCTACTACGGCGCGGTGCTGGCTCTGCTGGGCCGCGAGGCCGACGGCGCGCCGCTGCTGGACGCGCCCATCCTGATCCGCACCGCCGACGTCGCACTCGACGGGCGGCTCTCCGTCACCGCCGGCGCGACCCTCGTACGCGACTCCGACCCGGGATACGAGACGGCCGAGACCCACGCCAAGGCCGCCGGGGTCCTCACCGCCTTCGGGCTCGTCGACGCGCCGGCCCTCCCGACCGATGACGCGGTCGACCTCGACCGGGACGAGGACGTATTGATCGCGCTGGGTCAGCGCAACCAGCGGCTGTCCCCGTTCTGGCTCACCGACCAGTCCGAGGTGCGGCCGGTCCCGGAGCTGGCCGGACGCAGCGCGGTGATCCTCGACGGCGAGGACGCGTTCGTGAACATGCTGCGGCACGTGCTCGGCGTGCTCGGGATGAGGTCTCGGGTCGTCCGCCACACCGACTGGGCGCCTGGCGCACTTGACGGCGACGACCTGGTGATCGTCGGCCCCGGACCGGGCGACCCGCGCGAGCGCGGTGACCCCAAGATCGCGACGTTCCGTGCGGCGGTGGGCCAGCTGCTCGGCTCCGGTCGCCCGTTCCTGGCGGTGTGCCTCGGACACCAGGTGCTCGCCGACCTGATCGGGTGCGACCTGGCGTACAAGGACATCGTCTTCCAGGGCACCCAGAGCCGGCTCGACGTGCTCGGCGCCGACGAGCTGGTCGGCTTCTACAACACCTTCGTCGCGCGGGCTCCTGCAGGCGGGCTGCCCGCTGGCGTACGCGTGGAGGCCGAGCCGAGCAGCGGGGACGTGCACCTGATCGTCGGGCCGACGTACGCCGGCGTGCAGTTCCACGCGGAGTCGATCCTCACCCAGCACGGGTACGACCTGCTCCGCCGCCTGGTGCTGGACCTGATCGGCCGCGACCGGGTGCTCTGACGTGGCGTGGTGGGGGTTTCGGGTGGCGCAAACCCACCTGGTCCCACGTCGGACGGGCGCCGGCCGCGACCGGTGTCAGGACGCGGGGGCGCCCTCGTCGCTGCCGAGCGTCACGGTGACCTCGCGCTCCTCGCCACCTCGCTTGACCGTCAGGTTGACCCGGTCGCCGGGCCGGTAGCCGCGTACCGCGGCCACCAGCGAGTCGGCCGAGGTCACCCGTTGCGAGCTGATCGCGGTGATCACGTCACCGTCGCGCAGTCCACCGTCGTCGGCGGCCGAGCCGGGGGTCACGCCACCCACCTTGGCGCCCAGCCCGGTGATTCGGTCGGCGGCGGTCACGTTGCTCACCTTCACGCCGAGGCGGGCATGCGTCGCGGGCTTGCCCTCGGCCAGCTGGGTAGCGATCGAACGGGCCAAGTCAACCGGGATGGCGAAGCCGAGTCCGATCGAGCCGTTGGAGCCGGTGCTGCCGGTCCGGATGGCGGAGTTGATGCCCACCACCTGCCCTTCGTCGTTGACGAGCGGACCACCGGAGTTGCCCGGGTTGATCGCCGCGTCGGTCTGGATGCCCGGGAAGACCGACTCCTCACCGGGGGCGTCCGGGCCCGACGTCACCGGCCGGTTGACCGCACTGACGATGCCGGACGTGACCGTGCTCTCCAGCCCGAAGGGCGAGCCGATGGCGACAACCTCCTGGCCGACCTGCAGGTCACCACTGGCACCGAGCGTCGCCGGGGTCAGCCCGGAGACGCCCTCGGTCTGGATGACCGCCAGGTCGGTCAGCGGGTCGCGACCGACGATGCGTGCCGTCGCGGTCGTCCCGTCGGCGAAGGCGACAGTGATGGAGCCGCCCTCGGCGGCGAGCTCGACGACGTGGTTGTTGGTCAGGACCTGACCGTCCGGGCTGAGGATGATCCCCGACCCGGATCCGCCGCCGGTCGGTGTGCCGACGTTGATCTGCACCACCGACGGCAGCACCAGGGCAGCCACACCCTCGACCGAGTCGGTGGTCGGGTTGCTCACGTCGTTGGCCGACACCACGGCGCGGGTGAGCGCGCTGTCCGACGACGCCACGGTCGCGTCCGGTCCGTTCAGCGCGTCGTACCCGGCGGCACCGCCGAGTCCACCGAGCACCCCGGCCAGCACTGCGGCCGGCACCGCCGTACGCCAGCGGGTCGGGCGTGCGCGCGCGCTGGTGGCTGTGGGCGCGTCACCGGGCGCCGCGGCACCTACGGGCTGAGCGGTCCGATGCAGTTGGTCGATCGGGAGGGTGTCGTCGTACGAGCCGGAGTCCGGCGGGTGCTGGCCGCCGGTGGGCGGCGCCGTACGCCACGGGTCGGTGGGGTCGTACGGGTCGCGCGGTTCGTTCGGTGCATCGCTCATGCTCGCAGCCTCTCCCGGCCGGCTGAGCGCTCGCTGAGATCACGTCGAGCGGAAGTCAAGAAGTCGGCGCTCACCGGCGTACCGCTTCACCGGGCAGCCGCAGCGACAGCAGGGCACCGCCCGAGGGCGAGCTCGAGACGTCCACGACGCCGCCGTGGCGCTGGGCGGTCTGTGCCACGATCGCCAGTCCCAGTCCCGAGCCGGGCAGGGTACGAGCCTCCCGCGAGCGGTAGAAGCGCTCGAACACGTGCGGCCGGTCCCGCTCGGCGATGCCCGGCCCCTCGTCGGCAACGGTCAGCTGGCCGCCGCGCAGCCGCACCTCGATGGTGCCGTCGGGCGGGCTCCACTTGGCCGCGTTGTCGAGCAGGTTGGTGACCGCACGCTCGAGCATCGGCGCCTCGCCGTGCACCAGCCACGGCTCGAGCTTGTCGACGAAGCGCACGCCGGGGGCGCGTCGGCGTACCCGCTCGACACCGGCGCGGACGACGTCGGCGAAGTCGAGCGGCATCGGGTCGCTGCGCAGGGGCTCGTCGCGAGCGAGCTGCACGAGGTCACCGACCAGCGTGGTCAGCTCCGACAGCTGAGCCCGCACGTCGGCGAGCAGCTCGGCGCGTGCCTGCGGCTCGAGTCCGCCGGCGGTGTCGGCCTGGCTGAGCAGCTCGATGTTGGTGCGCAGGCTGGTGAGCGGCGTACGCAGCTCGTGCCCGGCGTCGACGACCAGCTGCTGCTGCCGGGTCCGGGAGGCATCCAGCGACATCAGCATCGAGTTGAACGCGACGGTCAAGCGGGCCAGCTCGTCATCACCGCTGACCGCGATCGGGCGCAGCTGCTGGGTGCGCGAGACCCGTTCGGCGGCGGCGGTCAATTGGCGCACCGGGCGTAGGCCGTTGTCGGCCACCGCCCAGCCCGACACCCCCGCGACCAGTACGCCGGCCAGGCCGATCGCCCACAACACCAGGCCGAGCCGCTCCAGCACCTGCTCGGTGGGCGTCATCGACTGGGCGAGCACCAGGGCGCTCTGCGGTCCGGCCGGCACGGCGACGACGCGGAACGACCCGTTCGCGGCATCCACCGTGCGCATCGACTCCGGGCTCCGTCCGTACGCGACGTCGATCTCCGGTCTGCCGACGTATCCGGCTGCGGACTGGGGTGTGACCAGGCTGCCGCGTACCACCGCGATGCGGACGTCGGCGGCGGCGAACGCCGAGGGTGGGATGCCTCCCAGGGTGCCGATCGTGGCGAGCCCGCTCTCGGCGGCCGATCGGGCGCGCTGCTCCAGCGAGTCGTCGAGGGAGTGCTGGAGCTGGCTGCGCAGCTGGAGGTAGACCGCCAGTGCCACCACCGCGACGGTCAGCCCGACCGCGGCCGAGGTGAGCAGGGTGACGCGCTGGGCGAGGGAGAGCCGCTCAGACAGCCACCGGCGGGTGCGCCAGGGGTGGGTCACGGGGCGTTCTCGCGGAGCACGTAGCCCACGCCCCGCACGGTGTGCAGGAGCCGCGGCTCGCCCTCGGCCTCGAGCTTGCGGCGTACGTAGCCCACGTAGACCTCGAGGGAGTTGGCGGTCGTGGGGAAGTCGAAACCCCACACCTCCTCGAGGATGAACGAGCGTTCGAGCACGCGGCGGGGCCGGCGCAGGAACAGCTCGAGCAGGGCGAACTCGGTCCGGGTGAGCGATACCGCCCGGCCGGCCCGCAGCACCTCGCGGGTGCCGGTGTCGAGGCTGAGGTCGGCGAACACCAGCGGCGCCTCCTCGGCGTCGTCCGCGGACCGGGACGCCCGGCGCAGCAGCGCGCGCAGCCGGGCCAGCAGCTCCTCGAGCGCGAACGGCTTGGTCAGGTAGTCGTCGGCGCCCGCGTCGAGGCCGTCGACCCGATCGCCGACCGAGTCGCGCGCGGTGAGCACGAGGATCGGGACGTCGTTGCCGGCCGCACGCAGGGCGCGGGTCGCCTCCAGGCCGTCGAGCCTGGGCATCATCACGTCCATCACGATGGCGTCGGGGGCGGCTTGCGGTACGCGCGCCAGCGCCTCGGCCCCGTCACCGGCCGTCTGCACCTCGTACCCGTTGAACTGCAGCGAGCGGCGCAGCGAGTCACGGACCGCTCGGTCGTCGTCGACCACCAAGATGCGCATACCCCCAGCGTGCCAGGACCGGGTGAGTCACCCGTTGGCATCACCGAGCTGTGACCGCGTGGCGACGTCCTGGCATCGCCACGTGACAACGTGTCGGGGTCGCGATCAGTCGCCGAGGACGAGCTCGAGCATCCAGCTGACCACCGAGACGACGAGGGCGCCACCCAGGGCGGTGAGGAACGAGTCGACGGCGAAGCGGATGCCGAAGGCGTCGGACAGCGACGCGGTGAGCACCAGCATCGCGGCGTTGATGACCCACAGCAGCAGCCCGAGTGTCAGCACGATGAACGGCAGAGCCAGCAGCTTGAGCACCGGCGCCACCACCGCGTTGACGACGCCGAAGACGACAGCGACGAGCAGCAGTGTCACCAGCTGGTCGCTGGTGTCTTGCCCGCCGACGCGGATGCCGACGAAGAGCCAGGCCGCGACGGCGAGCGCGATGGCGTTGACCACGACGGCGGTGAGGACCTTCGGCACGCTTGACATGGTAAGCGTCCTGAATCCATTGGAAGTGGCGCCGTACGCCCGGATGAGTGGCGCCGCCGCCCGGGCGTCCCTGCACCAGCACCCGGTACGCGCGGACAAGACCCCGCGCCAGTGGCGCCACCTGTTCACGCGC
The DNA here is from genome assembly GCA_038233355.1 of Propionibacteriales bacterium. GTDB lineage: Bacteria > Actinomycetota > Actinomycetes > Propionibacteriales > Nocardioidaceae > DASQMN01. The sequence continues at coordinate 5,802 of JBBSMD010000050.1, forward strand.
CTCAAGGCGACGCGTCAGCCCGCGAGCGCCTCGCGGATCGACCTCTCGCCACTGGCGAGGTGGCTCGCCAGCGCGGCAGCCACACCATCGACGTCGCCGTTCTCGAGCCGTACGAGCAGGTCGCGGTGCGCAGCCACCTGTGCCGCCAGGTCGTCGCGCAGACGGTCGACGTGGGCCAACGCCAACCGGATCTCCGCCGCGAGCGACTCGGCCACCGCGACCAGGCGGGCGCTGCCGGTCAGCCCGACCAGGCTCACGTGCACTGCGAGGTGCGCCTCGGCGACCTCCTGGGCGGTCGGCGCCTCGGGGGTGCCGCTGCGCCCGGCCAGCGACTCGTACCCCCCGACGGCGTCCCGTACGGCCTGCCGGTCGCCTGCGGAGGCGTCGCACCAGCTCCGCACCCCGGCTGCCTCGAGGACCGTACGCGCGTGCACGACGTCGTGTACGGCGTCCGGGTCGTGCGTGGTCACGACGACGCCCTTGTGCGGGACACGGGTGAGCAGCCCCTCCCCGGTCAGCACCTGAAGCGCTTCGCGCACCGTGCTGCGCGCGACCCCGAGGCTCTGCGCGAGCGCGACTTCGCGCAGGGGGGTGCCCGGGCCCAGGTCACCCGCGAAGAGTCCACGCCGTAGGGCCTCGGCGACCCGCTCGACGGTCGAGGCACGCTCCAACGCGAGGGTCTCGTACACGTGACTCCCGTCGCAAGGCTCGGTCGGTCACCGCCCAGCCTGCCCTATCCCACCGGCAGTAGGCAGACGCCGGCGCTGGGCGTACAGTTGTCGGACAACCCGACATCCCGACAGGAGAGCTCCGATGGGACAGCTGTTGCAGTGGGGCGACCGGTACGCGATGGTCTCCCCCGACCACTTCGCGGTGGCGTACCGCATCAACCCGTTCATGGATCCCGCCGATCAGCCAGCGCCGCACCGGGCCCGCGCTCAGTGGGAGACGCTGCGATCGACGTTGACGGCCCTCGGCGCTGGAGTGGACGTGCTCCCGCAGCGCGCCGACGCCCCCGACATGGTGTACGCGATGAACCTCGGGCTCGCGGTGCGCGTGGGCGACGTGGACCGGGTCGTGCTGTCGCACATGCGCTTCGCGCAGCGGCGCATGGAGCAGGCCAGTGCGGCGCCATGGTTTGCCGCGTCGGGTCGGCGCCCCTCCTGGGTCGGCCGCGACGGGATCGGCGCACACTTCGAGGCCGGCGACGCGTTCCCGTACGGCGACGGGCTCGTGGTCGGGTACGGACCGCGCACCGACGAGCTGGGTCTCAAGGCGCTCGCGACGGAGCTCGGCGTTCGGGTGCGGGGCCTGCGCCTGGTGCACCCCGCCATGTACCACCTCGACCTCGCCTTCTGCCCGCTCGACTCGACCCGGGCCCTGGTGGCGCCGTCGGCGTTTGACCAGGCGTCGGCCTCGGCGGCGCTCGCCCTGGTACCCGAGCCGCTGGTGCTCGACGAGGCCGAGGCGCTGACCTTCTGCGCCAACTCGGTGGTGGTCGGCCGTACGGTCGTGATGCCGGCCTGTCCGCCGAGGGTGCGTGCGCGGCTGACCGAATGGGGGTTCGACGTGGTGGTGCTGGACCTGTCGGAGTTCCACAAGGGGGGCGGCTCGGTTCGGTGCCTGACCAACCCGCTCGACATCGTGGCCGGTCGCGACCTGCCCGTCCTCGCCGGCGGAGAGGTCCGCCTCCCCTGAGCGGCCGGCTGGCTCCGCCCCGGATTGGTCCGGGGCGGCCCCGGTGCCTACCTATTGGACCGGGGCCACCCCGGACCAACGAGGGCAGGCACCACAGCCACCCAGCGAGTCGCCTGCCACCATGACGCCCGTGCGCGTGAGAGTCGTCGGGGACAGCGGCCTGCACGACGCCGACCCCGGCTACGTCGGTGCGCGTCTGGTCGAGCGGGGCGCGATGCTGTCCTCGCTCGACCGAGACGCGCTGGTGCCCTACGACCGGCTCGACCGACCCGACCTGTTGTTGCTGCTGGGCTCGGCGCGTTCGGTACGCGAGCAGGGATCGGCCGAGGTGGTCGAGGCCGAGTCGCGGCTGGTGCGCGACGCCCGCGACGACGGCGTCCCGGTGATCGGCATCTGCTACGGCGCCCAGCTGGCCGCGCACGCGTTCGGCGGTGTCGTGACCACGGCCGCGGAGCCCGAGCTGGGCTGGTACGAGGTGGACTCCGACGACCCGCTGCTGTGCCCGAGTGGGCCGTGGCCGCAGTACCACTTCGATGCGTTCGTACCGCCCCCGGGCGCTCGGGTGCTCGGCCGGTCGGCGGCGGGGGTGCAGGCTTTCGCGCTCGATCGGCTGATCGGGTGGCAGTTCCACCCCGAGGCCTCCGCGGGCATCTTGCGCCGATGGCTCGACGACGCACCGGCCGACGCCGCGGCGGTGGGTGCCGACCCCGACGAGATAGTCGCGCGAGCGTACGCGTGCGCGGCCGAGGCTCGAGCGGCGACGTACGCCCTCACCGACGCCGCGCTCGCCTACCTGGGCGCGTGAGGTGCCTCAGCCCAACGGGATCGGCTCGGGGTGTGCCTGCCGGGCCGACTGAGCCAGCACGATGCCAGCGACCACGGCGGCGCACCCCAGCAGCTGCAGAGCGTTGAGTGCCTCCCCGAACCATGCCCAGCCCAGCGCCAGTGCGCCGACCGGCTCGAGCATCGCGACCACGACCACCACGGTCGCCGGCAGGTGGCGCAGGGCGTACAGCTCGAGCGCAAACGGTGTCACCGTCCCCAACACCACGATCCACCCCAACAGCGCCCACACCGGCACGGTGAGGTGCGCCAGCGCTCCGAGCAGCGACGTGGTGGCCCCGCCGTCGGTGAGCCGGGTGATCGGGGCGAGCAGGTTCATCAGCACGGTCGCGGCGGCGAACGACCACAGGATCACCCGCAGCGGCGAGAGCGCGCTCACGGCCGACTCGCCGAGCAGGAAGTACGCCGCGAACGACACCGCGGCGCCGAAGCCGGCGGCCACGCCGACGGCGTCGAGGGTGAGACCGTCCCACACTTGCGAGACCACCGCGAGGCCGAGCAGCGACAGGCCGATCGCGATCCACATCCGGTCTCGTACCGGCTCGTGCCGAACGAAGCGGGCCCACAGGGCAACGAGCACCGGTGCGGTGTACTCGAGCAGCAGCGCCACCCCCACCGGCAGCCGGTCGACGGCGATGAAGTACGTCCACTGCAACGCGGCTACCCCCAGCGCTCCGAGGGCGAGCACCAGCAGCAGGTGGCGTCCCGCGGGCGGCCGAAGCGCGCCACGCTGGCCGGCCAGTGCCCACAGCACGAAGACCGCGAGGGCACCGGTGATGCGCAGCGAGGTGAGGGTGGTCGGGTCGACACCGGCCCGCATCGCGACCCGGCTCACGCCGGCGTTGACGATGAACAGGACCGCGGCGCTCACCACGAGCGCGTACCCGAGGGCCGGTCGTCGTGTCACGGCGCGAGACTAGGCGGCCCATGGTCGGGCCAGCGGTACGTGGGCTGCCGCACCGGGTGGCAGGTGGGCAGGCGCGCGGCACGAGGACCGGCAGAACCGCATGTGGGACGGCAACACGCATCGGCCGGTCCGCGCGGCGGCGCACTAGCCTGCGGCGTATGCCCGATGCCGCCACCTCCGATGCCGCCACCCCACGTGCCGACCCGGTCGCCGAGACACCGCAGCAGGCTGCCCCGGACGGCGACGCCGATGCATCCGCGGACGGGGGAACCTCGTCGAGCGGCCGCGAGCCCGGTCCCCGCGTCCGGCCAGCGGTCGAGGCCATCCCGACCTACACGCCGGGGCGCCCGCCGGCTCCGCGTGTGGGCGTGCCGACGTACAAGCTGTCGAGCAACGAGAACCCCTACCCTCCGCTGCCCGGCGTCGTCGAGGCAGCCGCCGCCGTGGCCGAGCAGATGAACCGCTATCCGGACATGGGCTGCACTGCGCTGTACGCCGCGCTGGTCGATCGGCTCGGCGAACCGGTCGAGCGGCTCGCCGCGGCCACCGGCTCGGTCGCGGTGCTCTACCACCTGCTGCAGGCCACGTGCGAGGCCGGCGACGAGGTCGTCCACGCGTGGCGGTCGTTCGAGGCGTACCCGATCGCGGTCGAGATGACCGGTGCCGCCAGCGTGCAGGTGCCGCTCACCCCCGACGCCCGGCATGACCTGTCCGCGATGGCGGACGCGGTGACCGACGCGACGAAGGTGCTCGTCGTCTGTTCGCCCAACAACCCGACCGGGCCGAGCGTCGGTCGCGCCGAGCTGGTCGAGCTGCTCGACGCGGTGCCGCCGCACGTGGTCGTGGTGCTCGACGAGGCCTACTGCGAGTTCGTCCGCGGCCCGGGCAGCGACGTCGACGGCATCGAGCTGGCGCGCGGTCGCCACAACGTCGTGGTGCTGCGCACGTTCTCCAAGGCGTACGGCCTCGCCGGCCTGCGGGTCGGGTACGCCGTCGCACCGCCGCGGCTGGCCACCGCGATCCGTACGGTCGCGCTGCCGTTTGGGGTCAGCACGATCGCGCAAGCCGCCGCGGTCGCTTCGCTCGAGCGCGAGGACGAGCTGCTGGCCCGGGTCGAGGCGCTGGTGGGCGAGCGCACCCGCGTGGTCGGGGAGCTGCGTGAGCAGGGCTGGTCGGTCCCGGACAGCCAGGCGAACTTCGTCTGGCTGCCGACCGGCGCCGACAGCGTCGCCTTCGCGAAGGCGTGCGAGGAGGCCGGTGTCATGGTGCGTCCGTTCGCCGGTGACGGCGTGCGGGTGAGCATCGGGGAGGACGCCGGCAACGACGTGTTCTTGCGGGTGGCGCAGAAGTGGCGCAGCCGTACCTGACGCCGCCCCGCCGACGAGTTCACACCTTCCAGGAGCGGGACCAACCCAGAGCGAGGCGGTCGTCCTGCCGAGCCAAGGCTGCAGACACCGCGGCACTGCTCCGCCTCGCCATCGCGTGCAGAGCCTTGAGCTGCTCTGGATCACACGAGGCCAACGCGACCTGCATCTCGTCGAGGTCGGGCCGGGTGGTGATCATCGATCGGGCCCGACGGATGACTCGGGGGCCCAGCCGCCGACGGAGCAGCGGGAAAAGTCGGCTGCGCCGGAATCGCATCGCAACCGTACGAAGAGCGTCATTACGGAAAATGACCGTCTCGTTACGGTGCAACGAAGCAGCCGGTGATGCGCGTGGTGCCTCGGGCAGTCCGTAGCGACGGTAGATGACCGATGCGACAGCCTCCGGCTCCTGAAGCACCAGTGGGAAGGGGATCACGAGTATCTGATCCACCGGGAAGTGCCGGGTGATCACGTCGAGCCATCGCTCGTAGTCACTGGCTCCCGCGTACACCGAGTCGTCGCGCACGGCAGCACCGAAGGTCGGTGCCCTCTCGTTCTCGAGGTAGCGGCGGCTGTGCTCGTAGTGGGAGACCGCTCGCCGAAGAGGGTCTCGAACGCAGTAGAGCACCAGCGCGCCTGGCGAGGCCGACGCGAGCCGGGGCAGGGCTTGCGGCTGCAAGGGCGACGTGTAGGAGGTGCTGGCGTCCAGTCGGACTCGATCGGTACGCCGGGGGCCGTAGAGCCCGTCGTACCAGGCACGCCCGCGACCGTGCTCTCGGCCGAAGAAGTTCGGCTCCTTGTAGGCACCTGCGTCGATGTCCGGATGCTCCGCGAGGTGGGCGGCCAAGAACGACGTGGCGCTGCGAGCGGCTCCGACGAGCGCGATGTCAGGACCGACGTCGGACGTACTGGACATCGGCTTTCGACTCCCTCCTCGGACTCGAGTGGGGCAGCAGCAGCCGCAAGGTGGCAGAGGCAAGCACTGGACGGGGCGAGCGAGGTATTGAAAGTGGCGATGGATCACAGTACGTTGCCGCCCCGCGAGCACTGCATCACCGCGCGGGAGAGCACATGTCCACGAGGTCGCCACTGGTGACACTGCTGGCCGACGAAGCGCCGTCAGCCACCTTTCCTCCATTCGTTCGAGCCCGCTCGACTACCTATCGCGTCCAACTGGTCACGAAGAGGGCGGTCGACGTCATCGGCGCAGGAATTCTCCTCCTTGTCTCGGCTCCGATTCTGTTGGTGGCCGGTCTGGTCATCCGGCTCACCAGTCCCGGCCCGGTGCTCTTCCGACAGGAACGGGTAGGGCTCGGCGGCGCGACCTTCACAATGGCCAAGCTCCGGACCATGGTCGTGCGTCGAGCGGACGTGATCGACCTCGCCGAGGTCTACGACTGCGAGAACGCGGTCTGCACGAAGCGGCCGGAGGACCCGAGGGTGACCCCGGTGGGGCGATTCCTGCGACGCTCGAGCCTGGACGAGCTGCCGCAGCTCTGGAACGTCCTGGTCGGTGACATGAGCCTGGTCGGTCCCCGCCCGGTCGTGCGCTACATGCTCGAGCCCTACCCCGCGGTGGGCGAAGCGCGAGCTCGGATGCGGCCAGGTCTCACCGGGTTGTGGCAGGTCCTCGACCGCAGCGCCAGCGAGAGCGTGCTCGCCATGGCGGCAGCCGACCTCACGTACGTGCGACGCTTCAGTCTGTTGCTCGATGCTCGCATCCTGCGCGCGACCATTCCGGCGTGCCTGCGGGGCGAGGGGGCCATCTAGTGAACCCGGCCACGTCGACGCAGTCGCACGGTGACACATCGAGACAGGTCCCGAACCGGGACAGCAGCTGTCAGGGGCATGACCTAGTCTGACGGTTACCGCCCCCATCGACGTCAGGGCCTAACCGCATGCCCCCTCGCAGTGTCTCCGCGCGGCCACCCGCGCGCGCGCAACCGACCACGTCGCTGTGGCGCCTGCGCGGCTACCTGCGCCCGTACGCGTGGCTGCTGGTCGTCATGCTCGTCTCCGCGCTCGGCATGGTGGCGGCCTCGCTCGCCATCCCGCTCGTCACCCAGCGGGTCATCGACGGCCCGATCGCCGACGGTGACCGCTCGGCGGTGCTGCCTCTCGGGCTGCTCGCACTCGCACTCGGTGTGCTCGAGGCCGGGCTGATCCTGGTCCGCCGGTGGCTGCAGGCCGGTGCGGTGCTTGGCGTGGAGGCGACGATCCGCAAGGACCTCTACGACCACCTCGACGTGCTGCCGGCGGCGTTCCACTCCCGCTGGCAGTCCGGCCAGCTGCTCAGCCGGGTGACGACGGACCTGTCCACGATCCGCCGCTTCACCGGCTTCGGGCTGCTGTTCCTCATCATCAACGTGCTGCAGCTGGTGGTGGTGACCGCACTGCTGATCCACCTCTACCTCCCGCTCGGGCTGGTCGTGGCGGCGGCGGCCCTGCCCATCGTGTGGCTGTCGATGCGCTTCGAGAAGCAGTACGTCGTGGTGAGCCGACGCGTGCAGGACCAGCAGGGCGACGTCGCCACCCAGGTGGAGGAGGCCGCCCTCGGCGTACGCACAATCAAGTCGTTCGGCCGGGCCCGCTACGCCTACGACGGCTTCGACTCCTACGCCAGCCGGCTGTACGACAGCGGCGTAGGCAAGGTCCGGCTGTCCGCCCGGTTCTGGACCTTCCTCGAGGTGATGCCCAACGTCGCGTTGGTCGTCGTACTGCTGCTCGGCGCACTCGCGGTCGGGCGCGGCTCGCTGAGCCTGGGCACGCTGGTCGCGTTCATCACCCTCATGCTCCAGCTGGTCTGGCCGATCGCCTCGCTCGGTGTCATCCTCGCCATGGCGCAAGAGGCAATGACCGCGGCCGACCGGGTCTGCGAGCTGTTCGACACCAAGCCCAACGTCGTCGGCGGTGACCGGGTGCTCGAGCACCCGCGCGGCCACCTGCGCCTGGAGGGAGTCGGCTTCCGCTTCCCCGACGCCGAGCACGACGTGCTGCACGACGTCGACCTCGAGGTGCTCCCGGGCGAGACGGTCGCGGTCGTCGGGGCCACCGGGTCCGGCAAGACGGTGCTCACCAACCTGGTGCCCCGGCTGTGGGACGTCACCACCGGCCGGGTCAGCATCGACGACGTCGACGTCCGTGACCTGACGCTGCCGTGCCTGCGCTCGGCGGTGTCCACCGCGTTCGAGGAGCCGACGCTGTTCAGCATGAGTGCTCGGGAGAACGTCGCCCTCGGGCGTCCCGACGCGAGCGAGACCGAGGTGCTCGCTGCGCTGGAGGTGGCTCAGGCC
>JBBSMD010000051.1:0-13814 GCA_038233355.1 Propionibacteriales bacterium
AGCACCGGGTGGCCGCGCCGGGCATCGGCACCGTCGCCGTACGTCGCCCGCGCCAGTGCAGAGGGTGCGGCCAGGTTGACCACCCGGCGTACGACGGCGGGCACGAGATCGGGCAGGTCCACCAGCAGCACCAGCGCCGCGCCGGCGGCCGGGGCCGATGCGGGGAGAGCGGCGAGCCCGGCTCGCAACGACGTGCCCATGCCCTCCGCCCAGTCGGGTACGACGACGACCTCGACGCCGGGTGGCAGCTGCCGTCGGGCCTGGTCGGCGGCCGCGCCGAGCACCACCAGCACGGGATCGCAGCCGCCGACGGCGAGCAGCCACGCCGACCGGTGCACCCACGAGGTGCCGGTGCCGTGCCGTACCAGCGCCTTGTGGACCCCCATGCGGTGGTCGGCGCCGGCGGCCAGCAGCAGACCTGCGCAGTTCACCCGCGGAGCGTACGGCCCGCCTTTTACGCTGCGTGACATGTCATTACACACAGTGTTACTCGGTGTCGTCTGCGGCGTAGTGCTGCTGGCCGGTGGTGCCGCCGAGGGGGTCAGCGCGGCCACGGTCGGCACCCAGCAGGCAGGGGTCGTTGCGGCGGGCGGGAAGCCGAAGCCGCTGCGCGGGATGGTGATCGCGATCGACGCCGGGCACCAGCTGGGCAACGCCGACCACCCCCGTCAGACGAACCGGCTGGTGCCGGCCGGTGGATTCCGAAAGCCCTGCAACAGCACCGGCACCGCCACCGATGCCGGCTTCGCGGAGGCGACGTTCACCATGCGGGTCGCACGGCAGCTGCGGCACCGTCTCCACCGGCTGGGGGCCGACGTACGGATGACCCGCACGCGCAACCGCCACTCGCTGCGGGGTCCGTGCGTCGACGAACGGGGTCGCTTCGGCAACCGGCAGCCGGTCGATCTGAAGCTCAGCCTCCACGGCGACGGGGCGACGTCCGGGCACGGCTTCCACGTCATCGCGCCTGTCGACCGGCGACCCTGGACGCACGACATCTTCCGCTCCTCCCGACGGCTGGCCCGGGCCGAGCGGTCGGCCCTCGACCGGGCCGGCTTCGCGCGCGCCACGTACACCGCCGGCGGCGACGGGCTCGACTTCCGCGGCGACCTCGGCACGCTGAACCTCTCTGACGTGCCGACGGTGCTGGTCGAGCTGGGCAACATGCGCAACAGGCACGACGCGCGCGTGCTGACGTCCCGGCACGGCCGGCACCGTTACGCGATGGCGCTGGCGCACGGCGCCCGTCGCTTCCTGCACCGCTGATCCCGTTGTACGCACCTGCGCCACCCCCGAGTGGCCCGATGTGGTGGCTGCGTCAGCAGCGGTGAGCGCCGTCACGGGAGTCCCTCCCCCGAGTGGCCCGATGTGGTGGGCCGCCGCCCGGTACCACAACCACACCGGGCCACTCGACGCAGGCGGGAGCGGTCCGAAAAGGCGCGTGGGGCGCGTACGACGGGCCGGACAACAAGCGGACGCACGAAGGGGGCGGCCCCGGCGTACCGGGACCGCCCCCTCAGGCGTGGCGAGTGGCTGGACTCAGAAGTCCATGCCGCCCATGCCGCCCATGCCGCCGTCGCCACCGGGCATGGCCGGAGCGGCCTTCTCCGGCTTGTCCGCGACGACCGCCTCGGTGGTGAGGAACAGCGCCGCGATCGACGCCGCGTTCTGCAGCGCGGAGCGCACGACCTTGGCCGGGTCGGGCACACCGGCGGCGAGCATGTCGCCGTACTCGCCGGTCGCGGCGTCGAGCCCGTGGCCGGGCTCCAGACCGCGCACCTTCTCGACGACCACACCGCCCTCGAGGCCGGCGTTGACCGCGATCTGCCTGAGCGGAGCCGCGAGCGCGACCTTGACGATGTTGGCGCCAGTGGCCTCGTCACCCTCCAACTCGAGCTTCTCGAACGAGGTCGCGGCGGCCTGCAGCAGGGCGACGCCGCCACCGGCGACGATGCCCTCCTCGACCGACGCCTTGGCCGCGCGCACCGCGTCCTCGATGCGGTGCTTGCGCTCCTTGAGCTCGACCTCGGTGGCCGCGCCGACCTTGATCACCGCGACGCCGCCGGCCAGCTTGGCCAGCCGCTCCTGCAGCTTCTCGCGGTCGTAGTCGGAGTCGGACTTCTCGATCTCGGCGCGGATCTGGTTCACCCGGCCGGTGATCTGGTCGGCGTCACCGGAGCCCTCCACGATGGTGGTCTCGTCCTTGGTCACGACCACCTTGCGGGCGTGACCGAGCAGGTCGAGCCCGGCGTTCTCCAGCTTGAGCCCGACCTCCTCGCTGACGACCTGGCCACCGGTGAGGATGGCGATGTCCTGCAGCATGGCCTTGCGGCGGTCACCGAAGCCGGGAGCCTTGACGGCGACCGACTTGAAGGTGCCGCGCACCTTGTTGACGACCAACGTGGCCAGGGCCTCGCCCTCGACGTCCTCGGAGATGATCATCAGCGGCTTGCCCGACTGCATGACCTTCTCGAGCACCGGCACGAGGTCCTTGACCGCCGAGATCTTGGAGTTGACCACGAGCACGTAGGCGTCCTCGAGCACCGCCTCCATGCGCTCGGCGTCGGTCCAGAAGTACGGCGAGATGTAGCCCTTGTCGAAGCGCATGCCCTCGGTGAGCTCGAGCTCGAGGCCGAAGGTGTTGCTCTCCTCGACGGTGATGACGCCTTCCTTGCCGACCTTGTCCATGGCCTCGGCGATGATCTCGCCGACGCTCTCGTCGCCGCCGGCGGACACGGCCGAGACCGAGGCGATCTGCTCCTTGGTCTCCACCTCCTTGGCCATGCCTAGCAGCTGCTCGGACACGGCCTCGGTGGCCTTCTCGATGCCGCGCTTGAGGCTCATCGGGTTGGCCCCGGCGGCCACGTTGCGCAGGCCCTCACGGACCAGCGCCTGCGCCAGCACGGTGGCGGTGGTGGTGCCGTCGCCGGCGACGTCGTCGGTCTTCTTGGCGACCTCCTTGACGAGCTCGGCACCGATCTTCTCGAACGGGTCTTCCAGCTCGATCTCCTTGGCGATGGACACGCCATCGTTGGTAATCGTGGGGGCGCCCCACTTCTTCTCCAGGACGACGTTGCGGCCCTTGGGGCCCAGCGTCACCTTGACGGCGTCGGCGAGGGCGTTCATGCCCCGCTCGAGCCCGCGGCGGGCTTCCTCGTTGAACGCAATGGTCTTCGGCATGTCTCCGCGATGTCCTTACGTCGCAGTGGTGGGTCCGGCGATGCCCGCGACGGACGGCACCCGCGCCTGCGGTCACGTCCCGCCGGCGGCTAAGTACCTCATCGGCACGTCCCTTGGTTGGCTCTGCCGGCACCGTGGCGGGTCGAGTGGCTGTCACTCTCGGGCCACGAGTGCCAGTATCGGTTTTAGCACTCTCACCCTTCGAGTGCAAGCCAACTGCTCGGATACCACCGCTCTCCCGCAGGTTTGCGTCCGCTCCCGGGCGCCCACGGCGAGGCGCCGCTGCACACGACGCAGGCCCGGCCCCGGCGAACCGGGACCGGGCCTGCGACGAAGTCTGCGGGCAGACTCAGGCCGGGCTGACCTCGTGGGCTTCGCGGCCCTTGGGGCCGTCGACGACCTCGAACTCGACCGACTGGCCGTCCTCGAGCGTCTTGTACCCCTCGGACTTGATCTTCGACCAGTGGACGAAGACGTCGTCCTGGCCGTCGACGGCGATGAAGCCGTAGCCCTTGTCTGCGTTGAACCACTTCACGGTGCCTTGCACCATCTCGCAACTCCTGTGACTTGATGACGGGGGTCGAAGGTCCGACCCCCTCTGATCTGCCGTGGCGACTCCGGCGGAGCGCCCTCGACCTGCCGAGCCTATCCCACCGGCGGAACCGGACACACCGGCGTCCACGGTGGCGGTCGAACCGGTCCGGTCACGCGAGCCCGGTGGCGGTGAACGCCGCGTACGACGGATCGATCGTGGCCGCGGGCCCGACCCGGTCTGCGACCGCGTCGAGGGTCTTCAACCCGTCGCCGGTGTTGAGCGCCACCGTCTCCGCCGCCGGGTCGAGCCGGCCCTGATGCAACAGCTTGCGCAGCGTGGCCACGACCACCCCGCCGGCCGTCTCGGCGAAGATGCCCTCCGTACGGGCGAGCAGGGCGATGCCGTCGCGCACCTGCTCGTCGCTGACGTCCTCGACCGCGCCTCCGGTGCGACGGCAGGCGTCGAGCACGTACGGCCCGTCGGCCGGGTTGCCGATCGCCAGGGACTTGGCGATGGTGTCCGGGCGCACTGGGCGGACCACGTCGTGACCTGCCTTGAACGCCGCCGCGACGGGCGAGCAACCCGTCGCCTGGGCGCCGAACAGGACGTACGGGGTCGGCTCGACCAGGCCCAGCCGTCCGAGCTCGGTGAGGCCCTTGTCGACCTTGGTCAGCTGCGAGCCGGACGCCACCGGCACCACCACCTGCTCGGGCAGACGCCAGCCGAGCTGCTCGGCGATCTCGTACCCGAGTGTCTTCGAGCCCTCGGCGTAGTAGGGGCGCACGTTGACGTTGACGAACGCCCAGCCCTCCTCCTCGCCGGCGATCTCGGTGGCGAGCTTGTTGACGTCGTCGTAGGTGCCGCGCACCGCGACGAGCGTGCCACCGTACACCGCGGTGGTGAGGATCTTGGGCCGCTCGAGGTTCTCCGGGACGAGCACCACGCTGCGCAGGCCGGCCCGGGCGGCGGCCGCGGCGACCGCGTTGGCGAGATTGCCGGTGGAGGGGCAGGCCAGCACCTGCAGGCCCAGCTCACGGGCGGCGGCCAGCGCGACCGCGACGACGCGGTCCTTGAACGAGTGCGTGGGGTTGCCCGAGTCGTCCTTCACCCACAGCGCCTTCATGCCCAGCTCGCGGGCGAGGTTGTTGGCGCGGACCAGCCGCGTGCAGCCGGGGTCGGTGCCGGGAAGGGTGGCGATGTCGGCCGGTACGGGCAGCAGCGGCGCGTACCGCCAGATGGTGCGCGGGCCGGCCTCGACGTCGGCGCGGCTGAGCGCCGGGAAGTCGTAGGCCACCTCGAGCGGGCCGAAGCACTCCGTGCACGCGAAAAACGGACCGAGCGGTTGCCGGGCGCCGCACGCGCGACACGCAAGGGCGACGGCGTTGCCGAAGGCGCCAGCGCGGGCGCCGGTCGCCGTGGGGGTGTCCAGGGTCGCGCTCACGAGGCCTCCTTCTCATCTTCCCCGCGTACGTACCTCGCCGCGGGACGGACGTGGCACCAGGCCGCGGCGGGCTCGGACGGACGTGCTACGCGAGTGCCGGTGGGCTGGTTGCCGGGGCTCCAGCGGGCCGTGTCCCTCTGCCCCTCTCGATGAGCTGCGCTCCAGCGTACGGGAACGCGTCTCACCATGTGTCGCGACCATCCGGGATGTGGACGTCGCAATGGTGACGCAACTCATACCCGCTGGATGCTCTCGGCACCGGTCCCGACTGGGCGGCGCTGGTGCCAACGCCCAGTCCGCGCCGGAGCCCATGACGACTCAGCCGTCAAGCCGGTCGGCCAGACTCCCGAGCCACGCGACCACGCCGTCCGGCCCGTCGAGTACCAGATCGGCGCGGTCGGCCAAGGCGGTGCGCTCGTCGCCGAGCGAGCACAGCAGCAACCCGGGCACACCCTCGGCGCGCAGCCGCTCCACCGCGTCGTACGCCGCGAGGTCGCCGAGGTCGTCGCCTGCGAATGCGACCGCGCGGGCCCCCCGGTTCGTGACCAGCTCACCCAGCGCGGCGCCCTTGTCGATCCCGGGCGCGCGCAGCTCCAGCACGAGCTTGCCCGGCTCGAGGTGCAGGTCGTGCTCAGCGGTCAGGGCGGCCAACGGTTCGCGCAGCCGCTCGAAGGTCCCCTGCGGGTCGGCGGTACGGCGCACGTGCACCCCGAGGGCCCGGCCCTTGTCCTCGACGTACGCATCGCCGGCATCGAGGCGCGCCAGCAGCGCCGGCAGCGCCTCGCGGGCGGCCGCCAGGCCCGCCGGCGGCTCGGGTGCCACCACCTCTCCGGTGGCCGCGTCCCAGCGCTCGACCCCGTACTGGCCGAGCACCTCGAGCCCGTCGACCCCGGCCGCGTCGTCGAGCCGGGCGAGCCGGCGCACCGCCTGGACCGGACGGCCGGTGAGGATCGCGACCGTGCCGATCCGCTCGGCCAGCCTGGCCAGCACGCCGACAGTGTCGGGGTGCGCGAAGGCGGCGTCGGGATCGGCCACGATCGGGGCGAGCGTCCCGTCGAAGTCGAGCGCGATCAGCGCACCGGCGGGGTCCGCGAGCAGTGCCGCCAACCCGGCACGGCCGGCGTCAGTCTCGGGCTCCATGCCCTCATCGTGGCAGTGGCCGCGGGCAAGGGCACTGGGACGGTCGCACGCCGACGCGACAGCCAAGCCGAAGTGTGGACGGCTAGGCGCTGCCGGACAAGATCAGCGTGAGCCGCTCGAAGCTCATCGGCGACACCGCCGGGCGGACCCGGGACACTCCCAGGTCGTCTGCGAGCAGCTTCGCCTGCTCAGCCAGCGCGGCCGGGTAGTAGACGGTCGTCTCCGGAATGCTGCCGGTCCAGTTGCTCTCCGCCACCACTGTCCACCCCAGCCCGCGCACCCGCTCGGCGGTCTGCGCGGCGAGCCCGGTGACGGCGGTGTTGTTGTAGACGTCGACGCTGGCGGTGCGCACCGGAACTGCCGGTGCCTGCCGGTCGCGTCGCTTCGTCGCCTTGTCCGAGTCGCGGTCAGCCTTGCCCTGCCGACCGGGGCTGTCCTGCGCGCGAGGGGTGGGCGGCTCGCTCGCGGCAGGGGGCGGCTGTGCATCCGACCGACCCGGCACCGGACCGTTCGCCACCTCGGTCCGCACGGAGCGATCCGGTGACCCGGTGACGAAGAAGCCAAGGGCGGCGAGCACCGCGATCGCCAGGCTGGCCAGCACCACCGGCGTCGGCAGCAGCGGCCCGCCACCCACCCGGCGGACGGGGCGTGCGTCAGGCTGGTCGCCGGCCCGCTCGTCAGGTCGCTTCTCGGTCGCTGTGCTGCTCATCGGGCTAGAGCTCGATGCCGAGCCGGCGGGCCGAGCGCTGACGTTGGCGCGCGGCCCGGAGCCGGCGCAGCCGCTTGACGAGCAGAGGGTCGAACGCCAGCGAGGCCTCGCGGTCGATCAGCGCGTTGAGCACCTGGTAGTAGCGCGTCGCCGACATGTCGAACGACTCACGGATCGCCTGCTCCTTGGCGCCGGCATACTGCCACCACTGACGCTCGAACGCGAGGATGCGCTGATCGCGCTCGGACAGCCCCTGGGCGGCGCCGGCCGGCCCGGGCGAGGCGAAGTCGGCAGCGTCCATGACACCGCATCGTACGCACCGAATCACAACCATGTCATTCACCCAGCTCGGCCATGTCCGCGCGGCGCGCCTGCGCCTTTCGTGCCGCTACCGGCTCCGGCGCGCCTGGAGACCGGGCCTGGGGGCGGGCACGTCCACCGGGCACGTCCACCGGGTGCGACACCATGGCGGCATGGACCGCATCGACGACAGCCATCCCGTGCGTTGGGGCATCCTTGCCACCGGCACGATCGCGCGCTCCTTCGCCACCGACCTGGCCCTGGCCGACGCCGCCGAGCTGGCCGCGGTCGGCTCACGCCGGCCGGAGTCGGCGCGCGCCTTCACCGCCGAGCATGGCGGCCGCCCCTACGGCTCGTACGAGGAGCTGCTCGCCGACCCCTCGGTCGACGTGGTCTACGTCGCCACCCCGCACGGACGCCACGTCGAGGACGTACGGGCCTGCTTCGCCGCCGGCAAGCACGTGCTGTGCGAGAAGGCGCTCACCCTGTCGGCCAGCTCCGCACGGGCCCTTGTCGACGAGGCCCGCGCCGCCGACCTTTTCTTGTGCGAGGCCATGTGGATGCGCACCAACCCACGCATCCGCGCGGTCGTCGAGGCGGTCCGATCGGGTGCGGTCGGACCGGTCCGACAGGTCCGCGCCGACCTGGGGTTCCCCGCCCCGTACGACGCGGGGAGCCGGCTGTGGGATCCCGCGCTCGGAGCGAGCTCGCTGCTCGACGTCGGCATCTATCCGCTGACGTTCGCCTGGCTGCTGCTCGGGCCGCCGCAGACGATCCGAGCCGCCGGCGTGCTCTCCGACCGTGGCGTGGACGTCAACGGCGCCGCGATCATGACCTACACCGGCGGTGCCCTGGCCAGCATCACCTGGACGCAGACGAGCGCGAGCGACGACCGGGCCTCGGTGTCCGGCCCGGACGGCCGGATCGAGCTGGCCGCACGCATGCACCAGCCCCCGTCCTGGACCCTGACCCGCGGCGAGGAGGTGAGCGAGCACGCCGAGCCGGTGCGCGGCATGGGCTACGCCCACGAGATCGAGGAGGTGGGCCGCTGCCTTCGCGCCGGCCGAACCGAGTCGGAGCTGATCCCCTTGGACGAGACGGTGGCGATCCTGGCCGGCATGGACGAGATCCGTGCCCAGCTCGGGGTTCGCCTGCCCGGGGACTGACCGAGCCGTTCGACCGGGCAGTACGACCAGGCCGTTCGACCGGGCAGTACGACCGGGCCGTTCGACCCGGCAGTACGACCAGGCAGTACGACCAGGCCGTTCGATCGGGCCGCCCGACCGGAGCGTTCGACCGGGCCGGTGGCGCTGGCTAGGGTGCGAGCCGTGAGCTCGCCCAAAGCGTCGTTCGTCGTGGTGGCCAATCGGCTACCGGTCGACCGGGTGACCGACGACGACGGCAACACCTCCTGGCGGACCTCTCCCGGTGGCCTGGTCACCGCACTCGAGCCGGTCATGCGGGCCAACGACGGCGGATGGGTCGGCTGGCACGGCAGTCCCGAAGAGACCCTCGAGCCGTTCGACAACGCCGGCCTGAGCCTCGTGCCGGTGGCGTTGAGCGCGCAGGAGGTCGAGGAGTACTACGAGGGCTTCTCCAACGCGACGCTGTGGCCGCTGTACCACGACGTGATCGCGCCGCCGACGTTTCACCGGGAGTGGTGGGACGCCTACGTCAGCGTCAACCAGCGGTTCGCCCAGGCGGCTGCCGACACCGCCGACCAGGACGCGGTGGTGTGGGTGCAGGACTACCAGCTGCAGCTGGTTCCACAGATGCTGCGCCAGATGCGGCCGGACCTGCGGATCGGGTTCTTCCTGCACATCCCCTTTCCCCCGACCGAGCTCTTCGGCCAGCTGCCGTGGCGCCGCCAGATCCTGGAGGGGCTGTTGGGTGCCGACCTGGTCGGCTTCCAGAGCGGCGGAGCGGCGGCCAACTTCATCCGGCTGGTGCGCCAACGGGTCGGGCACCGGACACAGCGCGACACCGTGCAGCTGCCAGACGGTCGTACGGTCACCGCGAAGGCGTTTCCGATCTCGATCGACTTCGCGGGACTGGAGGAGATGTCCCGCTCACCGGAGACCCGGGTCCGGGCGCAGGAGATCCGGCACGACCTCGGCGAGCCCAAGACGCTGCTGCTCGGCGTGGACCGGCTCGACTACACCAAGGGCATCCGGCAGCGGCTGAGAGCGTTCGGCGAACTCGTCGCCGAGGGCACCCTGGACGCAGACGAGACACGCTTTGTCCAGGTGGCGACGCCGTCGCGGGAGCGGGTCGACCAGTACCGCGTGCTGCGCGACGACATCGACCGGCTGGTGGGCCGCATCAACGGCGACCTCGGCCGGATCGGCCCGCCAGCAGTGACCTACCTGCACACCTCCTACCCGCGCAGCGAGATGGCAGCGCTGTTCTGCGCGGCCGACGTCATGGTGGTGACCCCCTTGCGCGACGGCATGAACCTGGTCGCCAAGGAGTACGTCGCGGCCCGCCACGACGACGGCGGTGCGCTCGTCCTGAGCGAGTTCGCCGGAGCGGCCGACGAGCTGCGCCAGGCGTTCATGGTCAACCCCTACGACATCAACGGGGTGAAGGCGGCCATGCTCGCCGCGGTGCAGGGGCAGCCACGCGACCTGCGGCGGCGGATGCGGGCGATGCGCTCCTACGTACGCAACCACACGATCGACCACTGGGCCGATGCGTTCCTCGGCGAGCTCGGCCGGGTCGACCCGACTGGCGGGTAGGCGGCTCGTCGCGACGAGCGACGGACGGGCCAAAGTCGCGCGAGTGGCCCGAAGTGGCGGCCTGGCGCCGATTCGGGTAGCCACCCGGGGCCGGTCGCCGTCGCGGCGACCCCAACCCTCCTCGCCCTGGCGCCTGCGCCTGCCGCGGAGGGGACGGTCGTCCCTGCGGCGGCGGCGGTACGTACCGATGCTGGTGCCGGCTCGGTCGTCGCACTCGCCGCACCGGTCGGCACCGCAGGGTCGGCACCGCAGGGTCGGCACCGCAGGGTCGGCACCGCAGGGGTCGGCACCGCAGAGGTAGACAACGCAGAGCGACCCCGCACTCAGGCCCGCTCGACGACCTCGCGGGGTACGAGCAGCGCCGTGCCGGCAGCCACCAGGGCCACGACGGCCGAGAAGGCGAACGCGGTCGTGTAGGCGCCTTCGCTGGGCAGCCGCGTCCCGGCCATCGTGCTGACCGCCAAGATGGCGGTCGAGAGTGCGGCGCCGAAGGCACCGCCGACGGTGCGCATGACGGTGTTGATGCCGGTGGCGATGCCGACCTGCGGCTGCGGGGACGCGGCCACCACGAGGTTGGCCATCGAGGCGAACGCGAAGGCGATGCCGGAGCCGATGAAGACGCCGGCCACCAGGAACTGCCACGGGTGCTCGTGCAGGAGCGCGAGCATGGCGAACGAGACCAGGCTGAGCAGGGAACCGGCGGACAGGACCAGCCGGAAGCCGAAGCGCTGGCCCAGCCGGCCGGCTAGCGGTCCGGCCACCAGCTGGCTGAGCGCCGAGGGCACCAGCAGCAGGCCGGCCTGCGTCGCGGTGGACCCGAAGCCGTACCCGGCCTCGGTCGGGGTCTGCGCGAACTGCGGGATGAGCAAGAAGCTGCTGAACATCGCGAGCCCGACGAGCAGCGCGGTGAGGTTGGTGGCGGCGATGGCCCGTTCGCGCAGCAAGGAGAGGTCGATCAGCGGCTCGCTGACACGCGACTCGACCCGCCACCAGAGCAGCGCCAGCGCCAGCCCTGCGGTCACCAGTCCCAGGGTGCGAGGCGACGTCCACCCCCACGTCTCGCCCTGCGTCACACCGAGCAGCAACGAGGCCAGGGCCCCGGAGAGCACGGCCGCGCCGAGCCAGTCGATGCGATGCCGCTCGGTCGCACCACCTTGGTGCGGGATCACCAACCAGGCGGCGGCCGCCGCGGGCAGCGAGACGAGGCCGATCCACGACAGCCACGGTGTGCTCAGGTGGTCGACGATGACCCCCGACAGGGGCAGCCCGATGCCGCCGCCGATGCCGAAGACGGCGCTCATCGCGGCCAGGCCGGAGGGCACTCGCTCACGCGGGAAGGTGTCGCGGACGATGCCGTACGCCAGCGGGAACACCCCGCCGCCGACGCCTTGCAGCACGCGGCCGGCGACGAGCACCTGGATCGAGCCGGCCAGCGCGGCCACCGCGCCGCCGAGGCCGAAGAGCACGAGCACCGCCGTCAGCACCCGGCCCTTGCCGTACAGGTCACCGAGCTTGCCGAGGATCGGAGTGGACACCGACGCGGACAGCAAGAAGCCGGTCAGCACCCACGACGCGGCCGGGAGCGTGGTGCCCACGTGCTCGGCGATGGCCGGGAGACCGGGGATGACCAGGGTCTGCGCGACCGCAAAGGCTGCCCCGGCGCTCAGCAGGACGGCGAGGATCACGCCGGGGCGCACCGCGGGTTCCTCGGGCGTGGCGGAGGGGCGGGTGGCGGTGCTGAGAGTCAAGGCAGCCTGCAACGGTCTTGGTACGGAAGGTGTGCGGGGCGCAACCGTCCCACACGGGCGCCTATTCCGCCTGCCACGTCGCTAGCGTGAGGTCGTGCACCCGGACCCGGTCGCGGCCTCGCCGGTCGAGCACGCGGCCATGATGCGGGCGGTCGAGCTGGCGGAGCGAGGACGAGACACCGTGCTGCCGAACCCGGTCGTGGGTGCGGTCCTGATCGACGCCGACGGTCGCGTCGTCGGCGAGGGGTGGCACGAGTCGCCCGGGCGGCCGCACGCGGAGATCGTGGCGCTGCGAGCTGCCGGCGCACGAGCCGACGGTGCCACCGCGGTGGTCACGCTCGAACCGTGCGACCACCACGGTCGCACCGGCCCGTGCACGCAGGCACTGATCGGGGCCGGTGTGCGGCGGGTCGTGATCGGGGTGGCCGACCCGTGGGGTCCCGCCGCCGGCGGGACGCAGACACTGCGCGCGGCGGGTGTCGACGTCGTCACCGGTGTGCAGGCGGCGGCGGCGGAGCGGGTCAACGAGGTGTGGCTGACCGCGGTGCGCCGCGGCCGCCCGTACGTCACCTGGAAGGTCGCAGCCAGCCTCGACGGGCGCAGCGCCGCCGCCGACGGCACCAGTCGATGGATCACCGGCGAGGCGGCGCGCGCCGACGTGCATCGGCTGCGCGCCGGTTGCGACACCGTCCTCGTGGGGGTCGGGACCGTGCTGGCGGACGACCCGGCGCTGACGGTGCGGATCGGCTGCCGCGACGCTCAGCCGCTGCGCGTGGTGGCCGACACGTCAGGACGTACCCCGCCCGACGCCGCGGTGCGAGACGACGCGGCACCGACGTGGGTCGCGACCGGCGGCGAGGTCGGCGTGATGGACGGGCACCTCGACCTGGAGGCACTGATGCGGGCGCTGCACACCCGTGAGCGCCGGCACGTCCTGCTGGAGGGGGGCCCGACGCTGGCCGGTGCCTGCTGGCGAGCTGGGCTGGTCGACCGCGTGGTCGCCTACGTGGCCCCGGTGCTGCTGGGTGCCGGTCCGGCGGCGCTGGGCGACGCCGGGGTGCAGACCATCGGTGCGGCGCTGCGGCTCGACGTCGACGACGTCGCCGTGCTCGCGGGCGACGTGCGCATCACCGGGCGCCCGCGCCCCGGCGGGGCGCGGGTCACCGGGCCACCGCACATCCAGCCCCCTCTCGACGGGCGGTCACCGCGATGAGTCCGCGGCTCGGAGCCGTCCTCGCCCGGCTGGACGTCACCGCCGACCCGGTGCCGCTGGCCGGTGGCACCAACGCCACGACGTACCGCGTCGGCGGCCTGGTGGTGCGTCTGCTGCGCGGCGACGGCGCGGTCGAGGCCGACCGGGCTCGCAAGGCGGCCGTCACCGGTGCGGCGCCACCGGTCTACACCCATCTGCCCGAGCTGGGCGCGCTCGTGGTCGAGCACGTGGCCGGCCGGCCGCTGACCGACACCGACCTGCGCGACCCCGACGTGCTCCGCCGCACCGCCGCCTCCCTCCGCCGACTCCACGGAGGTGGGCTCACCGGCCGGGTGCTCGACCTGCGCTCCGCGCTCGACTCGTACGCACGCGCGCCAGGTCAGCCGGCGGGATGGGCCGAGCACCTGCCGCAGGTACGGGCGCGAGTCGACGCCCTGACGATCGATGCCGCACCGGTCCTCTGCCACGGCGACCTGGTGGCAGCGAACCTGCTCGACGACGGCCAGCGGGTGTGGCTCGTCGACCTCGACGACGCGGTCGACGCCGACCCGGCCTACGACGTGGCCAACCTGTGGGTGCAGGCGGGGCTCGACGACACCCACCTGGCGACACTGTGCACTGCCTACGGCCCGCTCGACGTCGAGCGGGTGCGCCGGTGGGCGCTCGTGGTCGCCTACACCTGGACGGCGTGGTCTCGTCTCCGAGTGCTCGACCCGGTCCCCGTCGACTACGACCCGCTCGCCTTCGGTGACCGGCTGTGGGGGTACGCGCGCCAGCGGCTGTGACTGCACCGGGTGAGCGGCAAGGGTC
>JBBSMD010000052.1:0-13504 GCA_038233355.1 Propionibacteriales bacterium
AACCGCGAGATCAGGCGCCGCACCGACGTCGTGGGCATCTTCCCCGACCGCGACGCCGTCACCCGCCTGGTCGGCGCGGTGCTCGCCGAGCAGCACGACGAATGGGTCGAAGGCCGCCGCTACCTCTCCCTCGACGTCCTCACCCGCGCCCGCCACCGACCCACCGACACGCGGCCGACCGCCGAGACGGCCACACCCGAGCTGGAGGCCACAGCAGCATGACCAGCCAGATCCCCGATCCCACTGAACGCGCCGCGCTCAACGCCGCCCTGCACGCCGGTACGACCGACTCCGGCTTCTGGGACGAACACGGCCAGCCCGCGCCCTGGCCAGACGACATCGACGAATGGAGGCCCGCCACCGCAGAACCCATCACCCCCGAACCCGGAGAACAACCCTTCTAACCAGCCCTCACCTGAGGATCAGCCGATACACCACGTCCAGGGACTTGACCGTTGCTGTTCCAGCCCCGCTCTCCGCACGCGCGGAGGTGACCCCGCCTGGTGACCCGGAGTGGGTCAGTGCAGTTCACCGCTCTCCGCACGCGCGGAGGTGACCCCAGATAGGACGTGTCACGGGCCAGCTCCTGGCCCCGCTCTCCGCACGCGCGGAGGTGACCCCAGTGAGACCACTCTGCCTGTGTTCGACGAGGTCCGCTCTCCGCACGCGCGGAGGTGACCCCCACCCGTTCTCCTTGTAGTGGTCCACCAGGTCCCGCTCTCCGCACGCGCGGAGGTGACCCCTACATAGCCGCCTTCGAGGAGGAGGTGGGCTGCCGCTCTCCGCACGCGCGGAGGTGACCCCCACGTGGACGGGTGGCGCCTCGGACGGTGTGGCCGCTCTCCGCACGCGCGGAGGTGACCCCCGGGGCGGTGGTGCGATGAAGCCTGGCGTTTACCGCTCTCCGCACGCGCGGAGGTGACCCCTTCCATTCGATCGACAACACTGGCCGCCGCTGCCGCTCTCCGCACGCGCGGAAGTGACCCCACCGGGACCGGCGGCGTCTCAGGGGCTCCCCGCCGCTCTCCGCACGCGCGGAGGTGACCCCACCCGCAGCCGACGCCGGACGGGCTTGGAGGACCGCTCTCCGCACGCGCGGAGGTGACCCCCAAGCGTGGGCTCGTTGTACGACCCGGTGCTTCCCGCTCTCCGCACGCGCGGAGGTGACCCCCCGCTCATCTGGTACTAGCAGAGAGGGGCTGGCCGCTCTCCGCACGCGCGGAGGTGACCCCGCTCATGGGCTTGTCCATGCGTGGCGTGTCGGACCGCTCTCCGCACGCGCGGAGGTGACCCCTTGCTGCCCTGGCGGGCCACCATCGACTCCCACCGCTCTCCGCACGCGCGGAGGTGACCCCTGGATCGGCTAGTGATCAGCCTTGGCCTGTCGCCGCTCTCCGCACGCGCGGAGGTGACCCCATCGACGACGAGCTTCGTCCAGTCGCCGACGACCGCTCTCCGCACGCGCGGAGGTGACCCCACGTCAACCGCCGGCAGGGGGTCGCCGTTGCGCCGCTCTCCGCACGCGCGGAGGTGACCCCACCTGCCACCGCTCCTGGGCGAACCCCGGCGACCGCTCTCCGCACGCGCGGAGGTGACCCCCCGAAGATCACGATGTAAGCCGCGACGGCCAGCCGCTCTCCGCACGCGCGGAGGTGACCCCAGTTACGTGGAGGACTACGCCGCCGACGTTCACCGCTCTCCGCACGCGCGGAGGTGACCCCGAGGACGACTACGCATCCACCGAACAGGCACACCAGCCCGAACGATCGGTAGGGGTGCCGCCAGACGCGCTGAAGCGTCGTCGCAAGACGCACCGGTATCGTCGGGTCGCCTCGATGCCTCACACGCCTCACCTGGCCAGCTGGTCGACCACTGCCCCGAACACCCGCGGCAGCCGCGCCGCCGCGGGCACGATCGCGCCGGTCAGCACTGGTGTACGGCGCGCCGCCAGGAGCGCCGAAGTGAGCCAGCGATAGCGCCGGGACACCCGCAGCCACGCCGCCTCGTAGTCCTGCGGGCGGTCGCGCACGAGGCAGTCGACGAGCGCCTCGGCGGCGGCGAACGACACCGCGAGCCCCTCCCCCGTCAACGCGTCGACGTAGCCGGCGGCGTCGCCGACCAGCAGCACCCGCCCGACCCGGCGAGACGACACCCGCTGGCGCAACGGGCCGGCGCCCCGGGTCCGGCTCACTGCCTCGTCGGGCAGTCGCGCCCGCAGGGCCGGGAAGGCGGCCAGGTGCTCCTCGTACGGCCCGCGCTCGGGGGTGAGGACCGCAACCCCGACCAGGTCGGGGGCGACCGGCGTCACGTACGCCTCGGACCGGCCGGCCCAGTGCACCTCGACCAGGTCGCTCCACGGTGGCACGGCGTAGTGCCGGCGCTGCCCGTAGCGCGCGACGCGCCGGTCGACCTGCCGTACGCCGATCGCCGAGCGCACGCTCGAGTGCAAGCCGTCGGCACCGACCAGCCAGCGCGCCCTGAGGCCGGCGGCGCAGACCCCGTCGGCGTCCTGCCGTACGTCGCCGACCCGGCGGTCGAGGAAGCCGACGCCCGCGTCGCGGGCGGCGGCGTGCAGGGCGTCGTGCAAGACGGTGCGGCGCACCCCCAGGCCGGTGCCGCGGCGGAACGGCGCCTCGGCCGAGCGGCTCTCGTCGACGTACCGGATCCCGCGGAACGGCACGCCGCGCACCGAGCCGGCCAGGTCGTCGAGCGCGCGTACCGCACCGGGCATCAGGCCCTCCCCGCACGCCTTGTCCACCGGGCCTTCGCGCGGTTCGGCGACCGTCACGGAAAGCCCGGCCCGGGCGGCGCGGATGCCGGTGGCCAGCCCGGCCGGACCGCCTCCGGCGATCATGAGGTCGATCATGGGTGGGCCGCGCCGACGAGAGCCGCGTCCTCGGTGCGGATCCGCACCGCGAGCAGCGCCGCGTTGAGCAGGCTGAACACCACCGCGGTCACCCACGCGGAGTGCACCAGTGGCAGCGCGGCGCCCTCGACCACGACCGCGACGTAGTTGGGGTGGGTCAGGACCGCGTAAGGGCCGCGGCGCACCAGCGGCAGGCCGGGTACGACAACCACCCTGGTGTTCCACTGCTTGCCCAGCGTCGCGATGCACCACCAGCGCAGCGCCTGCGCGGCCACCACCAGGGCGAGCATCGGCCAGCCGAGCGCCGACACGAAGGGGCGGTCGGCGAGGACGACCTCAAGCAGGCACCCGGCAAGCAGGCCGGTGTGCAGCAGCACCATCGCGGGGTAGTGGCCCGCGCCGTACTCGCGGCCGCCGTGGGCCAGCGCCCAGCTCAGGTGCGCCCGCGACACCCGCAGCTCGGCGAGCCGCTCGACCGCCACGAGCAGGACGAGCGCGGCGTACAGGCCGACGGACCAGCTCACCGCGCCGCCACCGCCACCGCCAGGGTGTTCACCAGCGCAGCAGCACGAGCTCGGAGCAGAAGCCTGGCCCCATCGCGAGCATGACGCCGGGCGTCTCGGCGCGCGGGCGGCGCTGGGCGATCGTGTCGTGCAGGACGTGCAGCACCGAGGCCGACGAGAGGTTGCCGACTCGCGCCAGCGACTCCCAGGTCAGGCGCAACGCCTCTGCGTCCAGCTCGAGCACCGCCTCGACCGATTCGAGCACCTTGGGCCCTCCCGGGTGGCACACCCAGGCGGTCACGTCGTCACGCTCAAGACCGTGATCGGTGAGGAAGCCCTTGACGTCGTCGCCTAGGTGCTGGCGTACCAGGTCGGGTACCTCGACCCCGAGCACCACCTTGAGCCCGCTCGCACCGATGTCCCAGCCCATCGCCCGCTGGGTGTCGGGGTAGAGGTGGCTGCGCGAGTCGAGGACCCGCGGGCCGGTCCAGGTGACGCCGGCCGGTGGGGTGCGGTCGGCGCCGACCGCGACGACGGCGGCCGCTCCGTCACCGAACAGTCCGCTCGCCACGAGCGCAGCCGTCGACGGATCGGCTCGCTGCAGCGTGAGCGAGCACAGCTCGACCGCGATCAGCACCGCGACATCACCCGGCCGCCCCAGCAGGTAGTCGTGCAGCCGGGCGACACCCGCGGCGCCACCCAGGCAGCCGAGGCCGAGCATGGGTACGCGGCGCACGTCGGGCCGCATGCCGATGCGCGTGGCGATGCGGGCCTCGATCGACGGCACCGCGATACCCGTGACCGTCGTGGAGACGACCACGTCCACGTCGTCGGGCGACAGACCCGCCTCGTCGAGGGCGCCGCTGACCGCGCGGGCACCGAGCTCGACCGCGGCGTCGATGAAGGCGTCGTTGAAGTCCCCGAAGTCGGCGAGCTCGCCGTACCGCTCCAGCGGGATCGCCAGGTGCCGGCTGCTGACCCGCGAACTGGTGTGCAGCCGGCGTACGAGGGAGGCGTTGCCGCCGAACCCCAGCCCCAGCTCGGTCAACGCCACGGTGATGTCGTCTTGCGCGTAACGGTGCTCGGGCAACACCGGGTGTACGGCGACGATGCGGGTCATGGCAGGAAGCATACGAAGCCGGGCCTGCCGGCCGGTCGAGCGGCGGCGAGTGGGGGCCGGTGCGGCGGCGGCCGGGCGGCTGAGATGCATGCGCACTTAGCCTGGGCACGGTGCGAGACCGGTGGCTTGTCGTGAGCGCGCTGGTCGCCGCGTGCCACCCGGCCCCCACGGTCGCGGTGACCACCTTGACGGCACTGGTGGCAGTCGCGGCGGATGTCCCGCCCGGGCGCGGCCTGCTGGTGACCGTGGCGGTGCTGGTCGGTCAGCTCTCGATCGGGTGGAGCAACGACTGGCTCGACGCGGCACGTGACGCCGCCGTCGCCCGGGCGGACAAGCCGGTCGCGACCGGGCGGTTGCCGGTGCGGGTGGTGGCCGTGTCGGCGTGCCTGGCCCTCGCCGTGGCCGTGCTCGCGTCGTCGGTGCTGGGCCTGCGCGCCACCCTGGCGCACGTGGTGCTGCTCGGCGGGGGGTGGGCGTACAACCTCGGTGTGAAGAGCACCAACTGGTCGTGGCTCCCCTACGCGGTCGCCTTCGGGGCGCTGCCCGGCGTGGTGACGTCCAGCCGGCCGGACCACCCGTGGCCAGCGGCGTGGGCGGTGGCGACGGGCGCGCTGCTCGGGGTGGGCGCGCACTTCGCCAACGTGCTGCCCGACCTGGACGACGACGCCCGCACCGGCGTACGGGGGCTGCCGCACCGCCTCGGTCGGCGGGTGACCGGGGTGCTCGGGCCGGTGATCCTGCTGGCGGCGTCGGTAGTGGCCGTTGTCGGGCCGCCCGGGGCGCCCACCATCGGCGGCCTGCTCGGGCTCGCGGTGGCTGTCGCGCTGGTGATCGTGGCCGCGGTGGCGGCCGGGCGCGGACGTACGCGGCTACCGTTCGTCGCGGCCATGCTGGTGGCGCTCGTGGACGTGGTCCTGCTGGTCGCCGGCGGGACGGCCGTGGTCGGCTGAGCCGGCTGCGTCAACGCATGCGGAGCAGGTGCAGGCGCCGGGCTGCCATGCAACCTCCAATGGAAAGCAGACGCTTGCAATGGCGCAGGCACCATGGGCAGCGTCCGATTACCACGTTAACGTGGTAATCAGGCGCCCACCCCTCGCCGGCGTCAGCCGCCGATCGACGACATCGGCCGATCCGGCTGCAGGAACGTCACGTCGTCGATCCCGTGCCCGGGCAGCTTCGGCGCCATCGCGGCCTGCCAGCGTCGCGCGAGCTCGTCGTCGGAGGCGCCGGCGCGCAGGGCCGTACGCAAGTCCGACTCGGACCGGGCGAACAGGCAGTTGCGCACCTGACCGTCGGCGGTCAGGCGTACCCGGTCACAGTCGCCACAAAATGGTCGGGTGACGGACGCGATGATGCCCACGGTCGCCGGTCCACCGTCCACCAGGAACTCCTCGGCCGGTGCCGATCCGCGTGGCCGGCCGGCCGGAGTCAGGTCGAAGGACTCCCCCAGCCAGCTAGCGATCTCCGCCGCGGTGACCATCGCCTCACGGCTCCAGCCGTGCTGGGCGTCCAGTGGCATCTGCTCGATGAAGCGCAACTGGTAGCCACGCTGCAGGCACCACGCCAACAGCTCGGCGGCCTGGTCGTCGTTGACGCCTCGCAGCAGGACGGCGTTGACCTTCACCGGCGCCAGCCCGGCCTCGGCCGCCGCCGCCAGCCCGGCCAGCACGTCGGACAGCCGGTCGCGGCGGGTGATCTGCACGAAGGTCTCGGGCCGCACCGTGTCGAGGCTGATGTTGACCCGGTCGAGTCCGGCTGCTGCCAGTGCCGCCGCCGTACGAGCCAGCCCCAGCCCGTTGCTGGTCAACGCGATGGTGGGACGCGGGTCGAGCGCCGCTGTGCGGGCCACCAGGTCGACCAGGCCGCGCCGCAGCAGTGGCTCGCCGCCGGTGAAGCGGACCTGGCGCACCCCGAGCAGCTCGACCGCGATCCGTACGAGGCGCGCCACCTCGTCGTCGGTGAGGGTCTGTTCGGTCGGCATCCAGTCGAGGCCCTCGGCCGGCATGCAGTACTGGCAGCGCAGGTTGCACCGGTCGGTCAGCGACACCCGCAGGTCCTCGCCGACGCGCCCGTACCTGTCCCGCAACGGGTAGCGCACCCCCGTGGGCGCCTGCGCTGTGACCGACATGGCCCCAGGGTACGGCCGGAGCCTGCTGCAGCGGCACGCCCGCGCGCGGTGCGGCCGGTCAGGCCCGGTCGGAGGCCGTTCCCGCGCGCCGGACGCACCGCCGCACGCATCGGGTGCTTCCCCCCCGTCCCGGTAGGGAAGGTCGGTGCCAGGCACTACCGTCGTCGGCGTGTACCGCTTCCTGCTGACCCGGCGGTGGCTGGGTCTCGCTGTCGTGGTGGCGGTGCTTGCGGTGTTGTGCGTGCGGCTCGGGCTGTGGCAGCTGCACCGGGGTGAGGAGCGGCGGGCGACCAACGTCGTGACCGAGCGCAACCTGGACGCCGCCGCGGCGCCGAGCGCCGAGGTGATGTCGGCCGGTGACGCGCCGGCGGCCGGTGACCTGTGGCGACGCGTCCAGGTGACCGGCACCTACGACGAGCAGCAGCAGGTGAGCGTGAAGTACCAGACCCGCGACGGCGAGCCCGGTGTCGACGTGGTCACCCCGCTCCGTACCTCCGACGGCACTGCCGTGCTCGTCGACCGCGGCTGGCTCGGCACCGGCAACACCCCCGACGTCGGCCAGCTGCCTCCCCCACCGGGTGGCACCGTCACCGTCACCGGGTGGTTGCGGGCCGACTCGACCGCCGATCTCGACGCCACCACGCCCGACGGAGGGCAGGTGCGGGCGGTGTCGAGCGAGGGTTTCTCCGCCGTGCTGCCGTACCCGGTGGCCGGTGGCTACCTGGACCTGCTCGAGCAGGCACCGCCCGCCGCGGACGGGCTGGCCGCGCCCGTACCCCCCGACCTCGGGCAGGGGCCGCACTTCTTCTATGGGTTGCAGTGGTTCTTTTTCGGCGGCCTCGCCGTCTTCGGCTGGTTCTACTTCGCCTGGACGGAGGCGCATCCGCGCCCCCGCCGACGGACCAGAGACGAGCGCGGGGTCGAGTACGGCCCCGGGGAGGACCTCGGGCCCGATCACGTCCACGATCAGGGGCCCATCCAAGAGGACGACCACGCGCCCGCTCACGCCCGCGCGCGCGACCCGCGACAAGGCGAGCCTCCAGGCGTGCCGACACCACCCACCACCACAGCCGGGAGGACCTGACCGATGGCCGGACTCATCGAGGACTACGCCGTCATCGGCGACACCCAGACGGTCGGGCTGATCGACCGTGAGGGGTCGATCGCCTGGCTGTGCTTCCCGCGCTTCGACTCACCGGCGTGCTTCGCGGCCCTGCTCGGCGACGAGGAGAACGGCCACTGGACGATCGCCCCCGCAAGTGGCGGGCCGTGCACGTCGCGGCGCTATGTCGCAGAAACGCTCGTCCTCGAGTCGATCTGGGAGACCGACCAGGGCACCGTCCGTCTGTTCGACCTGATGCCCCAGCGCGGTGACGCCCCCGACGTCGTACGGATCGTGGAGGGGGTGCGCGGTCAGGTGGACATGGAGATGACGTTGCGGCTGCGCTTCGAGTACGGCCGCCGGATCCCCTGGCTGCACCGCACCGATGACCAGGTGGTCGCGATGGCCGGCCCCGACGCGGTCTACCTGCGCTGCGACGTCGACGTGCGCGGGCAGGACATGTCCACGGTGGGGAGCTTCACCGTCGCGGCCGGGGAGCGGAAGCGGTTCGTCCTCACCTGGAAGGAGTCGCACAAGCCACCCCCCGACACCGTCGACGCCGACCAGGCACTCGACAACACCGTCGAGTCGTGGCGGGCCTGGGCGTCGAAGTACCACGAGCACGGCAAGTGGCACGACCCCGTCGTCCGCTCACTGCTCACCCTCAAGGCCCTCACCTTCGAGCCGACCGGTGGCATCGTCGCCGCCGCGACCACCTCCCTGCCGGAGGAGATCGGCGGCGGCCGCAACTGGGACTACCGCTACTGCTGGCTGCGCGACGCGACCATGACGCTGGAGGCCCTGTTGCGCTCCGGCTTCACCGAGGAAGCCGCGGCCTGGCGCGACTGGCTGCTGCGAGCGGTCGGCGGGGCGCCGAACGACCTCCAGATCATGTACGGCATCGCCGGCGAGACCCGGCTGACCGAGTACGAGGCCGACTGGCTTTCCGGGTACGAGGGGTCCAAACCGGTGCGGATCGGCAACGCGGCAGCCGGACAGCTGCAGCTCGACGTCTACGGTGAGGTCATCGACGCGCTGGCGCTGGCCGAGCGCCACGGCGTCGAGGGCGACGGCCAGGCGTGGTCGGTGATGGTGGCGCTGACCACCCACCTGGAGGGCATCTGGAACGATCCGGACCAGGGCCTGTGGGAGATCCGTGGCGAGCCGCGGCAGTTCACCCACTCCAAGCTGATGTGCTGGGTGGCCTTCTACCGGATGTCCGAGCTGGCCGACGAGCGCGGTGACGACCGGGCCGACCACTGGCGCCAGCTCGCCGAGACGGTGCACGCCGACATCTGCGCCAACGCTTGGGATGACGGCATGCGCGCCTTCACGCAGTCGTACGGTTCGACCAGCCTCGACGCCGCCGTCCTGATGATGGTGCGCACCGGGTTCCTTTCGCCCGAGGACGAGCGGCTGAGCTCCACGATCGATGCCATCCAGAAGCACCTGGATCGTGACGGGCTGCTCCTGCGCTACCGACTGCCCGAAGGCGACGGGGACGAGAGCTCACCCGACGGCATCGAAGGCGGCGAGGGGGCGTTCTTGGCCTGCGCGTTCTGGCTCGCCGAGGCGCTACAGCTGGTGGGGCGCCACGACGAGGCACTCGAGCTGTTCGAGCGGTTGCTGGCGCTGCGCAACGACCTGGGGCTCCTTGCCGAGGAGTACGACACGCAGGCGCAGCGGCAGGTGGGCAACGTGCCGCAGGCGTTCAGCCACATCGGGCTCGTCAACACCGCCTGCACCCTGGCCGGGCTGACGTACCACGCGGTGGAGGAAGCCCGCGAACGATCCTCTTGACCCGGCACGGGGTCAGGAGCGCTCGGGTCACCGCGCTCGTAGGGGGCGGACCGGGGCACCGCGCTCGGTTTCACCGCGCACGTAAGCGGCGCGCCAGGTCACAGCGACCGCAGCGCGCCCCCGTCGACCGGCAGCATGACGCCGCTGAGGTACGACGCCGCCGGGCTGAGGACGAAGGCGGCCACCCGGCCCAGCTCCTCCGGCTGCCCGTAACGCCGCATCGGGATAGCCGCCTCGGAGCGGGCCCGTTGCCCGGCCGGGTCGTCGGCCTGGGCGTCGAGGGCCGCGGTGCGCTCGGTCTCGATGCGCCCCGGCAGCAGGCCGTTGACCCGCACGCCGGCCGGGCCCAGCTCGTCGGCCATGGTCTTGGCCACCATCGCCAGCCCCGGGCGCAACCCGTTGGAGATGGCCAGCCCGGGGATGGGGCTGCGCACCGACGACGACAGCACGAACGCGATCGACCCCCCGTCAGCCAGTCGGGCCGCGATCTCGCGGCCGATCCGCACGGCACCGAGGAACACCGACTCGAACGCCGCGCGCCACTCCTCGTCGCCGACCTCGCCGACCGGTCCGTACGGCGGTCCCCCGACGCTGACCAGGGCACCGTCGAGTCGGTCCCACCCCTCGAAGGCCGCTTCGACGAGCCGGCGCGGTGTGTCCGGGGCTGCGTTGTCGGCCACGACGGTGCGTACGGCCGCACCGTGCTCGTCGCGCACGGCCCGCAGGTGCTCCTCGCTGCGACCCGACACCACCACCCGCGCGCCCTCGGCGACGAGCGCGTCCGCGGTGGCCCGCCCGAGGCCCTTGCTGCCGCCGGTGACCACGTAGACGCGGCCGTTCAGCGCTAGGTCCATGACTGCTCTCTCGGTGCGTTGGCTGGCGTCCCGGTGCTCACCGGGCTGCCCGGGCGTGCGGTCAGGCGTCGACTGTCTCACGCACGTCCCGGCTGCGGCCGGGCGCGAATTGGGTCCGGTACAGGTCGGCGTACAGGCCACCGGCCGCGAGGAGCTCGTCATGGGTGCCCTGCTGCACCACGCGACCGCCGTCGAGCACGACGATCGTGTCGGCGTCGCGCACGGTGGAGAGCCGGTGAGCGATGACCAGCGACGTACGACCGGCGAGGGCAGTGTCGAGAGCCCGCTGCACCGCCGCCTCCGACTCGGAGTCGAGGTGCGCGGTGGCCTCGTCGAGCACCACGATGCGCGGTGCCTTCAGCAGCAGCCGCGCGATGGCGAGCCGCTGCCGCTCACCGCCGGAGAGGCGGTAGCCGCGGTCGCCTACTACGGTGTCGAGGCCGTGCGGTAGCGACGCGACGAGGCTGCCCACCTGCGCCGCGTCGAGGACGGCGAGCATCTGCTGCTCGGTGGCGTCGGGGCGGGCGTAGCGCAGGTTGGCCGCGATGGTGTCGTGGAACATGTGTGCGTCCTGCGTCACGTACCCGATCATGTCGCGCAGCGACTCCTGGGTGACGTGCCGGACGTCTCGCCCGCCGACGCGCACGACGCCCGCGGTCGCGTCGTAGAGGCGGGTGACGAGATTGGTCAGCGTGGACTTGCCGGCACCGGAGTGGCCGACGAGGGCGACCATCTGGCCGGGCTCGACGCGCAGCGAGACGTCACGCAGGACGTCACCGCCCTCGCTGACGTCGACGCGGGCGATGGTCTCGAGGCTGGCCAGCGACACCTCGTCGGCGCCCGGGTAGTGGAAGGTGACGCCGTCGAGCTCGATGCTGGCCGGCGCGTCGGGTGGCAGCGGCTCGGCGTCGGGCGCGTCGACGACCGAGGCGGGCATGTCGAGCACCTCGAAGACCCGTTCGAAGCTGACAAGGGCGGTCATGACGTCGACGCGTACGTTCGCCAGGCCGGTGATCGGGGCGTACAGCCGACCCATGAGCGCCGCGAGCGCCACCAGGGTGCCGACCTGCAGCGAGCCCTGTACCGCGAGCACCCCTCCGATGCCGTACACCAACGCCGTCGCCAAGGCCGCGACCAGGGTGAGCGCGGAGAAGAAGATGCGGCTGTTCATCGCGATCCGGACCCCGAGGTCACGCACCGACTCGGCGCGTCCGCGAAACGTCTCGTCCTCTTCCTCCGCGCGGCCGAACAGCTTGACCAGCATCGCGCCACCGACGCCGAACCGCTCGGTCATGGACGTGCCGAGCTCGGCGTTGACCTGCATCTGCTCGCGGGTCAGGCCGGCCAGCTTGCGGCCCGCCCACCGCGCCGGGAGCAGGAACAGCGGCACCAGCAGCAGCGCGACGAGCGTGATCTGCCACGACAGGTACAACATGGTCGCGACGACGACCACGAGACTGATCAGGTTGGACAGCACCCCGGACAGCACCGAGGTGAAGGCTCGCTGAGCGCCGATGACGTCGTTGTTGAGACGAGAGACGAGCGACCCGGTCTGGGTGCGGGTGAAGAACGCCAGCGGCATGCGCTGCACGTGGCCAAAGACGCGGGTGCGCAGGTCGTAGATGAGCCCCTCACCGATCCGCGACGAGTACCAGCGCTGGGCCAGCGTGAAGCCGGCCTCCACGAACGCCAGACCCGCCACCACGAGCGACAGGACCACGACGACCGATGCATCCCCTGGCACCACCCCCTCGTCGATGATCGACTTGAACAGCAGCGGGGTGGCGACGACCAGGCCCGCGTCGAGGACCACGAGGACGAGGAAACCGAGGATCTGAGCGGAGTACGGGCGTGCGAACGCGGCCACGCGACGGCTGGTGCCCTCGGTCAGTTTGGCGGAGGTCACCGAGCGGTCCGCGGTATAGGACATCAGGGCGCGTCCGCGCATGGCGTTGGGATTCATCGGCAGGAGCAACGTCACTGGTGAGCGGCTTGTTCCGCGCGGTGGCCCGACCGCGTCCAGACCGGCCACGCCGGCCAGCCGGAGGGTCTCGACGACGACGCCTTCGACGTTGCGACGCAGCAGGAGCGGGTGGATGCCGGTGTCGCCGCGTACGCCCCGACGACGTACCCGACGCCGCGGAGGGGCTGCCGCCGGGCACGCCGATCCGTCCCCCCACGGGACCCGTCAGGCGAGCTGCACCAGCTCGGCGTAGTCGGGACTCCACAGGTCCTCGGTGGCATCGGGCAGCACCAGCACCCGGTCCGGCGACAACGCGTGCACCGCGCCCTCGTCGTGGGTCACCAGCACGATCGCGCCCTCGTACCGGCGGATCGCACCCAGCACCTCCTCGCGCGAAGCCGGGTCGAGGTTGTTGGTCGGCTCGTCCAGCAGCAGGACGTTGGCGCTCGACACCACGAGCGTCGCCAGCGCCAGCCGGGTCTTCTCCCCGCCGGAGAGCACCGACGCCGGCTTGGTCGCGTCGTCACCGGAGAACAGGAACGATCCCAGCACGCTGCGGGTCTCGGTGTCGGCGAGCTGCGGAGCCGCCGAGGCCATGTTCTCCAGGACGGTACGAGCGGGGTCGAGCGTCTCGTGCTCCTGGGCGTAGTAGCCGAGCTTTAGGCCGTGTCCGGGCAGCACCGCCCCGGTGTCCGGCGGCTCGAGGCCGGACAGGAGCCGCAGCAGCGTGGTCTTGCCGGCACCGTTGAGGCCGAGCACCACCACCCGGGTGCCGCGGTCGATGGCCAGGTCGACGTCGGTGAAGACCTCCAGCGAGCCGTACGACTTGCTCAACCCCTGCGCAGTCAACGGCGTGCGTCCGCACGGCGCGGGCGCGGGGAACCGGATGCGCGCGACACGCTCGTGCCGCCGTTGCGCCTCGAGGCCGCCGAGCAGCCGGTCCGCGCGCTTGGCCATGTTCTGAGCTGCCGTCGCCTTCGTCGCCTTGGCCCGCATCTTGTCGGCTTGGGCGTGCAGCGCCTCGGCCTTGCGCTCGGCGTTGTGCCGCTCCCGCTTGCGCCGGCGCTCGTCGGTCTCGCGCTGCGCGAGGTAGGCCGACCACCCCATGGCGTAGACGTCGACGGCACCCCGCGTGGCGTCGAGGTGTACGACCTTGGTGACCGTGCGC
>JBBSMD010000053.1:0-12823 GCA_038233355.1 Propionibacteriales bacterium
CTCTTCACCGTCTCCTGCGACAGCAAGACGCCCGCCTGGACCTACCCGCTGAGCCGTCGCGCGGCGGCCTCGACCCGATCGTCGGTGGCGGTGAACGCCACCCGCACGTGCCGGGCGCCGGCCGGGCCGTAGAAGTCCCCGGGCGCGACCAGCACCCCGTGCTCGGCGAGGCGGTCGACGGTGTCCCAGCACGGTTCGTCGCGGGTGGCCCACAGGTACAGCGATCCGATCGAGTGCTCGACCCGCAGGCCGGCACTCCCGAGCGCGTCGCGCAGGCGGCCGCGCCGGCGGGCGTAGGTGAGGTGCTGGGCGGCGGCGGAGGCGTCGTCGTCGAGCGCGGCCACCATCGCCTGCTGCTGCGGGCCAGGCAGCATGAGCCCGAGGTTCTTGCGTACGGCGAGCAGCTCGGCGACCACGGCCGGGTCACCCGCGACGAACGCGCACCGGTAGCCGGCGAGGTTGGACCGCTTGGACAGCGAGTGCACGGCTAGCAGGCCCTCGTACGAGCCGTCGCAGACGGCCGGGTCGAGCACCGAGACCGGGGTGGCCTCCCAGGCGCTCGAGATGTAGCACTCGTCGCTGACCAGCAGGGCGCCCCGGGCGCGGCTCCAGGCCACCAGCGTACGTAGGTGTTCGAGGCCGAGGACGCGGCCGGTCGGGTTGGCCGGGGAGTTGACCCACACCAAAGCCGGCGCGCTCACGCCGGTGTCCAGGTCGGTGTCCAGGTCCCCGTCGACGGGATCACCGAAGGCGACCGCGCACCCGGCCAACGCCGCGCCCACCTCGTAGGTCGGGTACGCCAGCGACGGCACCACCACGGTGTCACCCGTGCCGAGCCCCAGATGGAGGGCGAGAGAGGCGATCAGCTCCTTGGAGCCGATCGTCGGCAGCACGTGCTCGGACGTCACCGCCTCGGCGCGGCACGTCCGCGCCAGCCACCGGACCACCGCCTCGCGCAGGGCCGCGGTGCCGGCGGTCGCCGGGTAGCCCGGCGCGTCGGACGCGAAGGCGAGCGCGTCGCGCACCGCCGGAGGTGTCGGGTCCACCGGGGTCCCGATCGAGAGGTCGACGAGACCGTCCGGGTGCGTGGCGGCGGTGGCGCGCGCGGCGGTCAGCTTGTCCCACGGGAAGTCGGGGAGCCGGGCCGAGACCGGCCGGTGGCTCACTCCTGCGGCTGCGGCGGCAGGGCCTCGATCAAGGGATGGTCCTTGTCGATCTCGCCCAGCTTGGCGGCGCCCCCCGGTGAGCCGAGGTCGTCGAAGAACTCGACGTTGGCCGCGTAGTAGTCCTTCCACTGCTCGGGGGTGTCGTCCTCGTAGAAGATGGCCTCCACGGGGCACACCGGCTCGCAGGCGCCGCAGTCGACACACTCGTCGGGGTGGATGTAGAGCATCCTCTTGCCCTCGTAGATGCAGTCGACCGGGCACTCGTCGACGCAGCCCCTGTCCTTCAGGTCCACGCACGGTTGCGCGATGACGTACGTCACGACGGTCCTCCTCGATCGGTGGCCGGCTGGGAGCGTCCGGCTCGACCCTAGTATCCAGACCGGTTGGTCACCGTCTCGGGGCGGTGCGTCACATCCGCCGGGACGAGGAGGCTGCTGGAGTGACCTGGGTGCCGCTCGGACGTCGCGTGTCGCTGCGGCACCGGCTGCGGACAGAGTCGGCGGCCGGCGGCCGACCGCTGCTGACCGACGTGGTGGGGACGGTGCTCGCGGCCGACGCGGACACGGTGACGCTGCGTCGAGCCAACGGCTCGCCGGTCGTCGTGGACCGCGCCGACGTGGTGGCGCTACGGCTGCTGGCGCACGGTGGTCCACCGCGGCGGCTGAGTGGCGAACAGCTGCAGCGGGTGACGGCCGACGGGTGGCCGGCCTCGGTCACCGAACCGCTCGGTGACTGGCTGTTGCGAGCCGCCGTCGGCTTCACCGGCCGGGCCAACTCGGTCTGCGTCGGCGGTGACCCGGGCCTGCCGGTCGAGCAGGCGCTGGCTCGCGTGCGCTCGTTCTACGCCGGGCACGGGCTGCCGGCCAAGGCCCAGGTGGTCACCGGCTCGGAGCGGGAGGGTGAGCTGACCGCTGCCGGGTGGCGGCCGGACCGGCCGGGCCGGGTGCTCGTGCTGACCGCGACGGTGGCCGACGCCCTGGCGGCCAGGCCGCCGGCGGGGGCAGTACCGGTGCGCTCGGACCTGACCGCTTCCTGGCTACGGCGGTACGGCCGTACCGAAGGTCATGACCCTGCGCTCGTCCGGGCGGTGCTGACCGGCGGGGACGCGGTCGGGTTCGCGCAACTCGACGGCGCTGCCGAGCCCGCGGTGGCGATCGGCCGGATGGCGCTCACCGGTGCCTGGGCCGGCATGGCGGCCGTCGAGGTCGACCCGGCGCACCGCGGCCAGGGCCTCGCCCGGCGGGTCGTGTGGTCGCTGCTGGCGTGGGCGTACGCGCGCGGTGGCCGGTGGTGCTGGCTGCAGACGCTGCCGGACAACGCCGACGCGCTGGCGTTGTACGCGTCGTACGGCTTCACCCGCCACCACACGTACCGCTACCTGGTGCCGGCGCCACCCTGACCCCCACCCCGAGTTGTCACCCCCGCACGACCCTTGAGCATCGTCAGGTGGTGACAACTCGCGGGCTCAGCCGGCGTCGCGCTCCGGACGCACCGGTGCCGGCGACTTCTCGCTGCTGAGTGAGCGCACCAGCGAGCCGAAGTGGGAGCGGTAGTACAGCAGCGGGTCGTCGGTCGACTCGCTGCTGCCCGCCGCGAGCACCTTGCCGACCAGCAGCGTGTGGCCCGCGCCGTCGTAGGCCGCCCACGTCTCGCACTCCAGCCAGGCGACGGCGTCGCTCATCAGCGCGGCACCGGTGTGCTCGCCGCGGCGGTAGGCCACCCGCTCCAGCTGGTCGGCGAGGGGACGTCCGCGGGTGGCAAACCAGGTGGCCCCCGCCTGCCCCTCCCGGGACAGGATGGACACCGTCCACCGGCCGGCCCGCAGCACCGGGTCGTGGAAGCGGTGCCGGCGGTCCACCGCGACCAGCACCAAGGGCGGGTCGAGCGTGACGGAGGTGAAGGCGCTGACCGTCATCGCATGGTCGACGCCGTCTTCGGGGTCCACCGTCGCCACGACTGTCACCCCACTGGCAAAGCGCCCCAACGCCGCGCGGAACGCGGCGTCGTTCACCGGCTCGGCGGTCCCGCTCGGCTCGGTGCGCATGCCACGAGGGTAGGGCGACGAAGCGAGCCGGTCGCGGCCCCCGGCTCGGAGCGGCCTCAACGCTCGGGGCTGCCCGCCGCCCGGGCGCCCAGCGCGCCTCCCACCACGCCGCCCACCGCGACGGCAACCAGCCCGCCCCACAAGAACGCCTGGCCGAGGCCGTCCGCGGCCAGCAGGTAGTCACCCTCGGGTCGGCCCTGGAGCACGACGAGGATGCAGACCACCCAGCCCGCGGCCACCAGCGGTGCGCCGGCGGGACCGAGCACCGTCGAGGCGGCCACCACGACCGCGAGCGTGGTGCCCAGCGCCAGGACCAAGCCCCACGGCAGGGCGAAGGCGCCGAGGCGCCAGGTGTCGCGGTGGACGGTCAACCCGCCCAGCGCGAGCAGCACGCCGGCGAGCGGCGCCGAGACCAGGATGCTGGGCCGCCTCACGAGAGGCCGGCGAAGAGATCGTCCTCCCAGCCGGTGTCGGGGTCGAGCGGCCCGGGCGTCCCCTTGGCGAGCCGGTAGAACTCCGCACCCCACACCTGGTTGCCGGCGTTGTTGCTCAGCGCGAAGAACGGTCCGTCGACGGAGATCTGGGTGGCGTGGGCCCGCATCGCGTCCAGCTTGCGCTCGACGTAGGCCTCGGCGTCCACCCGGGCACCGATGTCGTCGTCGTCGACCGCGAACGGCGGCAAGGGGCCGTCGGGGTCCATCCCCTCGAACGTCGTGGTGTCGCCGGCCGCCCGCAGGCGACGCAGCCCCTCCCGCAGCCGGCTGGCCGACATCGCCGTCCAGTACACCTTCGCGACGTCCCACGCCTCGCCCAGGTCGGCGCGGTACGTCGGTACGGCCGACAGCGCGACCGCGTACGTGGCCACCCGGTGCGCCTGCACGTGGTCAGGGTGGCCGTAGCCACCGAAGTCGTCGTAGGTGACGAGCACCTGCGGGCGCACCTCGCGCACCACCTCGACCAGCAGGTCGGCGGCCTCGCGCAGGTCGGCGGCCCAGAAGGCGCCGGCCGGCAGGTCGGGGCCGGCCGCCGCGCCGCCGGACTCGCTCCACACCATGCCCGAGTCGTGGTAGCGGCCCGGGCCGCCGAGGAAGCGGTGGTCGCTGACCCCGAGCTCCTTCATCGCCTGCGCCAGCTCGCCGATGCGGTGCTCGCCGAGACCACCGTCGCGGTCGGCGGCCAGATGCGCCAGGTCGGGCACGAGCACCTCGCCCATCTCCCCCAGCGTGCACGTGACGAGGGTGACGTGCACGCCCTCGTCGACGTAGCGGGCCATCGTGGCGCCGGTGCCGATCGTCTCGTCGTCGGGATGGGCGTGCACCAGCAGCAGCCGCCGGTCTGCGGCGGGGGTCGTCGGCATGGCGCCCAGGCTACGGCGCGCCGGGGCCGGCCGGTCACTGCACGGCGCCGTGACAGGATCGCGGCCATGACCGAGGACAGCGCCGAAACCGTCTCGTTCCCGCGGCTCTTTGCCCGCACCCAACGGTTCACCCTCGGCGTCCCGCGCAACCTGACGGTCAGCCCGGACGGCGCCCGGGTCACGTTCGTGCGCACGCCGAGCGGCACCTCCCGTACGGGGGCGTTGTGGGTGTTCGACGTCGAGAGCCGCGCCGAACGGGTGGTGGCCGATCCCGAGGAGCTGCTCGCGGGTGCGGCCGAGCAGCTCTCGGCCGCCGAACGGGCCCGGCGCGAGCGCAGCCGCGAGTCCGCCGCGGGGGTGATCTCCTACGCCACCGACCGGGAAGCGCAGCGAGCCGTGTTCGCCCTGTCGGGGCAGGTGTGGGTGAGCGACCTGGGCGGCGGGGCCACCCGGGCGTTGCCCACCGCGGGCGGCGTCATCGATCCGCGGCCGAGCCCCGACGGGCGCCGGGTGGCGTACGCCAGCGAGGGGGCCCTGCGCGTGGTCGTCATCGAGGGCGGCAGCGACGAGGCGCTCGTCGAGCCCGACGCGGACACCGTGGTGTGGGGGCAGGCGGAGTTCGTCGCGGCGGAGGAGATGGAACGCCAGCGGGGCTACTGGTGGGCACCGGACGGTCGGTCCCTGCTGGTCGAGCGCTACGACGAGTCGTGCGTGCCGGTGTGGCACATCTCCGACCCGGCCCACCCCGACGTGGCGCCGGTCGAGCACCGCTACCCCGCCGCCGGCAGCGCGGACGCCGACGTGTCGCTGTGGCACGTGCAACTCGACGGTGAGCGCACGCAGGTGCGTTGGGACGCGGCGGCCTTCCCCTACCTGGGCCGGGTGAGCTGGACCGAGCACGGTGACCCGCTGCTGCAGGTGATGAGCCGAGACCAGCGCGACTCGCTGGTGCTCGCGGTCGACCTCGCCGGTGGCGAGACCCGCACGGTGCGCGAGCTGCACGACGACGTCTGGCTCGACCTAGTCACCGGCGTACCGGCGTGGGCGCCGGACGGGCGGCTGGTGACGTGCGAGGACTCGGCCGACACCCGACGAGTCTGCCTCGACGGCGAGCCGCTCAGCCCGCCGGAACTGCACGTGCGGTCGGTGCTCGACGTGGGCGACGACGGCGTGCTGGTCAGCGCCAGCCGCGAGCCGACCGAGACCCAGCTGGTTCGGTTCGGGTACGACGGCGCTGCCGACGAGCTCACGTCGGGGTCCGCTGTGCACAGTGGCGCCGCGAGTGGCGGCACCACCGTGCTCACCCGCGGCGCCCTCGACGCCGACGGAGTCCGCGTCACCGTCACCGCGGCCGGGATGACCACCGAGCTGGCCAACCACCAGGAGTACGCGGGCTTCCGGCCGCAGGTGTCGATGCTGCGCGGCGGGGAGCGCGAGCTGCGCACCGCCGTGCTGTTCCCGCGCGACCACGCACCGGGGTCGCGCCGGCTGCCGGTGGTGATGCACCCCTATGGCGGACCGCACGCGCAGCTGGTCCTGGCTGCGTCCCGGCCGTTCCTGCAGCCGCAGTGGCTGGCCGACCAGGGCTTCTGCGTGGTGGTCGCCGACGGCCGCGGCACACCGGCCCGCGGGCACGCGTGGGAGCGGTCGGTGCGCGACCGGCTCGCCCAGGTGACGCTGACCGACCAGGTCGACGCGCTGGCCACAGTGGCCGCCGCGTACCCCGACGACGTCGACACCGGCCGCGTCGGCATCACCGGCTGGTCGTACGGCGGGTATCTCGCTGCGCTGGCCGTGCTCGCGCGGCCTGACGTGTTTCACGCCGCGATCGCGGGCGCGCCGGTGACGCAGTGGCGGCTCTACGACACCTTCTACACCGAGCGCTACCTCGGGCATCCCGACGAGCAGCCGCAGGTGTACGACGCCAACAGCCTCGCGCCGTTGGCCGACCGACTCACCCGGCCGCTGATGATCATCCACGGCACCGCCGACGACAACGTCGTGTTCGCGCACACCTTGCAGCTCAGCGCGGCACTGCTGGCTGCGGGCCGCCCGCACACTGTGCTGCCGCTGAGCGGTGTCACGCACATGACGCCGCAGGAGGTGGTGGCCGAGAACCTCGCGCTGGTGCAGCTGGACTTCTTCGCCAGGGCGCTCGCGGTGGACGCCCCAGCAGCCGTGGGGTGACGTACCGCCCATCGACTGTCGGCGTGTTGACCCCGCTCGGCCGGCAGACGGTGCACACGCCGACACTCGATGACGCTGACTCGCAGGTGAGCCCCATGCCACGACTCAACCGACGAGCCCGGCACCGCCTCAGCGGGCCAGCGCGGCGCGGATGGCGGGCAGCCGCTCGCGCAGCCGGTCCAGCCGGGCGAGCATCCGGGCCGGTTCCCCCGCCCGCAGCAGGTTGAGCATGCCCGGGTCGCCGGCACGCTGACCCGCGGTGATGCGGTCCCCGGCCGAACGCATCCGTCCCTCCACGGCCACCAGCAGGTCGACCGGATCGACCTCTCCGTACGAGCGGGCCATCAGGTGCAGGCGGCGCACGACGTCGGTCACCGGCACCTCGCGGTACAGCGGTACCGAGCTCCACGCCATGAAGGCCAGGTCGTCGAGGGGGCGCCCCGGCCCCGCCATGTCCCAGTCGACGAGACCGGCGAAGCGATCTCCCTGCACCACCCAGTTGTAGGCGCCTGGGTCGTGGTGACACACGATCTCGCCCGGCCGCAGCTGCCTGTCGAGGTTGCGCCAGCGGGCGCCCCGGGGCCGATAACCGGCGACGGCGTCATGCATCCGGCGCAGCCACCGTGCCGCCTGGGCCAGCAGGTCGTCGCCGACCACCTCGCCGTCCACGTCGACCGAGCGCCCGGGCAGGTACGTCAGCACCTCACGGCCACGCTCGTCGGTGCCGAGGGCCCGCGGGACGTGCTCGAGCCCGGCCTCGGCCAAGTAGTCCAGCAGCACGTGCACCGCCGGCGTCCACGGTCCGGTCGGCCGGCGTACGGTCGCGCCGATCCGTACCGCGCCGCCGACGTTGCCCGGCATCGGCGCACCGTCGAGCAGCGACTCGCGCAGCCGGTCGACGAAGGGCACGTCGGCGGGCAACCACGCCACCTCGCCGAGCTCCTCGGGAGCCACCCAGCGCAGTGCGGTGTGCTCGTGCGGCACCGGCTCGCCGGCGACGAGCTCGGCCTGCCAGCACCGCAGCACCCACCTCCCGAGCGGCACCTCGACGTCCAGCCGGCGCACCGCTCGCACGTCGCAGCCGAGCTCTTCGCGGATCTCGCGCAGCAGGGCTTGCGGCTCGTTCTCCTCGGGCTCCACCTTGCCGCCGGGCAGCTCCCACCCGCCAACAAGGTCGGCTGGTCCGCTGCGGCGCGCTGCCAGCAACCTCCCGTGCCGCACCAGCGCGGCCGCCACCACCACGCCCACGTGACTCAGCCGCTAAGCCGGTCCGGCGACGGCAGTCCGCAGTGCCGGGTCAGGGCTGGGAGCGCAGGTCGACCGCCCGCGGCGAGCCGTCCCCGGCGGCCTGTGCG
The DNA here is from genome assembly GCA_038233355.1 of Propionibacteriales bacterium. Taxonomy (GTDB): domain Bacteria; phylum Actinomycetota; class Actinomycetes; order Propionibacteriales; family Nocardioidaceae; genus DASQMN01. Next base: position 8,110 of record JBBSMD010000053.1, read on the forward strand.
AGCGGGCCGTCGACGTCCGGCTCTCGGGGGACGAGACTGTCCTCGAGACCGCTCAGCACGGCGAGCAGCACGCCCAGACCGATGGGTACGGCCAGCACGAGAGCGAGGATGGTCCCGGGATCACTCACAAACACGATGGTGGTCGCCGGCACCCCTTCAGAGCAAACCGAACGGTACTTCCGTGGCCGTTTCGTGACGCACCCGACACGTCCGGGTCACCGACGTGTCGCCTCGAGCTGGCGAACCGGCGCCATCGGTGCTTCCCACGCGGCCCCGCAAAGGGTGGTAGCGCCTCGTTTCGGGCGGCGCACTCAGGGGTACGAACAGGACGCGACAGCCTCGGCCTCCGGCGCCAGGCGTCGCCAGTACACGACGGATGTGAGGTGCACATGAGTCAGCAGTCGCAGAGTTCGCCGACCACACAGGCGGCCAAGGACGAGGCCGGCAGCGTGGGCAGGACCGCCCAGGCCAGCGGTGGCCAGGTAGCCGGCACGGCACGCGACGAGGGACAGCGCGTGGCGAGCGAGGCCGCCGGTCACGCCCGCGACCTGGCCGGGCAGACCCGGGACCAGGTGTCGTCGCAGGTCGAAGCGCAGCAGGAGCGGGCTGCGGGCAACTTGCGTTCGCTCGGCGACGAGCTGTCGAGCATGGCCGAGAACAGCGAAGAGTCCGGCCTGGCCTCCGAGCTGGTCGGTCAGGCCTCCGACCGGGTCCACCAGGTGGCCGGCTGGCTGGACGACCGACAGCCGCAAGACCTGCTCGAGGAGGTGCGGACCTTTGCCCGCCAGCGCCCGGGCGCGTTTCTGCTCGGTGCCGCCGTCGCCGGCCTTGCGGTCGGCCGGCTGAGCCGGGCCGGCGTCGACGCCAAGCGGGACACCTCGGGGGATTCGCCCTCGGCCGGCGAGATACAGCCGTCGTACTCCTCCTCGACCTCCCAGCCGGCGATGTCACACGTCGACGACACCACGACCCAGACGCGGGTCAGCAGCGATGAGGGCGAGTTGTGGCCCGTCGGTGAGCGACCCGTCGCTGCGGGGACGACAACCGAGACCGGGTACGACGACGACTTCGCCACGCCGCGCCAACCGGCCGGCACCGAGCCCGGACCCGGCATCCCCGGCACCACTAACGACCCCGCGGGGCCGCCACGATGAGCCACCCGGTCGACCCCACCCAGTCCCGCTCCGGGGGCTACGACAGCGGTAGCGCCGGCGGATCCTCGCCAGCCGGCTACTCCGGCGAGTACTCGACCGACCCGCCGGACTATCCCGGTCACCCCGATCACGACGTCACCAGCATCTCGGTCGGCGACATCATGAGCAGCATCAGCGAGGACCTCTCCACGCTGATGCGCCAGGAGATCCAGCTGGCCAAGGTCGAGATGACGACGGAGGCCAAGAAGGCCGGCATGGCAGCCGGCATGCTCGGGGGCGCCGGCTTCGCCGCGTACTTCCTGGTGCTCTTCGCCTCGATCACGCTGTGGCAGGCGCTGGCCAACTGGTTCGACGACTCGGCATGGGCCGCGCTAGTCGTGACCGTGCTGTGGGGGATCGCCGCGGCGGTCCTCGCCATGATCGGGCGCAAGAAGCTGCAAGAGGTCAACCCCAAACCCGAACGGACGGTGGAGACCTTGCAGGAGACGCCGTCCGCCCTGAAGCCCACCAACCCTTGAGGAGGCGATGATGACCCAGGACCCGGATCAGATCAGAGCAGACATCGAGCGCACCCGGGCTGAGCTCAGCGCCGATGTGGACACACTGAACGAGAAGGTCAACCCCCGTTACGTCGCCCAGCGCACCACCGCGCAGGTCAAGGGCCGTGCTCGCGGGATGAAGGACTCCGTCAAGGACAAGGTCATGGGGTCCATGCCGAGCGGAGGGTCGGGGGGCAGCAGCAGCGACCCCGGACTCGGCGACAAGGTCAAGGGACAGGCCTCGTCGGCACAGTCCTCGGTCGGTGGCGCCGCCTCGAACATGGGCGACCGGGCCTCGGGCGCACCCGACGAGGTGCGGGCACGTGCCGAGGGCAATCCCCTCGCCGCAGGGCTCATCGCCTTCGGCCTGGGGTGGCTCGCCTCCTCCCTCCTGCCGGCCACCGACGCCGAGCAGCGGGCCGCCACCCAGCTGAAGGACAAGGCGCTCGAGTACAAGGAGCCGGTGCAGGAGCACGTCAAGTCCGTCGGTCAGGAGGTGGCCGACAACTTGCGTGAGCCCGCTCAGCAGGCTGCCGAGTCGGTCCGGTCGAGCGCTCAGGATGCCGCGGACAACGTGAAGGGCGAGGCGCAGTCGGCCAAGGACGACGTGGCCGGTCAGGCGAAGCAGTCGAAGGAGAGCGTGCAAGGCGAGGCGCAAAGCGACTCCGACGACGACACGGTCAGCGAGAGCAGCTTCGGGCCGGCCGGGACGGGCGAGCCCGGTCGGAGCTGATCCGGCTCTGTGGCGTACGCCCGCCTGGAGGCTCAGCGCTCCAGGCGGGCGTACGCCAGTTGCAGCGCGTCCGAGGTCGCCGCGGTGGTGAGGGTCGCCGCCACCCAGCGGGTCCGACGCGGGTCGGCGAGGTAGGCCGCGACCAGCGCGGTGCCGACCCATTGCCCGAGACAGAACGGGCAGGTGAGCAGTTCGCCGACCGCGTGCTGATGGCCCTCGGCGGTGACTTCTTCCTGGACTTCCCCTGGTCCGGCCGGCCCGGCGTACTCAGTGAACGGCGCCCGCAGCGGACTGGTCACCGCCGACTTGGCGAGGATCCGGCTGCCCCGGAAGGTCGCGACGCCGAGCAGCGCCAGGTCCGGCAGCGGCACTCGCTCCGGCAGGCGTACGCCGGCGACTCGGCCAGCGGTGACCAGACCGGTGACGAGCCCGCCGTACACCGACATGGCGCGGACGTAGCCACCGATCGGGCGCGGGTCGTTGCCGTTCTGGTACTCCGCGGCAATACGCCGCCCGGTGCCCCAGGCCCGGTCGATGGCAGCGGTAAGTGACGTCATGCCGCCTTCGTACCCCATCGACCGGGGCATCACGCGGCTGGGTTGGCCACGGCAGCGTTCGCGTTGCAGAGGCCGGCCGTTTACCACGTTAACGTGGTAAACGGTTGCTTCCCATGGCTTCAATGCCATGGGAAGCAACCGAAAACCATGGGAAGCACACGGCTGGACCCCCCCGGTAGGAGGCCAGCCGGCTAGCGACTTGACGGGCTGCTGGCCCGGTCGAGTCCCTACGACGGTTAGGTGGCCCGCGTGGTCGCGCAACTCGGCCGCGCTGGCCCGGTCACCCTGTCGGGCACACGCGGCGCAGCAGTAGAACACCCCGTCGGCCTCGACGCCGTGGCCGATCACCCGTACGCCGCACTGCTCGCACACCGGCGCCAAACGCGTGGATCGCGCACTCGAAGGCGTCGAAGGTGTGCACCGCCCCCGCGGCGTGCACCTCGAAGCTGAGCCGGTACTCGTTGCCGCAGACCTCGCAGGCCGCCATGGCCGCACCTCCTTGCACGTGGTCGTCACTGTGGCCCCGATGTCAGCGCGGTGTAACCGGCTCGCAGATCGCCTGCACGCGCCGGGTGGCCAGCTCGATCACCAGCCGCGCGGCAGGGGAGAGCTCGGCGTCCTTTCGGTGCACGACGGCGAGCGTCTCGTACATCCGTGGTCGCAGTGGCACCCACCCGACGCCGGGGGCCAGGCGTGAGGACAGGGCCTCGACCGCACCCCGCGGGAGCACCGAATCGGCGAGCCCGCGGCCGACGATCTCCACGGCGGTCTCCACGTCCTCAACCTCGATCTTGGTACGCAGCGTCTGCCCTACAGCTTGCAACGCCGCACGCAGCAACCGCCGCGACGAGTCCTCCTCGCGCCAGCTGGTCTCGGCCATGACGAGCGACGCCTGAGCGAGGGCGGCCATCGTCACCGGCTTGGCCAACCGCTCGGGGTCGCGGCTCAGGTAGACCAACTCGTCGCGGGCCACCGGGGTGACGGTCATCCGGTCGGTGGCCACCGGGATCACGATCAGCGCCGCTTCCAACCGGCCACGGCGCAGGTCCTCCAGGACCGCGGCAGAGTTCTGCCCGATGATCTCGACCCGGACCCCTGGGTGCCGGTCGAGGATGTCGGAGATCAACTGGCCACCGAAGTACAGCCGGGCCGTGCCGAACGTGCCGAAGCGCACGGTGCCGACCTCCATGCCGGTCACCGCGGAGATCGCCCGCCGCCCCGCCTCCAACGACGCCAGCGTGCGCTCGGCATGGGGGCGTAGCGCCTCGGCGGCTTCCGTCGGTACGACCCCCCGGCCGACCCGGCGGAACAGCGGCGCACCCATGCCCCGCTCGAGCAGGCGTACCTGCTCCGACACCGACGGCTGCGCGTACCCCAGCTCGTCGGCCGCGGCGGTCAGCGAGCCCCGCTCGTAGGCGGCCAGGAAGCACCGGAGCTGATGGATCGTCGCCATAGGTTCTCCCTTGGCTTCTGCCAGGAAAAAGAGCCTACCTCTAGAGATGGTTGCTCCCTACCGTGGACGCAAGACGCGCCAGGAGGCTCGACACCGATGACGAGGGAGGAGTGCCCACCATGTTCGACTACCACTGTCCCGAGTGCGAACGGCGACAGCTGATCTTCTCCTCGCAGATCGCCCACGTGATCAACGACGAGCAGGGCATCGCCGTGGTCTTCACCTGCTGGTGCGGTGCTCCCGGGGCACTGCGTACCGGCAACGCCAGCCGGCGGGGC
>JBBSMD010000054.1:0-12149 GCA_038233355.1 Propionibacteriales bacterium
CCAACGCGTCGAAGCCCAAGGTGTCCAGCACCTGTGCGGTCACCGTGGACACCACCGCCGACAGCGACACCGAGGTGAGCAGCACGACGCCGAGCAGCAGCAGTACGCCGAGGTCGCGGACCTTCGCGACCAGGAAGCTCGGCATCCCCGCCAGCGGCAGCGTGAACTCCAGCTGCAGGGTCGTACGAAGCGACCCCACCCAGTTGAGCCCGGTGTAGAGCAAGGCGACCGACCCCAGCACCGAGGCGGCGCCGGCGGCGGCGCGGAAGTCCGCGACGTCGAGCGTCGGGTTCCGCCCGCTGGCCATGCCCGGGAACACCTCCTCGATGGCGTTGACGACCTGTTGCGTGGCCAGTTGATTGCCGCCGGTGACGAAGCCGACCATGGCGAACCCGATCACCAGCAGTGGGAAGACCGACAAGAAGCCGAAGTACGTGGCCGACCCGGCCAGCACGTTGCCCTGTGTGTCGACGTAGTGCGTGACCGCCCGGACGGCATGGTCGAGCAGGTTGGACCGCTGCCGAGCGCGGTCGATGCCTGCCTTCGCCCGGTCGACCAGCTTCACGGGCTCGTCACACGGCCAGTGCCCAGGTCGTACGAACGGCAGGTCAGCCAGCCGGCGGACTCGTCGTGGCGGTACAACGAGAACGACGTCACCCCGAAGGCACACTCGAAGCCGGCCAGCTCGTCGAAGGCGCGGTCGAGCGCCTCGTCCGACACGTCGTGCGCGACCGTGACATGGGGGTGGAACGGGTAGGTGAGCTCGACGTCGAGCATGCCGTCGCGTACGGCAGCGGCGAGCAGCTCTACCTGCGAGATGCCGCGCGCGAGCGCGACGAAGACGACGGGTGACACCGGCCGGAAGGTGCCCGTGCCGCGCAGGTGCATCTCGAACGGCGGGACGGCCGTGGCGGCCTCCGCCAAGTGCTTCTCCACCTGGTCGAGCTGTTCCTCCTCGAGGTACGTGGGCGGCAGCAAGGTGACGTGGGTGGGAACCAGCTCGGCCTGCTCGTCACCGAACGAGCGCCGGTGCCGGCGCAGCTGCCCCGCCCATGGCTCGGGCACGGCGACGGCGACACCGATCGAGACCACGCCCCGACGATAACCACCCCGGCGTGGGGCCTTCATCCGCCTACGTCGCCGGCAGCCGGGCGGCGACTCAGCCGGCCGGCAGGAAGCCGACCCGCTCGTAGGTCTGCGCGAGAGTCCGTGCCGCGACCTCGCGGGCCCGCTCGGCACCGGCCGCCAGCACCCGGTCGAGCTCGGCCGGGTCGGCCAGCAGCGTGAGGGTGACGTCACGGAAGGGCGTGACGAAGTCGATGACGACCTCGGCCAGCTCCTTCTTCAGGTCGCCGTAGCCGCGACCGCCGAAGCGCTCCACCAAGGTCGGCACCGGCTGGTCGGTGAGGGCGGACAGGATCGCCAGCAGGTTGGAGACCCCTGGCTTGCCCTGCGGGTCGTACGTCACCTCCCGACCGGAGTCGGTGACCGCCGAGCGCACCTTCTTGGCCGAGCGAGCCGGCTCGTCCAGCATCTCGATGATGCCGGCCGGCGAGGACGCGGTCTTGCTCATCTTGGTGGCCGGGTCCTGCAGGTCGAGGATCTTGGCGACCGCCGGCACGATGTACGGCTCGGGCACCGTGAAGGTCTCGCCGAAGCGGGTGTTGAAGCGTTGCGCCAGGTCGCGGGTGAGCTCGAGATGCTGACGCTGGTCCTCGCCGACCGGCACTCGGTCGGCCTGGTAGAGCATGATGTCGGCGGCCATCAGCACCGGGTAGGTGAAGAGGCCCACCGACGCCCGGTCGGCGCCGGCGCGCACGGTCTTGTCCTTGAACTGCGTCATGCGGCTCGCCTCACCAAAGCCGGTGAGGCACCCGAGCACCCAGGTGAGCTGCGTGTGCTCGGGGACGTGGCTCTGCACGAACACGGTGCTGCGCGCCGGGTCGATGCCGCTCGCGATCAGCTGGGCCGCACCCAGGCGGGTGCGCTGGCGCAGCAGCGCCGGCTCGTAGCCGACGGTGATCGCGTGCAGGTCGGCGACGCAGTAGAAGGCGTCGTGGTCGTCCTGCAGCCCGACCCACTGGCGTACCGCACCCAGGTAGTTGCCGAAGTGGAACGAGTCGGCCGTCGGCTGGATCGCCGAGAGCACGCGCGGGAGGGAGGGTGCGGGCATGCCCCCAGTGTCGCAGCCGACCCTGGCGGGGTGGGTGTCCGCGCCCCCCGCCGCGTCGGGTGGCTCGACCCGGTGGTGGCTGCCGGCCTGCGTACTGTCCGACGAGGTCAGGGATCAGGTGTCCACCGGTGCGCGCCGGACGACACAGAGGCGGGTCCTGCGGTGACGGCATCGCTGCTGTCGCCAGTCGTGGGCGTGTTGGTCGTGGCGGTGGCGTCGCTCCTCGCGCCATCCGGCAGGTCGGTGATGGCGCTGTCGGCCGGCATCTTCCCGCCCTCGCCACCGTCCCCGCGGCCACCCGACCGGTCCACACCGTCCCCGCCGCCGGCCGGCTCGGTCGGCTGGGCCGCGACATCGTTGGCGCGGTCACCGGTCGAGTCCGAGTCGGTGTCCGGCAAGGCGCTGACCCGCACGCACGCCACCCGCCGGCCGTCGACCTGGAGCACGGTCAGCCGGTGCCCGGGTACGTCGCACTGCTCGCCCGGCTCGGGCACGTGACCCAGCTGCGACACGACGTAACCGGCGACGGTCTCGTAGGGACCGTCGGGTAGCGCGATACCGGTCTCGTCCTCGAAGTCGTCGAGGTTGAGCAGTCCTTCGAGCTCGACATCACCGGTGCGGGTCCGGCGAGCCACGTCGTCAGGCACGTCGTACTCGTCGCGGATGTCGCCGACCAGCTCCTCCACGAGATCCTCCAGGGTCACGATGCCGGCCGTGCCGCCGTACTCGTCGGCGACGATCGCCAAGTGCAGGCCCGAGCGGCGCAGCAGGGACAGCGCCGCCAGCACCCCGAGCGTGTCGGGCAGCAAGACGGTTTCGCGGGCCAGCTCACCGACCCGGGTGGAGCGGCCCCGCAGCCTGGGGTCGACGAGGTCGCGCACGTGTACGAAGCCGACGACGTCGTCGGCCGAGCCGCGCACGACCGGGTAGCGAGAGTGCGGCTGCTCGGAGGACAGGGACACCGCCTTGTGCACGGGCATGGCGGCGTCGATGAAGTCGACCTCGGTGCGTGGCAGCATCACCTCGCGCAGCTGGCGGTCACCGGCCTCGAAGACGTCCTCGACGATCTGGCGTTCCTCGGCAGAGAGGGTCTCGTTGCTCGACAACAGCTCGCGCAGCTCCTCGTCGCTCATCTCCTCCCGCGAGGCTTTCGGGTCACTGCCGAGCAGCCGTACGACGATGTCGGTCGACTTGGAGAGCAGCCAGATGACCGGGGTCGAGATGCGGGCGATGCGCTCGATACCCGGCGCCAGCGCCAGCGCCACGCCTTCACTGCGCTGCAAGGCGATGCGCTTGGCGCTCAGCTCCGACAGCACGATCGACAGGTAGGAGATGACGATCGTCACCGCGACGAGCGCAACCGGCTCCGCGACGCCCGCCGGCAGGCCGGCGTCGGCAAGGACCGGAGCGAGCTTGCCGGCCAGGGTGGCTCCGCCGAAGGCAGCGGAGAGGAAACCGGCGAGGGTCACGCCGATCTGCACCGCGGAGAGGAAGCGGTTGGGATCCTGCGTCAGCCGGGCGACGGCCGCGCCCCGCTTGCCTCGGTCGGCCATGGCCTTGATCTGGCCCTCGCGCAGAGAAACGAGCGCCAGCTCGGCGGCGGCGAAGATGCCGCCGATGGTGATGAAGAGCATCACCAGGGCAATGTCGAGGTACGTGCGGTTCACCGCTGGGAACCCCGCGGACGCCAGCTTGCGGGCCCGATGCGATCCGACCCGGCGTGTGCGGCGACACCCCTGGCAACGAGACCGATGCAACCGTGAACGTCGGGCCCGGCTCTGTCAGGGTCCATGGCCACGAGGGTAGCGGCCGGACATTAGGGTGACCGGATGAGTGCTGAGCAGAGCTGGTCGGCTCCGGGCCGGGTCAACCTCGTCGGTGAGCATCTGGACTACAACGGCGGCCCGTGCCTCCCGATCGCGATCGACCGCCGCACCCGGGTCCAAGCCCGACCGCGGACCGACGATCGGGTCAGTGTCGTCTCGCAGGGACAGGAAGCCGTCTTCGGCACCGACACCCGGCCCGGCGACGTCGACGGCTGGGCGGCGTACGTCGCCGGGGTGATCTGGGCGCTGGGCGAAGCCGGGCACCGGGTGCCAGGCCTCGAGCTCTCGGTCGACTCCGACGTTCCGCTGGGAGCAGGACTGTCCAGCTCGGCAGCGCTCGAGTGCGCGATCGGGGTGTGCGTGCGTGACCTGGTCGGTGTCGACATCTCGGACCTCGAGCTCGCCGGGCTGGCACAGCGCGCGGAGAACGACTACGTCGGCGTCCCGTGCGGCATCCTCGACCAGGCCGCGTCGATGTGTGGCCGAGCCGGCCACGCCCTGCTGCTCGACCCGGCCGGTCCCTTTGTCGAGCCGGTCCCCGCGCACTGGGACCGCGCCGGCTTCACCCTCGTGGTGATCGACACCCGCGCCGAGCGCGCGCTGGCCGACGGTGCGTACGCCGAGCGCCGGGAACAGAGCGAGCAGGCGGCACATCAGCTCGGACTGGACCTGCTCTCGCAGGCCAAGCCCGACGCAGCCGAGGGGCTCGACGACGCGGTCCTGCGCCGACGGGCTCGCCACGTGGTGAGCGAGACCGCGCGGGTGCACGAGGTGGTGGAGGCCATGGCAGCGCACGACTGGGCTCGAGTGGGGACCTTGTGGACGGAGTCGCACACGTCGTTGCGCGACGACTACGAGGTCAGCGTCCCCGAGCTCGACGCGGCGGTCGAGGCGGCCCTCGCCGCAGGTGCGCTGGGCGCGCGGATGACGGGGGCCGGGTTCGGGGGCTCGGCGATCGCCCTGGTGCCCGACGGCGAAGTCGAGCTGGTCGAGCGGGCGTGCACGGAGGCGTTCGGCCGGGCCGACTTCGACGCACCCCGGTGCTTCGCCGTGGCCCCCGCCAACGGCGCCGGCCGCGACACCTGACCGGCCCGCCGGCCGCGCACCGAGTGGTGGCGTGTGCACCGCCACGTCCGACCGCCAGGGCAACGCGCCGCCACTCGATGAGGGTGTCGTAGGCGCATAACCGGTTGTGGCACGATCCCCGGGCCCGGGCGAGAATGACGCCATGCCGACCGGACCCGAGGTGCCGGCCCTGACCGACGGGGTGGTGACGCTGCGCGCGCACTCCGAGGACGACGTCGAGCCGTCGTACGAGATGTGCCGCGACCCGGAGTTCGCCCGCTGGACCAGCGTGCCCCAGCCCTACACCCGCGACGACGCCAAGCGGTTCGTCCGCGAGGTCGTGCCGCTCGGCTGGACGGAGGGAACGGCGCGCGGATGGGCGATCGAGGCGCGGGACGACACCGGCCAACCGCGGTTCGCCGGCAACATCGACGTGCGCGACACCCCGGTGGCAGACGTCGGCTACGGCTTGCACCCGTGGGCCCGCGGGCGCGGGGTGATGAAGCGCGCGATCCGGCTGGCGACCCGGTGGGCGTTCCAGCACGGCGGAGTCGAGGTGGTGCACTGGCGCTCCCGGGTTGGCAACGTCGCCTCGCGTCGGGTGGCGTGGGCCAGCGGCTTCACGTTCGGCGCCACCGTGCCGCGTCTGCTCGTGGAGCGTGGCATCGTGCACGATGCGTGGACCGGCTGGCTGCTGCCCACCGACGACGGCACGCCCCGCACGAGGTGGCTGGAGTCGGTACGGCTGCGCGGCGAACTCGTGGTGCTGCGGCCCCTGGTCGACTCGGACGCGCCGCGGGTGCAGGAGGCCTGCGCCGACGAGCGGACCGGGCACTGGCTGAAGGGTCTCGGCCCCGGCTACACGCTGGCGAAGGGGCAGGACTACATCACCTCCCGGGTCGAGCAGCAGTCGCTCGGCGCGGCCGTCACGTGGGCGGTCGCCGAGCCCGACACCGACGCGCTGCTGGCCAACATCTCGGTGATGGACCTCGCCGACGAGGACCCCGACGACGGCGAGATCGGCTACTGGACGCACCCGGGCGCGCGTGGCCGTGGCGTCATGACCGAGGCGTGCCGACTGGTCGTGCGCCACGCGTTCGCCGCCCGAGACGACGGCGGCCTGGGGCTGCGGCGGCTGCAGCTGGCCGCCGGGGTGGACAACCTCGCCAGCCGCCACGTCGCCGAGCAGTCGGGCTTCGTCGCGTACGGCACCGCGCGGTCGAGCGAGCCGCTCGGCGACGGCTCGTACGCCGACACCATCTGGTACGACCAGCTGGCGCCCTGACGGCTGCTGCGGCAGTGGCAGTGGCAGTGGCAGTGGTCGGCTGTAGGCCCGTGAGCGGCCGTCAGGCCGATTCATTGACCGCAAGCCCGGGGCGCAGCTGCCGGAGCCTTAGGGTGCGGTCCATGCCCGCCCCGTACGTGCTGACACTGGCCTGCCCCGACCGGCCGGGGATCGTGGCCGAGGTGGCCACCCACCTCTTCTCCGGTGGTGCCAACATCACCGACTCCCAGCAGTACGGCGACGCGGGCACCGGCCGGTTCTTCATGCGGGTCGAGTTCGACACCGACGACGACCCGCGGAGCGGTTTTGCCGAGGTGGCCGAGCGGTTCGACATGGCCTGGCAGCTGGTCACCGCTGGTGTGCCGCTGCGCACGCTGATCCTCGTCTCCCGAGAGGGGCACTGCCTCAACGACCTGCTGTTCCGGCAGAGCACCGGAGCGCTGGACACCACCGTGCCGGCCGTGGTGTCCAACCACCGAGACCTCGAGCACCTGGCGGCCGCCCACGACGTGGACTTCGTGCACGTGCCGGTCGGTGCCGGAGGCAGACAGCAGGCGGAGCAACGCCTGCTGCGGCTCGTACGCGAGCTCGACATCGAGCTGGTGGTGCTCGCGCGCTACATGCAGATCCTCAGCGACGACCTCTGTCGCGCGCTCGCCGGCCGCGTGATCAACATCCACCACTCGTTCCTACCGAGCTTCAAGGGTGCCCGGCCCTACCACCAGGCACACGAGCGCGGCGTCAAGCTGATCGGCGCCACCGCGCACTACGTCACCGCCGACCTCGACGAGGGCCCGATCATCGAGCAGGACGTCGCGCGGGTGAGCCACCGCTCCAGCCCCGCCGACCTGGTGCGGGTCGGGCAGGACGTGGAGTCGCTGGTGCTGTCGCGGGCCGTGCGCTGGCACGCCCAGCACCGGGTCCTGCTCAACGGGTCACGCACCGTCGTGTTCCCATGAGCGACTGTCGCCGGCGGCGGAACCGGCAGCCCGCCACCTGCGTCGGACGGCCATGACGCGCACGCTCGGGCCGGCACTGACCGCTCTGGTGCTCGCCGGGGCTGCGGCGGCTCCACCGCCACCCAGGTCGTCGACTCGCCGTCCGGCTCGGCACTCGACATGGCCGGTCGCTCGTACGTGGCGACGCAGCTGAGCGTGGACGGCGAGCCGGTGCCGCTCGGTCCACGGCCGATCCGGCTCTCGCTGGAAGACGGCGATCTGTGGGCCACGGTGGGTTGCAACAGCATAGGAGGGGCCTACGACGTGGACCGCGACCGGTTGGTCGTCAAGCGCCTCCGAAGCACCGCCATGTGGTGTTTCCCGAGCACGGTGATGCGCAACGAGCGCCTCGTCAGCGACCTGCTGAGCGCCGGACCATGCGTCGACGTGGACGGTGAGCGGCTCGAGCTGGGCGCCGCGGGCACTGTCGTCTCCATGGTCGAACGTCCTCCCCGCGACGCCGCCGACGACCGGCCCCTGCGCGGCACCCGGTGGGTGCTGACGTCGTACGGATGCAGCTCGCCCGAGGACTCGGTGGCGAGGCTGCCGAAGGGGGTCGAGTCGACCCTGCGACTGAGCGGCGACCAAGCCCACGTCGACACCGGCTGCAACAGGGGCAGCGGTCCGGCATAAGTCGATGGCGACCGGCTGGGAGTAGGGCCGCTGGCCCTGACCCGGGTGGCCTGCAAGGGCGTCGCACGAGGTGCGTACGTTTGCACCTTCGTCACGTCCTCGACGAGGTGGCCTACCGACTTGACCGCGCCACCCGCCACCGCCGGCCAGCTGCGCCACCCGCCACCGTCACGCCAGTCGCGCCGCCAGGGCATCGTCGAGCGTCGCCAGGAACTCTTCGGTCGTCTGCCACTCCTGGTCCGGCCCCACCAGCAGCGCCAGGTCCTTGGTCATCGCGCCACCCTCGACGGTGTCTACGACCACCTCCTCGAGCGCCTGTGCGAAGCCGGCGACCTCGGGGGTCTCGTCGAGCTTGCCGCGGTGCGCCAGTCCGCGCGTCCAGGCATAGATCGAGGCGATCGGGTTGGTGGAGGTCGGCTTGCCCTGCTGGTGTTGGCGGAAGTGCCGGGTGACGGTGCCGTGCGCCGCCTCGGCCTCGACCGTACGGCCATCGGGAGTCATCAGCACCGACGTCATCAAGCCGAGCGAGCCGAACCCTTGCGCGACCGTGTCCGACTGCACGTCACCGTCGTAGTTCTTGCACGCCCAGAGGTAGCCGCCCTCCCACTTCATCGCGGCGGCGACCATGTCGTCGATGAGCCGGTGCTCGTACGTCAGCCCCTTCGCCTCGAAGTCGGACTTGAACTCGGCCTCGAAGATGCGCTCGAAGATGTCCTTGAAGGCGCCGTCGTAGGCCTTCAGGATCGTGTTCTTGGTGGACAGGTAGACCGGGTACTCGCGCTGCAGCCCGTAGGAGAACGACGCGCGGGCGAAGTCCTCGATCGACTTGGTGAAGTTGTACATGCCCATCACGACACCCCCGGCCTCGGGCATGCGCACGACCTCGTGCTCGATCGGCGCACCGCCGTCGCTGGGCGTGTAGGTGATCGTGACGCTGCCGGCGCCCGGGACCTTGAAGTTCGTCGACTTGTACTGGTCGCCGTGCGCGTGGCGCCCGATGACGATCGGTTTGGTCCATCCGGGCACCAGCCTCGGCACGTTGCTCATGATGATCGGCTCACGAAACACCACGCCGCCGAGGATGTTGCGGATCGTCCCGTTGGGCGAGACCCACATGTGCTTGAGACCAAACTCCTCGACCCGGGCCTCGTCCGGGGTGATGGTCGCGCACTTGACCCCGACGCCGTGCTGCTTGATGGCGTTGGCCGCATCGATGGTCACCTGGTCGTCGGTGGCGTCGCGGTGCTCGATGCCCAGGTCGTAGTACGCCAGGTCGATGTCGAGGTAGGGATGGATCAGGCGCTCCTTGATGAACTGCCAGATGATGCGGGTCATCTCGTCGCCGTCGAGCTCGACGACCGGGTTCTGAACCGTGATCTTGGGCATGGCTCCACTTCCGTACGAAGGTCTCTCGACGTCAAGTTATCGACCTGGGCGCAATGCCGTCGAGTTGTCACCCGCTCACGACCCCCCAACATCGTCAGCGAGTGACAACGTCACCGGCGGACCGGATCGAGACGAGCTGTCACTCCCCCACGATGCCCTGACGTCGCCACGCACTGACAAGCGGGTGGCTGCTAGCGTCGGGCCGCCCCATCGCATGAGCGTGAGCCAGGAGTCCTTCGTGAGCCCCAGCCCCGTCAAGGTCGCCGTCACCGGAGCCGCCGGCCAGATCGGCTACAGCCTGCTGTTCCGCATCGCCGCCGGCGAGCTCCTGGGTCCCGACACCCCGGTGCAACTGCGGCTGCTCGAGATCACCCCGGCGCTGAAGACGCTGGAAGGCGTCGTCATGGAGCTCGACGACAGTGCCTTCCCGCTGTTGGCCGGCGTCGAGACCGGTGACGACGCCACCACGATCTTCGACGGTGCCAACGTCGCCTTACTGGTCGGGGCCCGTCCGCGCAGCAAGGGCATGGAGCGGGCCGACCTGCTCGAGGCGAACGGCGCCATCTTCACCGGCCAGGGCAAGGCGATCAACGATCACGCCGCCGACGACATCCGGGTCACGGTGACCGGCAACCCGGCAAACACCAACGCCCTGATCGCCATGAGCAACGCCCCCGACGTACCGCGGGAACGCTTCAGCGCCCTGACCCGGTTGGATCACAACCGAGCGCTCGCGCAGCTGGCCGCCAAGACCGGGTCGAGCGTCACGGACTGTCGGCACATGACGATCTGGGGCAACCACTCCGCCACGCAGTACCCCGACCTCTTCCACGCCGAGGTGGACGGCCGCAACGCCGTCGAGATGATCGGCGACCAGAGTTGGCTGGAGGACGATTTCATCCCCACCGTGCAGCAAAGGGGCGCCGCCATCATCGAGGCTCGCGGCGCCTCCTCGGCGGCCTCGGCGGCCACCGCGACCATCGACCACGCCCGCGACTGGCTGCGGAGCAGCGCCGAGGGTGACTGGGTGTCGATGGCGGTGCCCTCCGACGGTTCCTACTGTGTCCCGGAGGGGCTGGTGAGCTCGTTCCCGGTCACCACGTCGGACGGGTCGTACGAGATCGTGACCGGTCTCGACATCGACGACTTCTCGCGCGCTCGCATCGACGCGAGCGTGGCCGAGCTCGGTGACGAGCGCGAGGCAGTACGCGAGCTGGGGCTGCTCGGCTGAACTCCGGTGCGCCGGTCGGCTGCCGCCCGAGACAGCCCGCCGGTCGCCGCCTCAGCGGGCAGGCTGGTCGGGCACCACGACCGCCAAGGTCACGAGTGCGGCCCCGAGCGCTAGCAGCAGCGCCGCGTCGCTGAGCCGCGACTGGCGCACTCGTAGCGGTCCCGCACGAGACCCGGAGAGGGTCAGTCGCAAGACTCCGACCAGCCCGAGCGACGCGCCGGCGAGGCCGAGCCCCGCACGCCAGGCGCCCAGAGCGACGAGTCCGAGCCCGGACCCGACGCAGAGCACCGCCCCCACCACGACCAGACGGCCCACTCGCCCCTCACGTCTGCTCATGCCAACCCGTGAGCTCGCTCGGCGGCCTCGACCACGTTGGTCAGCAGCATGGCGCGCGTCATGGGCCCCACCCCCCCGGGATTGGGGGAGAGCCAGCCCGCCACCTCGGCCGTGTCCGGTGCGACATCGCCCACGATGCCCTGCGGCCCGCGGCTGACGCCGACGTCGAGCAGCGCCGCGCCTGGCTTGACCATGTCGGGCGTGATGATCCCCGGTACGCCGGCAGCCGCCACCACGATGTCGGCGGCACGAACATGCTTCGCGAGGTCGCGGGTGCCGGTGTGGCACTGGGTCACGGTCGCGTTCTCGGTGCGCCGGGTGAGCAGCAGGCCGAGCGAGCGGCCCACCGTGATGCCGCGACCGACCACGCAGACATCGGCGCCGGCGATGGGCACCTGGTAGCGGCGCAGCAGCTCGACGATGCCGCGTGGCGTACAGGGCAGCGGGGCGGGCCGGCCCAGCACGAGCCAGCCGAGATTGGTCGGGTGCAGGCCGTCGGCGTCCTTGACCGGGTCGACCAGCTCGAGCACCCGGTGCTCGTCGAGGCCCTTCGGAAGCGGCAGCTGCACGAGGTAGCCAGTGCATGCGGGGTCGGCGTTGAGCCGGTGCACGGCCTCCTCGACGTCGACCTGGGTGCTGTCCGCGGGAAGATCGACCCGGATCGAGTCGATGCCGACCTCGGCGCAGTCGCGGTGCTTGCCGCGTACGTACCACTGGCTGCCCGGGTCGTCGCCCACGAGCACGGTGCCGAGGCCGGGGGTGTGACCGGCTTTGCGCAGCCTGGCCACGCGGACGCGCAACTCGTCCTTGATCGCTGCCGCGGTGGCCTTGCCGTCGAGAGTCTGCGCGCTCACGAGCGGCAACTCTGGCACAGGCGCCGCGACGGTCGGGACGGCGTACCCCAAGGGACTCCAGGGGCTGCCGCCGATCGGCACGTGCCCACCGACCCGGGCGGGCGAGTGGCCCCGCGTGGCTGGCCGGTCATCGACAACGCCGCCACACGGGGCCATTCGGCGTGCTCCGGGCGTTCGAGAGGAGTCCGTGGGCCGCATGCCGCACGTACGCACACACCGTTGAGCGCGGCGGTCGTCGCTTGCGCGCGAGTGGCCCCATGTGGGTGGCCGGACCGGCCGCCGAGCCGCCAGCGCGGGCCACTCGACGGCGCGTGAGGCGGCGCGGGCCACCCGGCGGCGCGTGAGGCGCCGGCAAGCCCGTC
>JBBSMD010000055.1:0-12099 GCA_038233355.1 Propionibacteriales bacterium
CCTCGTCATTGGGTTCATGGTGGCCGCGGTGGTCGATGCGTCGGCGGCGTACCTACGCCACCAGCAGCTCGCCGGCCTTGCCGACGGCGCGGCGCTTGCTGCCGCTGACGGCGTGCAGGGCGAGCAGGTCTACACCGAAGGTCTCGGTGACACCGCGCTGGTCGATCCCGCCAGCGCGCGGCAGTACGTGAGCGACTACCTCGCGACCTCGGGGGTGACTGCCCAGCTGCCCGGCCTGAGCTGGCAGGTGGTGCCGGTCGGTGACGAGGTGGCCGTACGACTCAGTGCCCCACTGGACCTGCCCCTCGACCCACCGGGCTGGAGCGACTCGGCCACCGTGGTGGCCGAAGCGGCCGTCGTGGTGCAGGTGCGCTGAGCCGATACCGGTCGGGTGCGACGGCCGATCCGCGGACAGCCGTACCCGGTGGCGGTTAGGTTGCCTCGCGCCGGCCCCGAGACCGGCGTGAGGAGGGGGCCGTCCTGCGGATCTACGTGGCGCCGCTGTTCTTCCTCGCCCTAGGCCTGGTGAGCATCGTGCTGGCCCGACGCATGGCCACTGGGCGGTTCCTTGAGCGCCTCGACGAGGGCCAGCGCGACCACCTGCGTGATGAGTACGCTCGTCGGCGCCCACCGCTAGCCGGGCTCGGTTTCGCCGTGCTGTCGACCATCGCCGCAGCGCGCGGTGCTTGCCGGCGCGCCGACCTGGTGGGTGTGGGCGCTCGCGGCGGCGAGCCACGTCGCCGCCTCCTTCGCTCAGCAGCGAGCCATCAACTCGGTACTGACCCGGCTCGACGTCGTGCCGCATGAGCCGGCCGAGCAGGAGGAGACCCGCCGACGCTGGGTCGAGCTGTACCTGGGGATAGCTTTGGTCGCCTTCGGGCTGGTCCGGCTGACCGTCGAGTCGAGGACCGGGGCGCCCGTCGCCGCCGGGGCGCTGCCGGTGGCCGTCTTGGCCCTTCTCGCTGCCGGCTGGGCGTCGGTCTGGGTCTTCCGGCAGCGGGACCGTCGCGACGTCGGCCCTGGCTGAGCCGAGGGCCTGCCGTTTGCGGCCGCGACCTGCGACGATGCGCCCGACGAGAGGTGGCCGCCCATGCTCGACCTGCTGCCCCACCAGCTGCCCTGGTACGTGACCGGACCGGCCATCGGGCTGTGCGTCGTCACGCTCTACGCCGTAGCCAGTCTGCGTCTCGGCGTGTCCGAGGTCTGGCTGCAGCTGCTCCTGACGACGGCCGGACGCCGCCGAGCGAGCCGTGGCGGCGTGGGTTCCTCGCCGGCTTGGTCGCCGGCGCCGCGGCGTACGCGGTGCTGTCCACCGACGTCGGCCTGCGCGCGTACGGCGCGCTCTCGGACGCGTTGCCGGTGCCGGCACTGGTGGTCGTCCTGCTGCTCGCCGGTCTTGCCATCGGCTACGGCGCTCGCTGGACGGGGTGCACCTCGGGACACGGCATCTCCGGCTGCTCGGTCGGGTCGCCGGGCAGCCTGGCCACCACGGCGGTGTTCTTCGGCGTCGCGGTCGCGGTCGCGGTCACGCTGGCGCTGCACGCCCTCACCGGCAGCCCGCTCGGCGATTACCGCACCATCCACGAGGGTCTGCTACTTCGTGACCCCTACATCTACCTGATGATGATCGCCGCCGTTGGCACGGCGGCGGTCAGAATCTGACTCGTACGCGCGCTCGGGCGGCCTATGCGATTGCCGTACGAGTCGGTGCAGCGGCGCTCCCTTGCCGGGCATGTTCGGTGTCGGATTCGGGGTGACCGCCACCTGTCCTGGCATCACGGTGGCTATGACTGTGACCGGAGGCTTGTACGGGCTGGTCGTGCTCGCCGGCCTGCTGCTCGGCCTGGTACTGAGTAGGCGGGTCGAGACGCGCCAGACCCCGCGGCCGGCCGCCTCCCTCGCTCGTGGAGTCTGGACAGTAATGACAAGGACACGCCGACGCGGGATGTCGTTGGTGACCACAGTCGTCCGCGCGTCCCCACGAGTGGTCAGTACCGACATCGACACGCCGACGCACGCGGTCGCTTGTGACCACACCGGTAGCCCCGCCTGCGTGGCGACGCGGCACTTGACCCGACGCGGCACTTGACCCGACGCGGCACCTGACCCGACGCGGCATCTGACCCGGTGTCGTCACCGGCACCTGCGAACGTGGAGCGTCCCCGCCGCTCGGACGGGGGAGGCCGACGGCGGGGACGTACCCCCCATCGTGCACGACCTTTCCAAGAAGGGTCTTGCCAATCGCTGAGATGTTGTGGGCGAGCCCTCTCTGTCCTACCCCGTCCATCACCCGAAACCTGGCGGCGGTGGCCAGCCAGCTCGATGCGGGCGTTGCGATAGCCGCTCAACGCGCACCGGTGGGCATAAAGCCGAATGAGCGACCCGGCCCTGGTCAGTACCCGCTGATGGGTCGAGCCGGGTCATGTCCCCAGGCACCAAGGCCACCAAAGACCACCAGGCACCGACGCCACCGAAGACACAGCGTCTGGGACAAGGGAGCCCGATACGGCGGCGCGATGCGGGCACGTAGGCGCCTCATTTCGCCGAGCATCGCGTGAGCAACGCCTCAGAGTCAGCGCGCAGCTCACAGCGACCCGGCGCCGCACGGGCCACACAACCGCAGGCTGGCCCCGCGTACGCTCACCAGCGTGGCCGGCACCGACTTCGACACCGAGATCAAGCAGCTCGACGCGACGCTGCGCAGCATCGAGCAGGTGCTCGACGTGCCCGCGATGCGGGGGGAGATCGCCGACCTCGGCGAGCAGGTCTCGGCCCCTGACCTGTGGGACGACCAGGCCAACGCCCAGCGCGTCACCGGCCGGCTGTCGGTGCTGCAGGCCGACGTCGAGCGGGTCACGAGCCTGCGCCAGCGCATCGACGACCTCGGGGTGCTCGTGCAGCTGGCGCAGGAGGAGGCCGACGCCGACGCCGAGGCCGAGGCCGAGACCGAGCTGGGCAGGGTGCACCAGGCGGTGGAGGCCCTCGAGGTGCGCACTCTGCTGAGCGGCGAGTACGACGCCCGCGAGGCGCTCGTCTCGATCCGCTCGGGCGCCGGGGGCATCGACGCCGCCGACTTCGCCGAGATGCTGATGCGCATGTACACCCGCTGGGCCGAGCGCCACAAGTACCCCGTCGAGGTGTACGACACGTCCTTCGCCGAGGAGGCCGGCATCAAGTCGGCCACGTTCGCGGTGAAGGCGCCGTACGCGTACGGCACGCTGTCGGTCGAGGGCGGCACCCACCGGCTGGTGCGGATCTCACCGTTCGACAACCAGGGCCGTCGGCAGACCTCGTTCGCCGCGGTCGAGGTGGTGCCGGTGCTCGAGCAGACCGACGAGATCGACATCCCCGATGAGGAGATCCGCGTCGACGTCTACCGCAGCTCGGGCCCGGGTGGCCAAAGCGTCAACACCACCGACTCGGCCGTCCGGCTCACGCACCTGCCGACCGGTACCGTGGTCAGCTGCCAGAACGAGAAGAGCCAGCTGCAGAACAAGGCCAGCGCGATGGTGATCCTCAAGGCCAAGCTGCTGGTGCTGAAGCGGGCCGAGGAGCGCGCCGAGCTCGACGAGCTGCGCGGTGACGTGGCCGCCTCGTGGGGCGACCAGATGCGCTCGTACGTGCTGCACCCGTACCAGATGGTCAAGGACCTGCGGACCGAGTACGAGTCGGGCAACGCTGGCGCGGTCCTCGACGGCGACATCGACGCGTTCATCGAGGCCGGGATCCGCTGGCGTCGGGGCGCCGACGCTGTGTCCGCCTGACTCGGTGCCGGCTGGGGCGGTGCGCGCCCACGCGCGAGTCAGCGCACAGTGCGCTCCGCCGCGGCTGCCACGGTGTAGAGACGGGCGTCGGCGGCCGGCTGGGTGGTCACGACGAGATGATCGGACCCCAGTGTTTCCGCTGTGTTGCAGTGACGCGAAATGACGGGGGTTTCGGTCTCGTCTCAACCGAGGCGGGATCAAGCACACCGTCTCGTCGTCCGGCCCCCGAGCCGTGCCCGGTCCGCCATGGCCTGTACACATGGCCGGCGGGACGCGTCCGGTGACCGCGCCGGACGTACGCTCGTGCACGGCCACCCAGCCGACCTACCGCGAGCCTCGGTGGTACGTCGTCGCTTGACCCAGCAAGGAGCTTCTCGTGGGCCACCGACTGCTCGATCCAACGCTGCACGACCTCACCCCGCGACACCTGGAGATCTACTGGCGTTACCAAGTCGTACGCACCGGAGTGGACTTCGGGGCAGCGTCGTGCTTTGTTCTCGGCAGCCTCTTCTTCTTCTTCAAGAGCACCCAGACGGCGGCCCTGGTTCTCTTCCTGGTGGGGTCGGTGCTCTTTGCCATCAAGCCGACCATCGACTTCGTGCGCTCGATCCATCTACGCCGACTTCCCACGGACAGGTCCTCGGCACACTGATCGCCGGGGGCGGGGGGCTGCGTCGACGAACTCCAGTCGCCACCGGGCGGTGGAGTTCAAGAAGTTCCTGGCCAAGATCGACTCTGAGGTGCCCAAGGATCTCGACGTGCACCTGATCTGCGACAACTACGGCACCCACAAGCACCCGACGGTGAACAAGTGGCTCGCCGCGCATCCCAGGTTCTATATGCACTTCACCCGACATACTCGTCCTGGATCAACCAGGTGGAGCGGTTCTTCGCTTACGTCACCGCCGACCTGCTCCAGCGCTCCAACGAACCACCGGCGCAGGACACTAGGCGGTCGCGAACCGGCCCAGCACTCGCTCGGCCGCGACGCCTTCCAACCTGGCCGCGAACATCCGCTGATAACCCTGCTCCTCCCGGCTGCGCGCCGGCGGCAGGCCCGGTACGCGCGCGGACTCCCAGTCGTCGTCTGCGGCCACGTCGTGGGCGCGTCGGCCATCACCGCGGCAGTGCCGCTGCCGTCGCCGAACTGCTCCTTGCGCCGCCAGAGGATCTCCTCCGGCAGCCACCCGGTGAACGCCTCGCGCAGGATCGCCTTCTCCTGGCCCTCCTCGCCGGGCAGCTTCCAGCCGATCGGGACGCGCTGGGCCACCGCGATCAGGTCGAGGTCGAGGAACGGCACCCGCGCCTCGAGTCCGTGCGCCATGCTCACCCCGGTCGCAGCGCTGGAGGTTGAGGTTGTGCAGGCCCTCCACGGAGCGGATCAGCTCGAGGCGCAGCTCGTCGGCGTCGGTGACGTCGCGCAGATGGTCGTAGCCGGCGAACAGCTCGTCGGCGCCCTCCCCGGTCAGCACCACCTTCACGTGCTGAGCGGCGAGCTCGGCGAGCAGGTAGTCGGGCACCGCGCTGCGCACCAGGGACGGCTCGAACGACTCGATCGAGGTCACCACGGTGGGCAGCACCGCGACCACGTCGTCGGCGGAGTAGATCCGCTCGTGGTGCTCGAGGCCGAGGTGCTCGGCGACCAGCCGCGCCGCGGCCACGTCGGAACTGCCCTGCGTACCCGCGGCGAAGGAGTGCACCAGGCGACCCGGTTCGCTCTCTTGGGCCATGATCGCGGCGACGAGACTCGAGTCGAGCCCGCCGGAGAGGAAGACGCCGACGCCCACGTCGGCCATCATCCGGCGGCGTACGGCGAGCTTGAGTCCCTCGCGAATGGACTGCTGAGCCTGCGTACGAGTGGGGTACTCCCGCGTCTGCTCGGCCACCTCGCCGTAGCGAGTGAGCCCGCCCTGCGGGGCCCACATGTGCCCGGGCGGGAACTCCTCGACCAGGGGACGCCAGTCGGGCTCGTACGCCTGCAGCTCGGAGGCGAACGCGACGAGCCCGTCGCGGCGGGCCCAGTAGAGCGGCTTGATGCCGAGCCGGTCGCGGGCGGCGACGAACGAGCCGTCCTCGCCGGCAACGCACAGGGCGAACATGCCGTGCAGCGCGGCGAGACCGGCCGCGCCGTCAGCAGCGGCGTGCAACGCCGCCTCGCTGTCGGAGCGAGTGGCGAAGGTGCCGTCGAACTCCTCGCGCAGCGCCTCGTGGTTGTAGATCTCACCGTTGCAGACGACTCAGTGGTCCCCGCTGCCGTCGGCGATGGGCTGGTCGCCACCCTCCACGTCGACGATCGAGAGTCGGGTGTGCCCCAGCCAGCTGCGTCCGACCGTGCGGGCGTGGGTGCCGTCGGGTCCGCGGTGCTCGAGCCGGGCGAGCATCGGCCGCCCGACGCTCGCCAGCGTCGACGCGAGGTCGCTGCTGGCCGGCTGGCCGGCACGGAGGCTGCCGGCCGGCGGGCTGTCCGGGAGGAGGTGGAGGACGGCGATACCGCACACGGCGGGGGTCCTTCGCTCGGGGAGGTGGTCCGACGCTAACAGGGGACGCCCGACACGGCCCGTCGGCGGGCCGGTGTCGAGTCTGCGGCCGATGTCGACGGGTACGCAGGCCCCAGGGCGCGTTCGCGCCGGTCCGGTCCGCTGCTGTGGCACACTCGACCGTCGGCCGTGGCCCTCGCAGCGCTCGAGGGCGTACCCCGCCACCGGGCCGCTGCCACCGACGACAACATCCGGAACCAACCGACCACAACCGGCCCTGACCGACGTACCCGACTGCCCGGCCGTGAGGCACCGTGATCCGTTTCGAGCACGTCACCAAGTCCTATCCGCGGACCCCCCGCGCGGCGCTCGCCGACGTCGACGTAGAGGTCGACGGGGGTGAGTTCGTCTTCCTCGTCGGCTCCTCCGGCTCCGGCAAGTCGACGTTCCTGCGGCTGGTGCTGCGCGAGATCCGGCCCAGCCAGGGACGGGTGCACGTGGCCGGCAAGGAAGTCAACCGGCTCCCCAGCTGGAAGGTGCCCGCCCTGCGGCGCCAGATCGGCACCGTGTTCCAGGACTTTCGACTCCTGCCCAACAAGAACGTGGCCCAAAACGTCGCCTTCGCCCTGCAGGTCATCGGCAAGCCCACCTCGGTGATCAAGCGCACCGTGCCCGAGACCTTGGAGCTTGTGGGCCTCGACGGCAAGGCCAACCGGCTGCCCGACGAGCTGTCCGGCGGGGAGCAGCAGCGGGTCGCGATCGCGCGAGCGTTCGTCAACCGGCCGAGGATCCTCATCGCCGACGAACCCACCGGCAACCTCGACCCCACCACCTCCATCGGCATCATGAAGCTGCTGGACCGGATCAACCGCACCGGCACGACCGTGCTGATGGGCACCCACGACTCGAGCATCGTCGACCAGATGCGCAAACGGGTCATCGAGCTCGACGACGGCCGCGTGATCCGCGACCAGCCTCGCGGTGTGTACGGCCGTACCGGCTGACCACGCTCGCCGCCCGGCGTGCCCCTCCAGCCCGACCGCCCCGGCCCGTTAGGAACGCATGCAGATCCGTCAGGTCTTCTCCGAGCTCGCCACCGGCGTGCGCCGCAACGTGTCGATGACTGTGGCCCTGGTCGTCACCACGTTCGTGTCGCTGGTGCTCGTCGGCATTGGCCTGTTGGTGCAGCAGCAGGGCCAGATCTCCGAGGAGTACTTCGGCAGCCGGCTGCAGATCCAGGTGACCCTGTGCTCCGACACCTCGGTCGGTGGCACCTGCCTTGACGGTGCGGTCACCGAGCCGCAGAAGAAGGCCGTCGAGCAGGCGCTGGCCGACAGCCCGGAGGTCGCATCGTATGCGTTCCAGTCCCGGCAGGAGGCCTACGACAAGGCCCGCGAGATCTACGCGCAGAGCCCCAACGGGCGACGGGTCTTCGACACCGTGCGACCCAGCGACTTCAACGAGTCCTACCTGGTCGTGCTCAACGATCCCGACCAGTTCGCTGGGGTCACCAGCGCGCTGCGAGGGCGGGACGGCGTCTACTCGATCCTCGACCTGCGCGAACAGCTGAAGCTGCTCTACACACTCCTCGACGGTCTGCAGGTGGCCGCCCTCGGCGTCGCCGCGGTGCTCGTGCTGGCGGCGGTCATGCAGGTCTACAACACCATCCGGCTCGCGGCGTTCGCCCGCCGACGCGAGATCGGCATCATGCGCCTGGTCGGCGCTTCGTCGTGGCACATCCAGCTGCCGTTCCTCCTCGAGGCGGTCCTGGCCGCGCTGCTCTCGGCCGCCCTGGCGTGCGGCGCGCTTGCGCTGTTCATGCGCTACATCGTCTACGACCTGCTGCGCGACGGCGGATACCGCATCACCCCGTGGGTGGGGTGGGACGAGTTTTCTCTTGTCGCCGGGCTCGTCGTGGCGTTCGCGGTGGTCGTCGCGTTGATCCCGACACTCGTGACCACCCGCAAATACCTCCACGTCTGAGCCTCGTCGACTACGGTCAGCGGCACCGGTCGGCCAGCGCCCGCAGGTCCCCGTCTTCCCCCGAGCGAAGGGGCGTCTGTGCCTTCGATGTCGTCGCGCCGCCACGGCGGCGCCGTGACCCACGTGCCGACCGACGCCGCGACCCGCCGTGGACGCGCCGCGGTGACCGGCCTCGT
Source organism: Propionibacteriales bacterium (assembly GCA_038233355.1). Lineage (GTDB taxonomy): Bacteria > Actinomycetota > Actinomycetes > Propionibacteriales > Nocardioidaceae > DASQMN01. The sequence continues at coordinate 8,401 of JBBSMD010000055.1, forward strand.
GGGCGCCGTCCTGCTGCTCGGGCTGACCGCCACGGTGGCTGCCGCCGACGACAAGGACCACCTGAAGGATCGGCGCGCCGCGGTCGGGGCGCGCATCGACGCCGCGGGCTCCTCGCTGGACGACAGTTCGGCACGGCTCGCCAGGACCACCTGGCTGCTCGGCCAGGCGCAGACCCGGCTGGCTGCCGCCGAGGACCGGCTGGCCACCACCCGTGGTGAGCTCGCGGCCGCCCAGCAGTACGCCGTGCTGATGCGGCAGCGGCTGGCAGCCGCCGAGCGGCGGCTGGCCGTCGCCGAGGACAACCTCGCGAGGGGGCGACGCCAGGTGCGGTCGGCCGAGCAGCGGCTGGCCGAGTTCGTCGTGTCCTCGGCGCAGTACGGCGACCCGGGGGTCGTGGCCATAGACACGCTGATGAACGGTGACGACCCCAATGACTTGAGCCAGCAGCTGGCCCTGACCGACTCGGTGCTGGGGGTGGAGATCACCTCGATCGACGACCTCGACGCCGCCAAGGTCTTGCTGGCCCTCCGCGAGCGAGAGGTGTCCGACACCCGAGACGAAGTGGCGCGACGTCGGGATCGGGCCACGGCCACCGTCGCGCGTATCCGGGAGCTGCAACAGCGTGCGCAGCAGGAGGCGGCCGCCGTACGGCAGCTCGTCACCCGCCGCGCTGTCGCCGAGCAGCGTGCGGCTCATGCCCGTGCGGTCGACCTCGCGAAGCTGGAGGCGCTGGAGGCCGAACGTGAGCGGATCGGCGAACGGCTGCAGCGCATCGCCGCGCGCGAGGCCGCGCGCACGATCAGTCACACCGGCGGTGGCTTCCTCTCCGCACCGGCCAGTGGTGGCATCACCTCGCCGTATGGGATGCGGATGCACCCGGTGCTGCGCGTGCGCAAGCTGCACGACGGCACCGACTTCGCTGCCGCCTGCGGCACGCCGATCCGGGCCGCCGCAGCCGGCCAGGTCATCTCCGCGTACTCCTCCATCGGCTACGGCAAGCAGGTCGTGGTCAGCCACGGCAGCATCAACGGCCGCAGCCTGGCGACGTCGTACGCACACCTCGACCGTTTTGCCGTGGGCGCCGGACAGCGCGTCGAGCGCGGCCAGGTCGTCGGCTACGCGGGAGACACCGGTTACTCGACCGGGTGCCATGTGCACTTCATGGTGTACGTGGACGGGCGCACAGTCGACCCGGTCGGTTGGCTCTGACCGCGCCCGGCCGTGCGCCACAATGGGGCCATGGCCAAGCAGCGGGGGAGCATCATGGTTGCCCAGAACCGCAAGGCCAGGCACGACTACGCCGTCGAGGACACCTACGAGGCCGGCGTGGTGCTCACCGGCACCGAGGTGAAGTCGTTGCGGGCTGGTCGGGCGTCGCTCGTCGACGGCTTCGCCGAGGTCGACCACGGCGAGGTGTGGCTGCTCGGCGTACACATCCCCGAGTACACGCAGGGGACGTGGACCAACCATGAGCCGCGGCGGCGTCGCAAGCTGCTCATGCACCGCAGCGAGATCAACAAGATCGAGGCACGAGTCAACGAGCGCGGCCTGACCATCGTGCCGCTGTCGTTGTACTTCAAGGACGGCCGAGCCAAGGTCGAGATCGCTCTCGCCCGCGGCAAGAAGAGCTACGACAAGCGCCACGCCATCGCGGCCAAGGAGGCGCGTCGCGAGACCGAACGTGCGTTAGGTCGCCGCGTCAAAGGCATGCGGTGAGCGTCGAGGCTCCCGACCCAACCGGCCCGACCGACCCACAGACCCCGCCGGCGGCCGACGCTCGTGTCTCGGCCTGGGCGGCCGGGCACGGCGTGGGCGCCGACTTCTCGACCTGCAGGCCTGACGTGCCGCGCGGCCCTTCCCACCGGACGGGGCGGTCGCGCATCATCTGAACCAGCCGTACCGCCTGCTGTGGGCCGGTAGCGATGGAGGGGACGTGCGAGGACGACACCAATGGCCTGTCTGGCTGATGGCGGCGGTGCTCAGCGCCGGCCTGGCCGGTTGCAGTGACGCTGACCCGCCTCGGGCGTCCGGGTCCCGCGGGGACGACGGGTCACCGACCGCGACGCCATCGGATACCAGGACGGGCACGGCGGGTTCCTCGGGCCCCGCGGGCCAGGGGCACAGTGGCACCGCTCGGCCGGCCAGGCCGGTCACCATCGCCTTCGCCGGCGACACCCACTTTGCCGGCTCGCTCGCCGCTCGGCTCGACGATCCCGCGACGGCGATGGGACCCCTCGCCCAGGTGCTCGACCGTGCCGACCTGGCGATGGTCAACCTGGAGACGGCGGTGACCACACGGGGAACGCCAGAGACCAAGCAGTACGTCTTTCGCTCCCCGCCGGTGGTGTTCGACGCCCTGCGCGAGGCTGGGGTCGACGTCGTCACCATGGCCAACAACCACGGCCTCGACTACGGCCCGGTCAGTGTCCCTGACGCACTCTCGGCGGCAAGGCGCGCCGACATGCCGGTCGTGGGCATCGGCCGGGACGCCGAGCAGGCGTTCAAGCCCTGGATCACCACCGTGCACGGGCAGCGGATTGCGTTCCTGGGTGCGTCCGCGGTGGTCGACGCCGCCCTCGTACCCACCTGGTCGGCAGGCGCCGCTCAGCCGGGCATCGCCACCGCGCTCGACGGTGACAACGCCGCCCTGGTCGCCGCGATCGAGCAGGTACGAGCGCACGTCGACACGGTGGTCGTCGACATGCACTACGGCGCCGACCTCACGCCGTGCCCGACCCAGATCCAGCGGGACGTGGCTCGCGACGCCGTCCGCGCCGGGGCCGACATCGTGGTCGGCCAGCACGCGCACATCGTGCTCGGCGGAGGTTACCGCGGCTCGGCGTACGTCGACTTCGGCCTCGGGAACTTCCAGTTCTACTCCGCCAGCGGTCCCACTGCGGAGACCGGTGTGCTGACCCTGACCGTCGACGGTCGCACGGTGAGCGACCCGACCTGGACGCCCGGGCGCATCGTCGGCGGTCTGCCCACTCCCCTGAGCGGCGCGGTGGCGGATCAAGGGCGCGCCCACAAGCGGTCGTTGCGCGGGTGCACCGGGCTGACAGCGTCACCACGGTAAGCGGGTCGGCCCGCACCCCTGTGCGACGGCCGGTCGCGCGCCCGCGAGGTCCGCGGCTCTGCGTCGGAGGACGCGGGTTCGATTCCCGCCAGCTCCACGTGTCGTTGTTTCGTACGACGGCAGCCCACGTGCGCGGCCCGTCACCCCCCTGCGGTGGCGGGCCGTCGCTACGCCACCAGGGCACGACCGCATCTGCCGCCCCTCGCACCCGCTGCCGGCGCTCAGGCACCTTGTGGCGCCTGATCCACGGTTCGCCAGGCGACAGCTGCAGCTGGAGCAGGCCGATGCGCGGCTGGCCATCCTGGGACCGGCCCACGACGCCGGCGCCGACTGGGAGCCTGCTGCGCTCAACGCGGTCCTGCGCTCAACGCGGTCCTGGAGGCGTCCAAACGGTACCCCGCGCACCTGCAGTACTTCGCCTAGGCTGTCTGGCGGGCAGGCTCTCGGTCCGCTGGTCGGCCTCGACGCGGGCGCAGTGTGGTGCTTCTTCGCTGAAGGCGACCAGGCCGCCCAGGCATGGGTGCACGACCGGGCCCTGGCCGTGCTCGGCGGCAACGCCCGCGAGGTCGCCATCGGCATCAGACGCCGAGCCACCACCGCACGCTTGAACAAGCAGAAACGC
>JBBSMD010000056.1:0-11157 GCA_038233355.1 Propionibacteriales bacterium
GGGCTCGACGTCGAGGCCGTACGCGCCGGAGATGCGCTCGATCTCCTCCCGAGCGGCCCGGCCGATGCCGTGCAGCTTCTCGGCGCCGAGGACGACGTTCTCGGTCACGGTCAGGTTGTCGGCCAGCATGAAGTGCTGGAACACCATGCCGACCCCGGCGGCGATCGCGTCGGCGGGGGAGGACAGCGTCCGCTCGGTACCGCCGATCTCGATGGTGCCGGCGTCGGGCTTCTGGACGCCGTACAAGATCTTCATCAGCGTCGACTTGCCGGCGCCGTTCTCGCCGACCACCGCATGGACGCTGCCCCGGTGGACCTCGAGGTCGACGTCGTGGTTGGCCCGCACGCCGGGGAACGACTTGCCGATGCCGCGCAACGCGACGGCGAGCTCGCCGTGACCCTGCGAGTCGCCGGCGGGCGGGCGCGGCGCGGCGCGGCTCATGCGCCGCTCACGAGCCCGGAGGCATCCACCGATCGCAAGTCCGCGGGCTGGTTCACGGGTGGATGGATCGCGTCAGGCCGGGGCTCGCGAGGACCACCGGTCTCACGGCGTCAGCGGCACCTTGATCTGGCCGTCGATGATCTTCTGCTTGTACTGGTCGAGCTGGTCGGTGATGTCGTCGATCTTGCCGCCGCTGGTGGCGTAGCCGACGCCATCGGCTTCGAGGTCGTAGCTGACGGTCCCCGAGGGGTACGTGCCGGAGTCGACCTCGGTGAGGTAGTCGGACACCGCCACGTCGACGTTCTTGAGCATCGAGGTGAGGATGACGTCTCGCACCGACGGGTCGGCGGTCTTGTACTGGTCGGAGTCGACCCCGATGGCCAGGTTGTTGCTGGCCTGCGCGGCCTCGAAGACGCCGCCGCCGGAGCCGCCCGCGGCGTGGAAGATGATGTCGGCACCGCTGTCGTACATGCCGGCCGCGGCGGTCTTGCCCTTGGCGGGGTCGCCGAAGCCGGAGAAGTCCGGCGGCTGGCTGAGGTAGGTGACGTCGACCTTCGTCTCGGGGTCGACGGCCTTGACCCCGGCGGTGTAGCCGGCCTCGAACTTCTTGATCAGCGGCGTGTCCACCCCGCCGATGAAGCCCACCTCGTTGGTCTCGGACTTCAGCGCCGCGGCCGCACCCACCAGGAACGAGCCCTGCTCCTCGGCGAACACCAGGTTGGAGATGTTGTCGGCTTGCGCGTCGGTGGAGTCGATGAGCGCGAAGTGGCTGTCCGGGTACTCCTTGGCGACCTTGTCGACCGCCGGGGCGTAGGCGAACCCCACCGCGATGATCGGGTCGACGCCGGCGTCGGCGAACTGGCGCAGACGCTCCTCGCGAGCCGACTCGGGCTCGCCGTCCTGGGCCTCGGCGTCGACCACCTCGTAGCCGAACTCGCACGCCGCCTGGTCTGCGCCTCGGGCGGCGGAGTCGTTGAACGACTGGTCACCCCGGCCGCCGACGTCGAAGGCGAGGCCGATCTGCTGGCCGTTGGGCTCGGCGCACGTCGAACCGGCGGACTCGGTGGTTGCTGCGTCGCCAGCCGACGTATCGGTCTCGGTGCGTGCACCGCAGGCGGACAGCGCAAGCGTCAACGTCAGTGCGCCGGCCGTGGCTGCGATCGTGGTCATGCGACGCAAGACTGCCTCCGGGCTCATCGGGACCCCGCCGGTCCCGGTCCGGGGGCAGCCTAGAGGGTGGCGCGGCGCGGCCGTAGGCCGGTGGCTGCCGTCTCCGCTCTCGATACCGAGTCGTGACCAGCGGCCCGGCTCAGCCGCCGAGCAGCGCGGCGGTGGCGAGCAGCTTGGCGCCGATCGCCACTGCCCGCTCGTCGACGCGCAGGTTGCCCTGGTGCAGGTCGTAGGTGCCGCCACCCGGCGTACGGGTGCCCAGCCGGGCCATGGCGCCAGGCACCGCCTCGACGTACCACGCGAAGTCCTCGCCGCCCAGACTCTGGCTGGTCGAGGCGACCCCCTTCTCCCCGAGCAGGGCGGTGACGGCGTCGTGCAGCACCTGGGTGCTGCCGGGCTCGTTGATGACCGGCGGCACGCCGCGGGTGTAGGTCACCTGCGCCGAGACACCGTAGGGCGCGACCACCTCTGCGATCAGTGATCGCACCAGGTGCTCGGCCTCGTGCCACGCCGACGCGTCGAGCATGCGAAGCGTGCCGGCCGCCTCGCCCATCGACGGGATGACGTTGGGCGCGCCACCGGCCTCCAGCCGCCCCCAGACGAGACTGGCGCCGGCTCGGGGGTCGAGCCGGCGCGACAGGGCCGCCGGCAGCCCGGTGACGAGGGCACCCAGTGCGTACGTGAGGTCCTCGGTCAGGTGCGGGCGCGAGGTGTGCCCTCCCCGGCCGGTCAGCCGGACCACCATCGCGTCGGCCGCCCCGGTCAGGGCACCCTCGCGCAAGCCGATCTGGCCAACGTCGAGGGAGGGGTCGCAGTGCACGGCGAAGATGTGCTGCACGTCCTTGAGCGCGCCCGCGTCGATGGCCTCGTTGGCGCCGCCGGGCATGATCTCCTCGGCCGGCTGGAAGATCAGCCGGACCCGTACGGGCAGCGGCCCGGTGCCGGGGTCGGTGTGCACCGACTGCAACGCGAGACCGGCGCCGACCAGAGCGGCGGTGTGCACGTCGTGACCGCAGGCGTGCGCGACCCCCGGCGTACGCGAACGCCACGGGTCGGAGGTGGTGTCGAGTACGGGCAGGGCGTCGAGGTCTGCGCGCAGCGCGACCACCGGTGCGCCCGGCGTACCGACCTCGGCAAACAGGCCCGACCCGTTGAGCCGCTCGACGTCGAGCCCGGCAGCAATCAGCCGATCGGCGACGAGCAGGGTGGTGCGGGTCTCCTGCCACGCGAGCTCGGGGTGGGCATGGACGTCACGCCGGATGTCGACCACCTCGCGCGCCACGGCGTCGACGGCCGAGGACACGTCGAGCGGAGAAGGCACGACCGCCAGGTTACCGCCACCACCGCCACGCGAGCGCGAGACCGCACCGGTCTGTCCGCGGTCGGATCGGCACCTACCGAGCGACGTCGGCGTCGCCGTGCGCGGCCCGCACGCTCACCGGGGTGGTCGAGTCGCCGCGGCCTGCGTCAGTAGTCGGATGCGCTGAAATGTCGAATGCGGTCGGTTCTGCGCCCACCAGAACAGCACTTTTCGCCCATTCAGCGTCGAGTACGAGCCGGCCGGGTGGCCAGGCCGGGACGCTCAGCGACGCGGGAGGCGCTCGTTGATGTCCTCACTCATGCGTACCAACGCGAAGTAGAACTCCAGGGTCATCCGGATGAAGGCGAGATAGACCAGCCCAACCAGCGGGACGACGATCAGCGCGACGATGCCGGAGCCGATCCCTTGCGCGAAGCCAGCCACGACGAAGATGAGCACGCCGAGCGCGAGCGCGGCCGTGGCCAGGATGTAGACGAGCTTGACGATCTTCGGGGTGACGAAGCTGTTGAAGCTGAAGTCGAAGAGGGCGCCGAAGAAGCCCGTGGCGTCGTTGCGGCCGTCGCCGCCCATCGCACCGCCACCTTGTGGGTACGGCGGGTAGTCACCACCGCGAGACGGCGGCTGCTGCCCGCCGTCGGCGGGGGGATAGGAGCTGCCGGAGTCGCTCATGTCTCCTCCGAGGGTGCCGGGTCGAGCACGTCACGTCGCGTCAAGGTTGCCAGACTGCGCGGCCCGGCGGAGCAGATCGGCTCAGCGGATCGGCTCAGCGGATCGGCTCAGCGGGTTGCCTCAGCGGTTGGCTCGGGCTCTCGGGTCGAGGGCGCGGCGAGCACGCCGAGCAGGGCCGCGACCGGCACGACCAGCAGCGCGGAGAGGATGCCGGCTTCGTCGGCGAGGAAGCCGACGAGCGGCGGTCCGGCCAGGAACGCGGTGTACCCGAGCGAGGCCACCACAGACACGCGTGCCGCCGCGTGGGCCGGGTCGTCGCCAGCAGCGCTCATGCCCAGCGGGAAGCCGAGCGACGCTCCGAGCCCCCACAAGGCCACTCCCACCCACACCAGCGCGAGGGAGCCGGCCGTGACCAGCACGACGACCCCGCACACGGCGAGCAGGGCGCTCACCCGCAGCACCGGCACCCGCCCGAGGCCGTCGACCAGCCAGCCGCCGGCGAAGCGGCCAAGGGTCATCGCGGCGACGAAGGTCGCGTAGCCGAGCGCGCCGGTCGACTCCCGGGCGCCGTGCCCGTCGACGAGAGCAAGGGCCAGCCAGTCGTTGGCGATGCCCTCGGCGAGCGCGAACGCGAGCACGAGCAGGCCCAGCGCCAAGGTGCGGCGGTCGCGCCACGCGGCCAGCACGCTGGTACGGGCCGATCCGTCACCGTGCGGGTCCTCGGCGGCGGGGAGGAAGGTGCGTACGGCCCAGCCGACTACCACCAGCAGCAGCGGCGCCGCCACCGCCAGCTGCAGTGGCAGCCCGAGACCGACCCGCGCCGCCGCAGCCCCCAGGAGAGCGCCGAGCACCGTGCCGATGCTGAAACCCGCGTGCAACCGGGGCAGCAAGGTGCGCCGCAGCCCGCGCTCGACCGCCGCACCCTCGACGTTCATCGCCACGTCCCAGGTGCTCGTGCCGACGCCGTAGACGAGCAGCCCGGTGGCGACGAGCGGGGCGGACGCGAGGCTCAGGCCGACCGTGAGCACCACGAAGGCAATGGCGACGGTCAGCGCTCCCCCGGCGACTGCCCGCGCGGCCCCGGCGTGGTGCACGAGCAGGCCCGACAGCGGGAGGGCGATGACCGTGCCGAGCGAGAGCGTGAGCAGCAGCAGCCCGAGCTGGCCCGGCGAGAAGCCGAGCGTGTCGCGGATGGCGGGGACCCGGCTGAGCAGCGTGGCCAGCGCGTACCCGTTCAGCACGAAGACCGTGGCCACACCGAACCGCGCCCGCTGGAGCTCGGTCACGAGCCGCCCGCCGCCCGCCCGGACCCGCCACTGTGGTCAAAAACGACCCCGGTGAGACCGGTGAGCTGCTGCGACGACCCCCCGCCGTCGACTGGCCCCATGTGGTGGTCGACCGGCGCGGGAAGCGACCACACGGGGCCACTCGCCGTGGACAAGGACCACACGGGGCCACTCGCCGTCAAGGAGGACCGCGGCCCACGGCGGCGCTCAGAAGGCGTCCGCCGGTACGTGGGTGCCCCACACGTCGCGCAGGGCGTCGCAGACCTCCCCGACGGTGGCCCTCGCACGCAGCGCCTCCTTCATCGGGTACAGCACGTTGTCGCTGCCCTGGGCGGCCGAGCGCAGCCGCTCGAGGTGCCGCTCGACCGCGTCGCCGTCGCGCTCGGCACGCAGGCGAGCCAACCGGTCGGCCTGCTGCTCCTCGATCGCTGGGTCGACCCGCATCGGCTCGTACCGCTCGTCGTGCTCGACGCGGAAGCGGTTCAGCCCGACCACCACCCGCTCGCCGGAGTCGATCTGGCCGGCGGTGGTGTAGGCGGACTTCTCGATCTCCTCCTTCTGGAAGCCGCGCTCAATCGCCGCGACGGCGCCACCGAGGTCCTCCACCCGACGCATCAGGTCGAGCACCTCCACCTCGAGGTCGTCGGTGAGCGTCTCGACCGCGTACGACCCGGCGAAGGGGTCGACGGTCTTGGTCACGTCGGACTCGTACGCAAGCACCTGCTGGGTGCGCAGGGCGAGGCGCGCGGCCTTCTCGCTCGGCAGCGCGATCGCCTCGTCGAAGGAGTTGGTGTGCAACGACTGGGTCCCGCCCAGGACCGCCGCGAGCCCCTGTACGGCCACCCGCACCAGGTTGACCTCGGGCTGCTGCGCGGTCAGCTGCACCCCGGCGGTCTGGGTGTGGAAGCGCAGCATCAACGACTTGGGGTCCTGCGCCCGGAAGGTCTCCTTCATCACCCGCGCCCAGATGCGGCGGGCGGCCCGGAACTTGGCGACCTCCTCGAGGAAGGTGGTGCGCGAGACGAAGAAGAACGCCAGCCGGGGGGCGAACTCGTCCACCCCGAGGCCGGCCGCGATGGCGGCGCGTACGTACTGGACACCGTCGGCGAGGGTGAACGCCACCTCCTGCGCGGGCGATGCGCCGGCCTCGGCCATGTGGTAGCCGGAGATCGAGATGGTGTTCCACCGCGGCAGCTCGGTCTTGCAGTAGCTGAAGACGTCGGTTACCAGCCGCAGCGAGTGCTGCGGCGGGTAGATGTAGGTGCCGCGGGCGATGTACTCCTTGAGCACGTCGTTCTGGACCGTGCCGCTGAGCCGGTCACCGGGTACGTCCTGCTCCTCCGCGACCAGCTGGTAGAGCAACAGCAGCAGGGCCGCCGGCGCGTTGATCGTCATCGACGTCGACACCTCGCCGAGCGGGATGCCGTCGAAGAGCAGCCGCATGTCCTCGATCGAGTCGATCGCCACCCCCACCTTGCCGACCTCGCCGTGCGCGATCGCGGCGTCGGAGTCGTAGCCCATCTGGGTCGGCAGGTCGAAGGCCACCGACAGGCCGGTGGTGCCGGCCTCGATCAGCTGGTGGTAGCGGCGGTTCGACTCGACCGCAGTGCCGAAGCCGGCGTACTGGCGCATCGTCCACGGCCGCCCGGCGTACATGGTCGGGTAGACGCCACGGGTGTAGGGGTACGCGCCGGGCTCACCCAACGCGGTCGCGACGTCGCGGTCCGCGGCACTCGCCGGCCCGTACACCGTCTCGAACGGCAGACCGGACTCGGTCCGGCCGGGGTCACCGGCACCGGGGGCGGACTGCGCGCTCATGTCGGGCAAGGGTAGGGCCGGGCTCGTCGGCGGGGACGAGTGGGAGAGATCTCACAACCCGTTGCCGGGTGGGTGCGCCGGGTCGCGACTACAGTTTCGAGGCACATCGTCACCGCCGGCGCGGCCGCGTCGCTGCGCCCTTCGACCACAGGAGCCGGGCACGTCGTGGCCACCAGACCCGCCGGAACGCTCTACCGGGGACGCGAGGGCATGTGGACCTGGGTGGCTCACCGCATCACCGGTGTCGCCATCTTCTTCTTCCTCTTCGCGCACGTGATCGACGTGGCCATGGTGCGGGTGTCGGCCGACGCGTGGAACACCGCCATCGCGACGTACCAGAACCCGGTGGTGGGGTTGATGGAGCTCGGGTTGGTGGCCGCCGTGGTGTTCCACGCCAGCAACGGGCTGCGCATCATCGCCATCGACTTCTGGAGCCAGGGACCGCGCTACCAGCGGCAGATGAGCTGGGCGGTGGGGGGCATCTTCGTGCTGCTGATGGTCCCGTTCGCGATCCGTCACCTGACCCACGTGTTCGGCGGCTGAGCATGGCCACCCAGACCCCCGTCCCGGACGTGGCTGCGCCGCGCAGCCGCACCGCGCAGCGCACCAACTACGAGATGACGTCGTGGCTGTTCATGCGCGGCTCCGGCGTGCTGCTGGTGTTCCTCGTGCTCGGCCACCTGTGGGTCAACCTGGTCACCGGCGAGGGCATCAGCCAGGTCGACTTCGCCTTCGTCGCGGGCAAGTGGTCGAGCCCGTTCTGGCAGGTCTTCGACCTGCTCATGCTGTGGCTGGCGCAGCTGCACGGCACCAACGGGCTGCGCACGGTCATCAACGACTACGCCGAGCGAGACCAGACCCGCTTCTGGCTGAAGGCGCTGCTGTACGCCGCGTCGGTCGCGGTGCTCGCCTTGGGCACGCTGGTGATCTTTACCTTCGACCCCTGCATCGACCCGGCCTCCACCTTGTCCGTCTGCACCCGCTGAGGACCACCATGGCCGACTCTCCCCGTCCGACCGGACCCGTCGACACGGCGCCCGCCGGGGCGTCGGCCGCAGCAGACCCCTCGGCGCCCGCCGCGACGGCGGCCCCGCCGCCGGCCCCGCTGCACCCGTACGCGTACGACGTGGTGATCGTCGGCGCCGGCGGCGCCGGCATGCGCGCGGCGCTGGAGGCGTCCCAGGGCACGCGTACTGCGGTGCTCACCAAGCTGTACCCCACCCGGTCGCACACCGGCGCGGCCCAGGGCGGCATGTGCGCCGCCCTGGCCAACGTGGAGGAGGACAACTGGGAGTGGCACACCTTCGACACCGTCAAGGGCGGTGACTACCTGGTCGACCAGGACGCGGCCGAGGTGATGTGCAAGGAGGCCATCGACGCGGTCCTCGACCTGGAGAAGATGGGCCTGCCGTTCAACCGTACCCCGGCCGGGCGCATCGACCAGCGCCGCTTCGGCGGCCACACCCGCCGCCACGGCGAGGCGCCGGTACGCCGCTCGTGCTTCGCCGCGGACCGGACCGGGCACATGATCTTGCAGACGCTGTACCAGCAGTGCCTGAAGCGCAACGTGGAGTTCTACAACGAGTACTACGTGCTGGACCTGCTGCTGAGCCAGGGCCGCGCCGCCGGAGTGGTGGCGCTCGAGCTCGCGACCGGCCAGGTGCACGTGTTCAAGGCCAAGGCGGTCGTGCTCGCCTCCGGAGGCTTCGGCAAGGTCTTTCGCACCACCTCCAACGCGCACACGCTGACCGGCGACTGCCAGGGCGTCGTGTGGCGGCACGGGCTGCCGCTCGAGGACATGGAGTTCTTCCAGTTCCACCCCACCGGCCTGGCCGGGCTCGGGGTGCTGCTCAGCGAGGCCGCCCGCGGCGAGGGCGGGATCCTGCGCAACAGCGAGGGCGAGCGCTTCATGGAGCGCTACGCCCCCACGATCAAGGACCTCGCGCCACGCGACATGGTGGCGCGCGCGATGGCCAACGAGGTACGGGAGGGCCGTGGGGCGGGGCCGGACAAGGCGTACGTCTACCTCGACCTCACTCACCTGCCGCGGGAGCAGATCGACGCCAAGCTGCCCGACATCACCGAGTTTGCGCGGACGTACCTCGGGGTGGAGCCGTACACCGAGCCGGTGCCGGTCTTCCCGACCGCGCACTACGCGATGGGTGGGGTGCCGACCAACGTCGACGGGCAGGTGCTGCGCGACAACGACACGGTCGTGCCGGGCCTGTTCGCCGCGGGGGAGGTAGCTTGTGTGTCGGTGCACGGCTCGAACCGGCTCGGCACCAACTCGCTGCTCGACATCAACGTGTTCGGCAAACGCTGCGGCCTCAACGCCGCCGGGTACGCACGCACCGTCGACCACGCACCGCTGGCCGACCGCCCCGAGGCGACCGTGGTCGAGCTGGTCGAGGGGCTGCGCTCGCGCGAGGGCACCGAGCGGGTGGCCGCCGTACGCGCGGGCCTGCAGCAGACGATGGACATCAACGCGCAGGTGTATCGCACCGAGGCCTCGCTCAAGCAGGCGCTGACCGACCTGGAGCTGCTGCGCGAGCGTTTCGCCCACGTGTCCGTGCAGGACAAGGGCCGCCGCTTCAACACCGACCTGCTCGAGGCCGTCGAGCTGGGGTTCCTGCTCGACCTCGCCGAGGTGCTCGTCGCCTCGGCGCTGGCCCGGCAGGAGTCGCGCGGCGGGCACTTCCGCGAGGACTACCCCACCCGCGACGACGTCAACTTCATGCGGCACACGATGGCCTACCGCCACGTGGGCGGGGACGGGTCGGTGACGATCCGACTCGACTACAGGCCGGTCGTGCAGACGCGCTACGAGCCGATGGAGCGCAAGTACTGATGAGCGACCAGCCCACAGGACCCACCAACCCCCCGGTGGACCCCGAGACGTCCGCACCTGCGCGAGACAAGTCTTTGCAGGCCCGCGAGCCTGCCGAGCCGGCCAGCTCTCCGCGCGAGGAGTCGGTCGCCTCCGGTACGGGTGCGGGGACAGGTGGCGCCGGGACCGGTGACGGAAGGGGTGCCGCCGGGGCAGCTGCGGCCGAGACGGATGCGGCCGAGACGGATGCGGCCGAGGAGGCCGCCGGGGCCGAACAGCCGGTCGAGCCGTCGGCACATGACGAGGCGCACGCCCAGGAGACGATCGCGCACGGCGAGCACTCCGAGCAGGCCACCCTGGTCGACAGCTTCGAGGTCACGTTGCGCATCCGCCGCTTCAACCCCGAGCTCGACGAGGAGCCGCACTGGCGCGAGCACCGGGTCACCGTGCAAGGCACCGACCGGCTGCTCGACGCGCTGCACAAGGTCAAGTGGGAGGAGGACGGCACGCTCACCTTCCGCCGTTCCTGCGCCCACGGCGTGTGCGGGTCGGACGCGATGCGCATCAACGGCAAGAACCGGCTGGCGTGCAAGACGCTGGTGAAGGACGTCAACCCCGACAAGCCGATCGTGGTCGAGCCGATCAAGGGTCTGCCGGTGCTGAAGGACCTCGTCGTGGACATGGAGCCGTTCTTCGACGCGTACCGCTCGGTGATGCCGTTCCTGGTGACGACCGGTCACGAGCCGACCCGGGAGCGGCTGCAGTCGCAGGAGGACCGGGAGCGCTTCGACGACACCACCAAGTGCATCCTGTGCGCGGCCTGCACCACCTCGTGCCCGGTCTACTGGACCGACGGGCAGTACTTCGGCCCGCAGGCGATCGTCGGTGCTCACCGGTTCATCTTCGACTCCCGTGACGAGGGTGCTGCCGAGCGCCTCGAGATCCTCAACGACCGAGAAGGGGTGTGGCGCTGTCGCACCACCTTCAACTGCACCGAAGCCTGCCCGCGCGGCATCGAGGTGACCAAGGCGATCCAGGAGGTCAAGCGTGCCCTGGTCTTTCGCCGCTGAACCGCGGGTTGGTATGCGAGGGGCCGCTGGCACCGCGTTCGCTCACCCCTGACCGCCGCGCAGCAACCACCGCACGAGCACCGCGGCCAACCCGGCCACCGCCAGCGGCCGCAGCACGTCGACGGGCCGCGGATCCCGTGCACCCGCAGGCTGGAGCGTGCGGACCGGGGGGCGCCTGACGCCGGCCACGGGCTCAGCACCGTCGTCAGCACCGTCCTCGCTCGCCTCCTCCCGCAGCTCGGGCAGGTTCTGGCGAGCCTGGAGGCTCGTGGCCGCCCACGCCGCACCTAGCAAGGCGATGCGAGAGAACAGGTTGATCCACACGATCACCACCAGCACGGTCCCGATCACGGCCGCCGGAGGACTGTCACCCGCGATGGCGATCAGCTTGGTCGCGACCAGCTTGAGCAGCTCGAAGGCGACCGCGGCCACCAGCGCTCCCTGCAGCAGGGCACGGCGGGGCAGGTCGGGTTGGGGCAGCAGGCGGTACATGACGAAGAACAGCAGCGTGCTCGTGGCCACCCCCAACGTCACACCGAGGGCGCGAATGAGGAC
>JBBSMD010000057.1:0-10929 GCA_038233355.1 Propionibacteriales bacterium
AAGACCGGGTTCGACTGGTACCTCGGCCGTCTCCTCGACGGTTGGGTGCGTGTCGGCTGAGGCCGGTGCAGCGCCCCCAGCGGATCGGCTGACCCGCTGAGGCCGGTGCAGGAACCCATCGGCTGACCTGCTGAGGCCGAGGTGCCACGTCGGTCGGAGCCAAGGGGCATCGGCGGCGTGCCTCGTCGACACGGCTCCGGCTGTTCGATGACGCACGTGAGGCAGTGCTGCTGGTAGCCGCTGCCCTTTGGTCAGCGAGGCACCGACATGCACCCCCGTGTTCTCGGATCCGGGGCTTCGAGCTGCTGGGGCGGCTACTTGTCGAGCCGGCGGCGCGTTGGCATGACCGCCCGGGCGGCCGTACGGCTCCAGGTGTCTCACACCCGCTGTCGCCACCGTCGAGTGTCGGCGTGTTTACGTCCCGAAGGCGAAGCCAGGTGCACACGCCGACAGTCGGGGTCGACCGGCCGCGCCGGGTGCTGTGATGGGGCACGCCGGCCGGCACCCACCCGCCAGCGACTGTCGGGTGGGCGACGGGGCCTCACGCTGACGCACGCTCGCGCAGACGCTGGCTGATCACGGTCGAGACGCCGTCACCGCGCATCGAGACGCCGTACAACGCGTCGGCGATCTCCATCGTGCGCTTCTGGTGGGTGATGACGACCAGCTGGCTGGCTGCGCGTAGCTCCTCGTAGATCTCCAGCAGGCGCCCCAGGTTTGTGTCGTCGAGGGCGGCCTCGACCTCGTCGAGGATGTAGAAGGGGCTGGGGCGAGCCTTGAACAGCGCTACCAGGAAGGCGACAGCCACCAGCGAGCGCTCACCGCCGGACAGCAGCGACAGCCGCTTGACCTTCTTGCCCGGTGGCCGGGCCTCGACGTCGATACCGCTGGCCAGAATGTCGTCGGGCTCGGTGAGCACGAGGCGACCCTCGCCGCCGGGGAAGAGACGGGCGAAGACGTCGGCGAACTCACGCGCAACGTCCTGCCAGGCGGCCGTGAAGACCTCCAGCACCCGTGCGTCGACGTCGTCGACGATCTCGAGCAGGTCACGCCTGGTCTTGCGCAGGTCCTCCAGCTGCGCGGTGAGGAAGGCGTGCCGCTCCTCCAGGGCCGAGAACTCCTCGAGCGCCAGCGGGTTGACCTTCCCCAACAGCGCCAGGGCCCGCTCGGCCGTTCCTAGGCGCGCCAGCTGCTCCTCGCGGTCGTACGGCACCGTCGCCGTCTCGACCGAAGGGACTGCCTGGTCGGCTTCGCCCGGTGCGGGCACGGGCACGTGCGGACCGTAGTCGGTCACGAGTGCGTCGAGGTCGAGGCCGACCTCGACCCGGACGCGTTCCTCGATCGCCTCGATCCGCAGCCGCTGCTCGGCCCGGGCGACCTCGTCGCGGTGCGCGGAGTCGGTCAACCGGTCGAGCTCGGCCACCAGCTCGCGCGTCCGGTCTCGCACTGTTCGCCGCGCCTCGGTCACCTCGCCCCGTGCCGCCTCGGCGGCACTGCGTGCAGCCGCGCTGCGCTCGAGCGATGTGGCCAGCCGGTCGAGTACGTGGTGGGCGGCGTCGACCACGGCGCGGGCCACGTCGGCCTCCCGACGCAGCCGCTGCTGGCGACGTCGTCCGCGCGCCCGCTCTTCGCGGGCAGAGCGAGCTGTCTGGACGAGCTGGTCAGCGCGCCCGGTGAGGGCTCGCGCCCGCTCCTCGCCGGTACGCAAGGCGAGGCGTGCCTCGGTCTCGGCGGCCCGGGCGGTACGGGCACCCTCGGCCAGAACCTCGAGCGCCACGGTGGCCGGCTCGTCGTCGACGCCGGTCGCCTCGGGGCCCGCCAAGCGCTGCTCGAGAGCGACGACGGCGACCAGGTCACGCTCATGGGCCTCGTG
Organism: Propionibacteriales bacterium; assembly: GCA_038233355.1. Lineage (GTDB taxonomy): Bacteria > Actinomycetota > Actinomycetes > Propionibacteriales > Nocardioidaceae > DASQMN01. The sequence goes on from JBBSMD010000057.1 coordinate 1,874, forward strand.
GACCCGTTCCACGGCCTGTCGCAACCGCTCGCACTCTGCTCGGGCCGCCCGCGCCTGGGAACCCAGCTGTCCGAGCCGCTCGGCGATCGCGGCCATCGCCGCGTCGGACTCGTGCAGCTGTGCGAGGGCCACGTCGACGCGCCCACGCGCCTCGTCGCGCTCCGCCTCCAGCCGGGACACGTCGAAACGGGACCGTTCGGCCCCCGCGTCCAGCGACGTGAGCGTCTCGCTGGCCTCGTCGACCGCGGCCTGGAGCTCGAGCAGGCTCGGGCTGCCGGCCGATCCACCGCGCGCCACGACCGGGCCCAGCACGTCACCTTCTCGGGTGACGGCCACTTGCTCGTCGTCGCCGTGCCGGGTCGTCACGAACCGGCGAGCGGCAGCAAGATCCGCCACCACGACGTGGCCACGCAGGACCCGCTCGATCGCACCTCGAAGGGTGACCGGTGCCTCGATCACGTCGGTGAGCGGCACGGCTCCGCTCGGCAGGCGCGCCGGAATAGATGCTCCGTCGGCCACCACGCCGGCAGCCACCGCACCGTCGATTACGGCGCCGTCGGCCAGCAGCAGCTCCGCCTGGCCCAGCTCTTTCCGCCGGAGCCAGCCGAGCGCCTCCGCGGCCTGCTCGGCGCTGGTGACAGCGACCGCATCGGCGACGTGGCCGAGGGCGGCGGCGACGGCCTGCTCGTAGCCTGGCCGCACGCGCAGCAGGGCGGCCACGCTACCGAGCAGCCCGCGGACCTCGTCGCTGGCCGCGAGCAGCGCACCGGCGCCGTCCTTGCGGGTGAGTCCCAGCTCCAGTGCGCCCCGTCGAGCGCGCAGCGCCGCCCGCTCACGCTCGGCGACCTGAGCGGCCTCGCGCAGCTTCGCGAGCCGCTCGCCCAGGTCGTCGAGCACGGCGTGCGCCGCCTCGTGCTCGGCGTCGAGGCCGCGCTCGCCCGCGTCGAGCCCCGCGACCTCGGTCTCCAGTGCGGTGAAGTCGTGCGTGGCCCGGTCGGCCCGGGTTTGGGCCTCGGCCAGCGCCTCGTCGAGGCGTCCCAGCTCCTCCGCGCCGGCGCTCACGCGACTTCGCGCCGCATCCACCTGCCCACTCAGCCGCGCCAGACCCTCCCGCGCATCGGCGGCGGCCCGCAGGACCGACGCGACGCGGCGCTCCTCGTCGACGTGCTCGGCCTCGGCCCGCTGACGCGCCACGACCGCCGCCTCGAGCGCCTCTCGCGCGGAGTCGATCTCGTCGATGGTCTGCCGCTCACGTTCGCGCACCTGCTCTGCCTCGGCCAGCAGTGCGTCGGGGTCCGCACCGGTCCAGCCCGAGTCGGGTGCGGCGGCGGCCGCCCGCACCCGCTCGGCGGCCAGCCCGGCGGTGCCGGTGATCCGCTCGCGCGCGCTGGTCAGCTCGTACCAGGTGTGCGTGGCCACGTCGAGGTGCGCGGCAGCGTCTCGTTCCCGCTGCTCGGCGTGGGCCTCGGCGGCGCGGGCTTCTGCCAGCTCGGCCTCGGTGTGGGCGCGACGCGCCCGCACGCTCGTCTCGTCGGCCAGGTCGGCCGCCAGCACCGCACGGGCGGCGACGAGGTCGTCGGCGAGCACCCGAGCGCGTGCGTCGCGGGCGTCGGCCTGGACCGCCGCGGCTCGCCGCGCGACCTCTGCTTGCCTACCCAGCGGCTTCAGCTGGCGCCGGATCTCCCCGAGGAGGTCGGTGAGCCGGGTGAGGTGCCCGTCGGTCGCGTCGAGCTTGCGGAGGGCCTTTTCCTTGCGCTTGCGGTGCTTGAGGACACCGGCTGCCTCCTCGATGAAACCGCGGCGCTCCAACGGGGTGGCGTGCAAGACCTGGTCGAGCTGACCCTGGCCGACGATGACGTGCATCTCGCGCCCGATGCCGGAGTCGCTGAGGAGCTCTTGCACGTCGAGCAGCCGGCACGGCCGACCGTTGATCGCGTACTCCGAGCCACCGGAGCGAAACATCGTGCGCGAGATCTGCACCTCGGCGTACTCGATGGGCAGTGCACCGTCGGTGTTGTCGACGCTGAGCACGACCTCCGCGCGACCCAGTGGCGGCCGGCCGGCCGTGCCAGCGAAGATGACGTCCTCCATCGTGCCGCCGCGCAGGGACTTGGCCCCTTGCTCACCCATCACCCAGGCCAGTGCGTCGACGACGTTGGACTTGCCGGACCCGTTGGGTCCGACCACGCAGGTGATGCCCGGTTCGAGCTGCAGGACGGTGGACGAGGCAAACGACTTGAATCCGCGCAGGGTGAGCGTCTTCAGGTGCACTGGCTCTCCTCGCAGCTGGTGGCGTCGAGAGCGTAGTGCGACAGCGGCCCACCGACGTGGTGGCTCGCCGGTGCCGGGTCAGACTCCGGCCGGCTCCTCGCTACGCCGGAGCGTCTCGGCGTGGGACGACACGCGGACCGGGTCGGGCAGCATCGGCGGTGCCGCGTCCTCGGCGGGACGCAGCGCGAGGTAGGCCGCGACGAGGGCGTCGTTCTCGGCCGACAACCGACCGACCATGGCCTCGAGGTCGCCGACGCGGCGGCGCAGCCGCCGCAGCTCCTGCGCCTGGTGCGGGTCCGAGGCGGGAAGGTGACCGATGAGAGCCTTGGCCATGTAGACGTTCCCTCCGCAGCGAGTGGACCGTCGTCCAGAGTGACAGCCATGCCCGCCAACGGTCAAACCAGGGCTGTCCAACACTGCTCGCCCGGCCGAACCGTGAGTCTCACCAGCGCGCCCGGCGCGGGCGCGGCTGGCAGCGCGGGCAGGTGTAGGCGGACCGGTTCATGAAGGCGTCGCGACGTATCGAGGTGCCGCAGCGCGGGCACGGGTGGTCCTCCCGGCCGTACACGGCCAGGCTGCGCTCGAACCAGCCGCTCTGGCCGTCGACGTCGACGTAGAGCGCGTCGAAGGACGTGCCGCCGTGCGCCAGCGCCTCGACCAGGACCTCGCGCACCCCGACGAGCAGGCGGCGTACCTCGCTGGCACGGAGGGTCTCGGTGGGCCGCGCGAAGTGCAGGCCCGCTCGCCACAACCCTTCGTCGGCGTAGATGTTGCCGATCCCGGAGATCAGCGTCTGGTCGAGCAGTGCGCGCTTGGCCCCGGTACGGCGCGCACGCAGCCGCCTGACGAAGGCCGACTCGTCGAAGTCCGCCTCGAGCGGGTCGGGCGCGATGTGGGCGATTTCGGCGGGGAGCCGGCAGCCACCCCGCGACCGAGACATGCCCCCGAAGGTCCGCTGGTCGACGAAGCGCAGGTCGAGGCCACCCTCGAGGAGGAACCGCACCCGCAGGTGCCGCTCGGGCGCGGCGTTGGCGGGACGCACGAGCAACTGCCCGGACATGCCGAGGTGGGCGAGTACGGCATCACCGTCGTCGAGCGGCAGCCACACGTACTTGCCGCGGCGCCGGGCCGGTCCCAGCCGCGCACCGGCCAGACCCGCGGCAAAATCCGCCGGACCGGCCAGATGGCGACGCACCGAGCGAGTCGTCAGCACGGTGACCCGCTCTACTCGGGCACCGGTGACATGGCGCTCGAGGCCGGCCCGCACCACCTCGACCTCGGGCAGCTCGGGCACGGCTCAACCCGCCTCCGCGGTGTCCTCGGCGGCGGCGCCCGTGGCGTCCGGCTGGTCACCGTTCTGCTCCTCGAGCCGGGCCGCCTCGGGTGACAACGCGGAGGTGATCTCGCGCCAGGCCGACTCGGCCGCCTGCTGCTCGGCCTCCTTCTTGGACCGCCCGGTTCCGTGGCCGTACCGACGGCCGGCCACGCGCACGCTGGCGGTGAAGGTCTTGCGGTGGTCGGGACCTTCCTCGGTCACGATGTACTCCGGCACGCCCAGGCTCTCGTCGGCGGAGAGCTCCTGCAGGCTCGTCTTCCAGTCGAGTCCTGCCCCGAGGGAGGCAGCCACCGACATCAGCGGGTCGAAGAGTCGGTGTACCAGCGCAGCGGACGCCTCGGCACCCGAGCTGAGGTGGACCGCACCGATGACGGCCTCCACGGTGTCGGCGATGATCGAGGACTTGTCCCGGCCGCCGGTGGTCTCCTCGCCTCGCCCGAGCCTGAGGTGGGCGCCCAGGCCCAGAGAACGCCCGAGGTCGGCGAGCGCGCGAGCGTTGACCACGGCGGCGCGCAGCTTCGCGAGCCGGCCCTCGGAAAGATCGGGGTGACCGCGATAGAGCGTCTCGGTCACGACGAGGCCGAGCACCGCGTCACCGAGGAACTCGAGGCGCTCGTTGGTCGGCAGGCCACCGTGCTCGTAGGCGAACGAGCGGTGGGTCAGGGCCAGCTCGAGGATCTCGTCGTCCCGGTCCGTGAGCCCCAAGACGGCCCGCAGCTCGGCGTACCGGTCATCGGGCGCGGTCGTCATGCCGGCTCAGCCACGGGGCTCCAGAACTTGACGGCGCTCGCCCCGTGGACCGTACTGGCCGCACTCGGGGCACGCCCGGTGCGGCAGGTGGGGGGATCGACACGCCGGGTTGGCGCACGTCACCAGCTGGACCGGCTTGGCCTTCCAGGCCGAACGGCGGTGACGGGTGTTGCTGCGTGAGGTCTTGCGCTTGGGGACGGCCACGGTGTGCTCCTGTGCTCTGGTCGCTGGTTGGTCGGTGCTCTGGGTCTGGCGGTGGCTGGTGGCTGGTGGTGGCTGGGAGCGGCGAGATGCACTGGAACGAACCGGCGCACCCGGGCGGATCGGTGGCGGACCGTCGGACCGGTGCGCCCGCTGGACCGCTGTGGCTAGCCGCTGGGGAGGCCGCGAAGGGCCTCCCACCGGGGGTCGATCTGCACCTCGTGCACGTGGTCCGGCTCGTCGGCGAGCCGGGCCCCACACTCGACACACAGGCCCGGACAGTCGGGTGCGCACCGTGGACTGAACGGGAGGGCCGGCACCACGGCGTCGCGAAGGACCGGCTCGAGGTCGAGTAGATCGCCGTCGAGGCGGACCGCTCCGCTGTCGTCCACCTCCTTGTCGGCGTACGGGTACAGCTCCTGCAGGTCGACGGCCTGGTCGCCCTCGATCGGGGCGAGGCACCTGGCACACTCACCACTGACGCGCATCCGCGCGGTGCCGGTGAGCAGGACCCCCTCCAGCACGGCCTCGAGCCGTAACGTGAGGTGGATGTCGCTGCCGGGCGGGACCTTGATCAGCTGAAGACCGAAGTCTTCTGGGGCTGGCACCGTGCGCTCGAGGCAGCGCTGAGCGCCAGGCCGACGCCCGAGCTCGCGGGTGTCGAGCACGAGGGGCGCTCTGGGGTCGAGCCTGGTCACGGTCACGTCCGGCGGTGGGTCGGGGGCGGCGCGGTCACGGGCGGTGGGCGTCCTCGGGCGCGCTACCGCGCGCGGCTCCACCGGGGCCGCCAAGGAGTGTACGGCGGCCTGCTGACCGCGGCCAATCCCGCGCCGATCTAGACCGCGGCGCGAGACTCCGCGCGCTGCTCGGCCAGCCGCGCCAGCAGGCGGTCGAGGACGAGGTCGGGAACCAGCCCGGCCACGTCACCACCGTGCCCGGCGACCTCCTTGACGAGGCTGGAGGCGAGGTAGGACCACTCCGGGCTGGTGGGCACGAACACGGTGTCCACACCGGTCAGCCGACCATTCATCTGCGCCATCTGCAGCTCGTAGTCGAAGTCGGAGACGGCGCGCAGTCCCTTCACGATCGCCGTGACGCCGTGTTCGGTGCAGTAGTCGACGAGGAGGCCGGCGAAGGAGTCGACGTGCACATTGGGCAGGTGCGCGCTCACCTGCCGCAACATCTCGATGCGCTCGTCGACCGAGAACAACGCCTGCTTGGACGGGTGCGCCAGGACCGCGACGGTGACCTCGTCGAACAACGCGGACGCGCGCGCCACGATGTCGAGGTGCCCGTGGGTGACGGGATCGAACGACCCCGGGCAGACGGCGGTGCGCACGGTCAGGTCGCTCCTTGCCGGTGCGGGTCGTGGGCGCGGTGACCGTACCAAACAGTGGTCTCGCCATAGCGCCGGTCCCGCGTGCCGACCAGACCCGGGGGCCACCGCAACGGCTCGCCGCGGGTGGCACGCTCGACGACCACGAGCGCGTCGTCCGCCAGCCAGGACTGGCGGACGAGCGCGGCGAGCACCTCGGTGACGGCACGTCCGGGCAGGGGGTACGGGGGGTCCGCGAGGACGACGTCGACTGCCCGATCTGGTGGACCCGCCGCGGGCGCGCGCAGGTACTTCTCGACGCGGACCGCCACGACGTGCGCTCCCGGTAGCCCGACGGTCGCGACGTTTCGGCGCAGCACGCTCAGCACCGGACGGGCGTGCTCGACCATCTCCACCCGGGCCGCGCCCCGGGAGAGTGCCTCGAGCCCCAGCGCTCCGGTGCCGGCGTAGAGGTCGAGCACCCGGGCGCCGGTCCACGGTCCCCGAGCCGACTCCAACGCCGAGAACACGGCCTCCCGCACGCGATCCGAGGTGGGGCGTACGCGGGTGCCGGCCGGCACCGCTAGCCGGCAGCCACCGGCGACCCCGGCGACAATGCGGCTCACCAGGACACCCGCGGCGTCGCCCGGCCTACGAGCGGACTCAACCCCGGTCCAGATAGGCCGCGTGCGAGGAGAGCAGGAGCCGGTCGACGAGCGCCTGCAAGGCCCGGGTCGAGTCGAGTGAGGGGTCGGCCTCGACGAGTGCGACGGCACGCTCGCGCGCCTGCCCGATCAGCTCCTCGTCATCGACCACCGACAGCAGTCGCAGGCTGGATCGGCGACCGGACTGCCGGGTGCCCAGCACGTCGCCCTCGCGTCGCAGCGCCACGTCGAGCCGAGAGAGCGCGAAGCCGTCGGTGGTGGCCGCCACGGCGTCCAGTCTGGCCCGGCCTGGATGCCCGGCCGGGAGGTCGGTGACGAGCAGGCACAGCCCCTCTACCTCGCCACGACCCACCCGGCCGCGCAGCTGGTGCAGCTGCGACACGCCGTAACGCTCGGCGTCGAGCACGACCATCGTGGACGCGTTGGAGACGTCCACGCCCACCTCGACCACGGTGGTCGCAACCAGCACGTCGGTGTCCCCCGCCGCGAACCGACGCATCACCGCATCCTTGTCCTCCGGCGTGAGCCGGCCGTGCAAGAGGTCGACCCGCAGGCCGGCCAGCGGGCCGGCGCCGAGCGCCTCGTAGACGTCGACCGCCGCTTGGGCGGGCGCCGCCGCTTGGCGCCCCGGCCGCGACGTGGCGGCCCCGGGGTCGGCGCCGGTCATGGCCGTGTCGGTGGTGTCGGGGTCGGGGTCGATGTCGGCGGCGGTGGCGGTGGCGGTCGCGCCGGAGTCCCCCTGGGTGTCCTGGCCGCCGATCCGCGCGCAGACGACGTAGGCCTGATGACCACGTTGCACCTCCTCGACGACCCGGCGCCACGACCGCTCGAGCCACCCGGGCCGTTCGCGCGCCGGGACCACGGTGGTCTGGATCGGCTGCCGACCGGCCGGCAGCTCGGCCAAGGTGGAGGTCTCGAGGTCGCCGAAGACCGTCATGGCGATGGTCCGCGGGATCGGTGTCGCGGTCATGACCAGCACATGCGGGCGTACCTCGCCAGCCTTGCCGGACAACGCCGCCCTCTGCTCGACCCCGAAGCGGTGCTGCTCGTCGACGACGACCAGGCCCAGGTCGTGGAAGGCCACCCGGTCTTCGAGCAGGGCGTGGGTGCCGATCACGATGCCGGCCTCCCCGGACTCGGCTTCGAAGAGCGCCACCCGCCGGCCGGCCGCGGTCTGCGAGCCGGTGAGCAGGCGTACGCGGGTGCCGCTGGCCGACCCGCCCAGCATGCCGTGCTCCCCGAGATCGCCCAGCAGGGCGCCGATGGAGCGGAGATGTTGTTGGGCCAGCACCTCGGTCGGGGCCAGCAGGGCAGCCTGGCCTCCGGCGTCGACGACCTGCAGCATCGCGCGCAGCGCGACAACCGTCTTGCCGGAGCCGACCTCACCCTGCAGCAGCCGGTGCATGGGGTGCGCCCGCTCCAGGTCGGCCGCGAGCCGCTGCCCGACTTCGCGCTGCCCGGCGGTCAGCTCGTAGGGGAGGCGCGCGTCGAACGCGTCTAGCAGTGCCCCGGGTCGGCGGGGTCGAGGGGTCGCGCGCTGAGTGCGAGTGCTCTGCCGGCGCTTGGCCAACGCCACCTGGACCACGAACGCCTCCTCGAAGCGGAAGCGCTCGCGCGCACGCTCGTAGTCGGTCCGCGTCCTCGGCTGGTGAATCTTGGTGAAGGCCTCCACCAGCAACGGCAGGCCGCGCTCGCGTACGACTTGCGCGGGCAACGGGTCGGGCAAGCTGTCGCTGACCTCCCAGGCCGCCGCGAGCACCGGCACCACGGCCCGCGCGATGGACCAGCTCGCCAGCTTCTCGGTGGCGGGGTAGATCGGCAGCAGGGTGTCGGCCAGCGTGCGTACCGACGTCAGTTCGTGCTCGAGGTCGCCCTCGTGGAGCGTGAAGTCGGGATGCAGCAGCTGCAGCCGGCCCCGAAACTCCTGCACCTCGCCGGCGAAGAGGCCGGAGACACCCGGCCTCAGCTCTTTGCTGACCCACGGCTTGCGAAAGAACGTCAGCAAGAGCTCGGCCCGGCCGTCGGTGACCACCACCTCGGTGCGGACCGGACGCGTACCACCTCGACTCGCGCCCGCGCGTCTGTCGACGTACGGGCGGTTGTCCACGCGGACCACGCGCGCACTGATCGTGACGTGCTCGCCGAGCTCGAGGCGGCGCAGGTCGGTCAAGCTGCCGCGCTGGTCGTAGCGGCGAGGGAAGTGCCGCAGCAGGTCCTCCGCAGTGCAGATGTCGAGCTCCCGCTCGAGCCGCCCCGCGGCCCGTCCGCCGACCAACAGGGCCAGCCGGGGCAGGCCGGCCGCGGCCGGACCCGCCAGGTCACTCTGGTCCAGGGCCCGCGGCACGCTCACTCCACTCCGAGCAGCAACGGGTAGCGTTGCTGCCCACCGTTGTAGACAAGCGTGTCGACCTCGGGATGGCCGGCTCGCACCGCACGCCTGACCCGCTCGCCCGCGCCCGCTGGCGCCGCCATACCGGAGACGACGGTGACGAGCTCACCTCCACCGGACAGCAGCCGC
>JBBSMD010000058.1:0-10868 GCA_038233355.1 Propionibacteriales bacterium
GCGCGACCGCGCCCTGCTGGAGCTGCTGTACGGCACTGGTGCCCGCATCTCCGAGGCGGTCGGCCTCGACGTCGACGACCTCGACCTGACCGAGCCGGACGCCGCGGCGGTACACCTGCGCGGCAAGGGCGGCAGGGAGCGTGTGGTGCCGGTCGGACGGTACGCGGTCGACGCGGTCACCGCCTATCTGGTGCGGGGCCGCCACCGGCTGGTGACCGCGGGCCATGGCGTCCCGGCGCTCTTCCTCAACGCCCGTGGCGGCCGGCTGTCGCGGCAGGGCGCCTGGACCGTCTTGCGCAAGGCGGTCGACCGCGCCGGCGTCACCGCCGCGGTGTCACCGCACACGCTGCGGCACTCCTTCGCCACCCATCTGCTCGACGGCGGGGCGGACGTACGGGTGGTGCAAGAGCTGCTCGGGCACGCCTCGGTGACGACCACGCAGGTCTACACCCTGGTCACTGTCGAACGGCTGCGTGAGGTGTACGCCACGGCCCACCCGCGTGCCCTCGGCTGACCCCCGCGCCCTCCTTCCCGAGTTGTCACTGCGTGGCGATGTCTCGGCGTCGTGGTGCAGGGACAGCGCTGGCTGGGTGACGTTACGGCGGTCGTCGGGCAGTCGGTGGGTCCAGCCGCGCGCGTCGAGCCGGCCGCCGCCGGTGCGCGCGCTCACCGCCACCTGGCGCTGGCGCGGCTGGTGACCTCGGCGCGGGTGACCACCACCAGAGCGTGCGACACCGCCAGCGCGTCGAGGGCGGCCACGTGCTCGGCCGTCTGCGGCATCCAGCCGTCGTCGGCGGCGACGACCAGCACGACGGCCGGCACCGGTCCCACACCGGCCAACATGGTCGGCACGAACCGCTCGTGACCGGGCACGTCGACAAAGGCCACCTCCCCGGCGCCCTCCAGGGTCGTCCAGCAGTAGCCGAGCTCGATGGTGAGGCCACGGCGGCGCTCCTCGCCGAGCCGGTCCATTCGTGGCCGGTCAGCGCCCGCACGAGGGTGGACTTGCCGTGGTCGACGTGCCCGGCGGTGGCGATGACGTGCACGGTCTCAGCGACGGCCTGCGGCGATGAGCACCGCCTCGATCAGGGCCTCGTCGTCGGCCGGGTCGACAGCGACCAGGTCGAGCAGCAGCCGTCCCCGCTCGACGCGACCCACCACCGGCGGGTGTCCCGTACGCAACGGTGCGGCCAGCGTGGCGGGCAGGGCGACCGCGGCACTGTCGATGCCCACACCGGGCGCGCCACCACCGCCGACCGCGGCGACCGAGTCGACCACCTCCGCGGTGACCTCGCGGGCGGCCAGTCCGGCGACGATGTCCCCCGCCCGCGCGCGCAGGTCGGCCGGGTCGGCGTCGAGGGCACACTCCACCGGCACCGGTGGGCCGGTCAGGGTCGCCTCCAGTGCGGCGAGGGTGAGCTTGTCCACCCGCAGAGCCCGCGCGGTCGGGTGTCGGCGCAACCGCTCGACCAGGTCCGTACGTCCGAGCAGCAGGCCGCACTGCGGACCGCCCAGCAGCTTGTCACCCGATGCGGTCACCAGGGCGGCGCCGGCTCGCAGGGTGGTGGCGGCGTCCGGCTCGTCGCGCAGCCGCGGGTGCGGCGCGAGCAGTCCGGAGCCGATGTCGACGACCACGGGTGGGCCGAGCGCGGCCAGAGCATCCACTGGCACCGAACAGGTGAAGCCCTCCACCGTGAAGTTGGACGGGTGCACCTTGAGCACGAAGGCGGTGTTGGGGCCGACCGCACGCTCGTAGTCGGCCAGGTGGACCCGGTTGGTGGTGCCCACCTCGCGCAGGCGTACGCCGCACGCCTCGACCAGCTCGGGAACCCGGAAGCCGTCGCCGATCTCGACCAGCTCACCGCGGGCGACCACCACCTCGCGGCCGACGCCGAGCCCGGTGGCGACGAGCGCGAGCGCCGCGGCCCCGTTGTTGACCACGTGCACTGCTTCCGCATCGGGCACCGCCCTTGCCAGGGCCGCGAGGGCGCCCCGCCCGCGATGGGCCCGTCGCCCGGTACGCAGATCGAGCTCGACGTCGGTGGCACCGGCGGCGGCAACGAGCGCGTCGACCGCGGCAGCGGACAGCGGCGCTCGCCCCAGGTTGGTGTGGACGACCACGCCGGTCGCGTTGAGCACCGGGCGCAGGCTCGACGCCGAGGCCGGCAGCGCCTCGACCGCCGCGGCCGCGACTTGGTCGGGGCTGAGCGCGCCCGACCGGCAGCGTTCCTGCGCGGCGTGTACCGCCCGCTTGACCAGGTGCCAGCCCAGGCGGTTGGTGGCCTCGCGCAGCGACGGTTCGCTCAGCACCTCATGGGTGGCCGGCACCCGACGCCGGTTGTCCTCCACCCAGCGAGCGTAAGGAGTCCGGGCCGCGTGACCGCCGGCAGCCCTGATTCGAGCGGCAGCCGGCCCGGTCATCCCGGGGTGCACGCGCTCGTCGCCGCGGTTCAGTACGGCGGGCGTAGGCCCTCGAACATGGGGAAGTGTCCGACGTTCAGCGTCAGCAGCCGGGCGTCGCTGCGGATCGCCGTCGCGGCGATGGCCAGGTCGGCACCGTCGATCGTGCGGTGACTCGGCAACCAGGTGCGTCCGAGTGCGCCGGCGTGCTCGGCCACCTCCTCGTCGACCGGGTGCGAGACGAGTGCGGAGAGCAGAGAGCGTGTCCCCTCCTCTTCGGTCGGCCGCATCCCGGCCAGGATCGCCAGGCGCGTCATCTCACTGGCGTGCAAGGCCGCCACCTCCCCAGGCCACCGGGAGGGGCGATGGCGGAGGCGGACGGGAATCGAACCCGCCTGACCGAGATGCTCGGCCACACCGGTGTTGAAGGCCGGGGCCCGTCACCAGACGAGGTACGCCTCCACCGGCATGGTAGGGAAGCGCGGCACGACCACCGGGGGCTACGGTGTCGCTCGTGCGCACGTTCCTCGGCCCGATCGGGTCCCTGGCCGAGTCCATGGCCGAGTCCATGGCCGAGTGGCCGGTGCTGCGCCAGCTGCGCGGCGACGACCGGCTCGGCCGCGGCGCCGCCGCCAAGTCCGAGCACACCGCCGACCTGCGGCCCCGCACCGCCACCGCCGACAGGGTCGTCGACTCGATCTGCCCGTACTGCGCGGTCGGCTGCGGGCAGAAGGTCTACGTCAAGGACGAGCAGGTCGTGCACATCGAGGGCGACCCGGCCAGCCCCATCTCGCGCGGGCGGCTGTGCCCCAAGGGCAGCGCGAGCACCCAGCTGGTCACCTCGCCGAGCCGGGTCACCAAGGTCCGCTACCGCCGCCCGCACGGCGCCCAATGGGAGGACCTGGACCTCGACACCGCGCTGGACATGATCGCCGACCGGGTCCTCGCGGCGCGTACGGCGGGCTGGCAGGACGAGGTCGACGGCAAGTACGTCCGGCGCACGATGGGCTTCGCCAGCCTCGGCGGCGCGACGCTGGACAACGAGGAGAACTACCTCATGAAGAAGCTCTACACCGCGCTCGGGGCGGTGCAGATCGAGAACCAGGCGCGGATATGACACTCCTCCACGGTCCCCGGTCTGGGGACCTCGTTCGGCCGCGGCGGCGCCACCACCTTCCAGCAGGACCTGGCCAACGCTGACGCGATCCTGGTCATGGGCTCCAACATGGCCGAGAACCACCCGGTGGGTTTCCAGTGGGTGATGGAGGCCAGGGCGCGCGGCGCCACCTTGATGCACGTCGACCCACGCTTCACCCGGACGTCGGCGGTCGCCGACCTGCACGTGGCGATCCGGGCCGGCACCGACATCGCATTCCTCGGTGGCCTGGTCAACCACGTGTTGAGCAACGACCTCGACTTCCGCGAGTACGTGGTCGCGTACACCAACGCGGCGGCGATCGTCGACGAAGGCTTCACCGACACCGAGGACCTGGCCGGCCTGTTCTCCGGTTACGACGAGGACGGCCAGAGCTACGACACCTCCGCCTGGCAGTACGAGGGAGCGCGGGCGGCCGCGGCGGCCGGTGCGCGTGATCCCGAGCAGCCCGGTGGTCCCGCTCCGGCCTCGGCGACCGGCGCCGAGGACAGCCACGCCGGCCGCGGCGAGACGTCCGGGTCGGGCGGGCCGGCCATCCCCGGCCGGCCCCAGCGCGACGAGACCCTGCAGCACCCGCGCTGCGTGTGGCAGGTGCTGAAGCGGCACTTCGCCCGCTACACCCCCGACCTGGTGGCGCAGGTGTGCGGGGTGCCGCCGGAGCAGTTCGCGGCGGTCGCGGACACCTTGACCGCCAACAGCGGACGCGAGCGTACGTCGGCCATCGCGTACGCGGTCGGGTGGACCCACCACAGCACCGGGGTGCAGATCATCCGGACCGCGGCGATCCTGCAGCTGCTGCTGGGCAACATCGGCCGGCCGGGCGGCGGCATCCTCGCGCTGCGCGGCCACGCCAGCATCCAGGGCTCCACCGACATCCCGACCTTGTACAACATGCTGCCCGGCTACATCCCGATGCCGCACGCGAGCCGGCACCGCGACCTCGACGAGTTCGTCGCCGACGACGCCGGCAAGACCGGCTTCTGGGGCAACATGCGGGCCTACGCGGTGAGCCTGCTCAAGTCGTACTGGGGCGAGGTCGCGACACCGGACAACGACTTCTGCTTCGACTACCTGCCCCGCCTCACCGGCGACCACTCGACGTACCAGACGGTGCTCGACCAGATCGACGGTCGGGTCAAGGGCTACTTCCTGGTGGGGGAGAACCCCGCGGTCGGGTCGGCCAACGGCCGGCTGCAGCGGCTCGGGCTGGCCAGCCTGGACTGGCTGGTGGTGCGCGACCTGCAGCTGATCGAGTCGGCCACCTTCTGGGCCGACGGCCCGGAGATCCAGACCGGACAGATGCGCACCGAGGACATCGGCACCGAGGTGTTCTTCCTGCCGGCGGCCAGCCACGTCGAGAAGAGCGGGTCGTTCACCAACACCCAGCGGCTGCTGCAGTGGCACCACCAGGCGGTGCCGCCGCCGGGTGACGCGGAGAGCGAACTGTCGTTCTACGTCCGGCTGGGCGAGCGGATCCGGGCCAAGCTGGCCGGCTCGACCGACGAGCGCGACGCGCCAGTGCTCGACCTGACCTGGGACTACCCGCGCGAGGAGTCCGGCGAGCCCGACGCCGAGGCGGTGCTGCGTGAGATCAACGGCACCGGCGCCGACGGCGCGGCGCTGGGCTCGTACACCGAGCTGGCCGACGACGGCTCCACGACCTGCGGGTGCTGGATCTACTGCGGCGTCTACGCCGACGAGACCAACCAGGCCGCCCGCCGCAAGCCCGGCGCCGAGCAGGAGTGGACGGCGCTGGAGTGGGGCTGGGCGTGGCCGGCCAACCGGCGCATCCTGTACAACCGCGCCTCGGCCGACCCCGACGGCAAGCCGTGGAGCGAGCGCAAGGCGTACGTGTGGTGGGACGCCGACGAAGGGACGTGGACCGGGCACGACGTGCCCGACTTCGTCGCCGACCGTGCGCCGCACCACGTCCCCGCCGACGACGCGACCGGACCGGACGCGCTGGGCGGGTCCGACCCGTTCATCATGCAGACCGACGGCAAGGGTTGGCTTTACGTCCCCACCGGGCTCGCCGACGGGCCGTTGCCCGCCCACTACGAGCCAGTGGAGTCACCGGTGGCCAACCCGGTGTACGCGCAGCAGGCCAACCCGGCGCGGGCGAGCTATCCGCACCCGCAGAACCCGGCCAACCCCGCCCAGAGCCCGGTGTTCCCCTACGTGTTCACCAGCTACCGCCTGACCGAGCACCACACCGCGGGCGGGATGAGCAGGACACTGCCCTACCTGTCGGAGCTGCAGCCGGAGTTCTTCTGCGAGGTCTCCGCGGCGCTCGCCGCCGAGCGGGGGCTCGAGCACCTCGGCTGGGCCACGATCGTCTCGGCCCGGGCCGCGATCGAGGCCCGGGTGCTGGTGACCGACCGGATGCGTCCACTGCGAGTCGCCGGACGGGTGGTGCACCAGGTCGGGCTGCCCTACCACTGGGGCGGCAACGGGCTCACCACCGGCGACTCGGCCAACGACCTCGTCAACGTCACCCTCGACCCCAACGTGCACATCCAGGACAAGGTCGGCACCTGCGACATCCGGCCCGGTCGCCGGCCCCGTGGTCCCGACCTGGTGCACTACGTCGCCGACTACCGCCGGCGCGCCGGCATCTCGCTGGAGGGCACATGAGTGACACACCGCGGGTGGGGTTCTTCACCGACACCAGCATCTGCATCGGGTGCAAGGCGTGCGAGGTGGCCTGCAAGGTGTGGAACGACGTACCCGAGGACGGTCTGCTGCTGACCGGCATGTCGTACGACAACACCCAGCAGCTGGACGCCAACAGCTGGCGGCACGTCGCGTTCGTGGAGCAGTCGGCACCGATCGTGCCGGTGCTCGGTGACGCCGTTGACACCGCCGACACCCTTGACACCGTGGCCGCGCCCGGCACGGCCGGCGCGCCCGACACCGCCGACACCGCCGACACCGTGGCCGCGCCGGCTCGGTCCGCGACCGATCTCGGCATGCCCAACATCGGAGCACCCGACCCGCAGTCCGCGACCACCGTCGACACACAGGTGCGGTGGCTGATGTCCTCGGACGTCTGCAAGCACTGCACCCACGCCGCGTGCCTCGACGTGTGCCCGACCGGGTCGCTGTTTCGTACCGAGTTCGGCACGGTCGTGGTGCAAGAAGACATCTGCAACGGCTGCGGCTACTGCGTGCCCGCCTGCCCGTACGGGGTGATCGACCAGCGCGAGGGAGACGGCCGGGTCTTCAAGTGCACGATGTGCTACGACCGGCTCGGGGTGGGCGAGCAGCCGGCGTGCGCGAAGGCGTGCCCGACCGAGTCGATCCAGTTCGGTGAGCTCGACGAGCTGCGCGAACGCGCCGCGGCCCGGGTCGAGCAACTGCATGACCAGGGCGTCGATGTGGCCCGGCTCTACGGCGCCGACCCGACCGACGGTGTCGGCGGCGACGGCGCGTTCTTCCTGCTGCTCGACGAGCCGGAGGTGTACGGCCTGCCCCCAGACCCGGTGGTGACCACCCGCGACCTGCCGTCGATGTGGCGCCACGTCGGGCTGGCCGCCGTCGGCCTGCTGAGTGCAGGTGTCGCCTCGTTCGTGGGGCGGCGCCGGTGAACACCCCCGACCCGTCCCAGCCGGAGTTTCGCTCCTACTACGGCCGGCCGATCCTGAAGAAGCCGGTCTGGAAGCAGCCGGACGTGCCGCTCTACCTCGCCCTCGGCGGTGCGGCCGGAGCATCGGCGGTGCTGGCAGAGGGCGCCGCGCTGGTCGACCTGCCGGCGCTGCGTCGTGCCGCCCGGATGGTCGCGGCCGGCGGCGCCGGTCTGGGCACCGCCGCGCTCGTGCACGACCTCGGCCGACCCGCACGCTTCCTGCACATGCTGCGGGTGTTCAAGCCGACGTCACCGCTGTCGGTCGGGTCCTGGCTGCTCGCCGCCTTCACCACGGCCGCCTCGGCGGCTGCCGTCGCCGAGCTGACCGGCACGCTGCCGCGGGTCGGCCGGCTGGCCGGGGTCGTCGCGGCCGGGCTGGGGCCGGCGTTGGGCACCTACACCGCCGCGCTGCTGAGCAACACTGCCGTGCCGGCCTGGCACGAGGCGTACCGCGAGCTGCCCTACTGGTTCGCCGGCAGTGGTGCCGCGGCCGGTGCGGGGCTGGCCATGACGGTCGTACCGCCCGACCAGGCTGGCCCGGCGCGGCGGTTGGCGGTCGCTGGAGCCGTCGTCGACGTGGCCATGCACCAGGCGGTCACCTCGCGGCTCGGCATGCTGGCCGAGCCGTACCACCAGGGTCGGCCGGGCCTGCTGCTGCAAGCGGCCCGGGCCTGCAACGTCGCCGGTGCCGTGGGGGTGCTGCTGGGCGGCCGATCGCGAGCGGTGTCCGCGGTGTCCGGCGCCGCACTGGCGGGTGGGTCGCTGCTCACCCGCTTCGGCGTCTTCCAGGCCGGGCTCGCCTCGGCCGAGGACCCCAAGTACGTCGTCGTGCCCCAGCGGGAGCGGCTCGCGGCGGCTGCCGGCTAGGGCACGCCGCGATCGTCCTTGACCGCTTGCAGCGTGTAGGTGTGCGGCAGCCGCCAGGACCGGTCGACGAGACGCCACTCGCCATCGGCCACCTGCTCCATCACCCCGGGAAGCGCCTCCCACGGCACGCTGTCGTGCTCCTCGAGCATGGTGAGGCGCAGGCCGTTGGCCAGCAGCGCGGTGACGATGTCGCCCAGGCCGTGGTTCCACTCGTGGGTCAGGGTGTGCTCGAAGTCGGCGTCACCGTCGACGTAGGTGCCCGGCTCGTCCCAGACGGAGGGTTCCGCGCGCTCGAAGTACGCCTCCTCGAGCGCCAGCAGCCCGTCCGCCCGGACGTCGTCGAGCGCCCAGAGCACCGGATGGCCCTCCCGGACGAAGAGCCGGCCTCCCGGTCGCAGCAGCGCCGCCACGACATCGGCCCACCGCTGCACCGACGGCAGCCAGCACAGCGCACCGACCCCGGTGTAGACGAGATCGAATCGACCCGAGCCCAGCAGCCGGGGGGCGTCGTACACATCGCCCTCGACGAAGTCCACGTGCGGGCCGGCCTCCTGGCTGAGCCGGCGTGCCTCCCGGAGCGCCGCACCGGAGAAGTCGAGCCCCTGCATCTGCGCGCCGAGGCGAGCGAGCGACAGTGTGTCGGTGCCGATGTGGCACTGCAGGTGCACGCCCCGCATCCCGTCGACGTCACCCAGACGCGGCAGGTCGAAGCGCACGACGTCGCTGAGGTGGCCTGGGTCGTCGACGAAACGCTGCAGGCCGTAGAACTCGCTGGCCGCGTGCACGGGCGCCCGCTCGTCCCAGTTGTCGCGGTTGACGTCGCGGTAGTCCGGCGTGCTCACCTGCGAGAGCCTGTCAGGACCGAGCCAGCGCTGCCACCACGAATCCGGCTCCGGTCGCCGGGGACACAGCGGCGCACGAGCTCCGCAGCTGCAGGGTCGGTCCACGAGGCGGCGCCCGGCCGGACGTGACACCCTGGGACGCCGTGGCGACCATCGAGCGGCTCACCTCCTACGCCACCGGCGGTGGCTGTGCCTGCAAGGTGCCGCCCGGCGAGCTGGAGCCGGCACAAGGCGACGGGCGAGGTGTTCTCGCAGGCAGTCGACGCGATGACGACTCTCAACCGCGACGCCTCCCGCGCCGCGCTGGCCACCGGTGCACGCTGCGCGACCGACGTGACCGGATTCGGGCTGCTGGGGCACCTGCACAAGCTCGCCCGGGCAAATGAGGTCACCGCCGTCCTCGACGTCGCGGCCGTGCCGTACCTCGCCGGCGCCCGGGAGGCGCTGGCGGCCGGCTTCGTCCCCGGCGGCAGCCACCGCAACCTCGACTGGGTGCGACCCCACCTCGAGACAGGCGTCGACGAGACGGAGCTGTTGTTGTTGGCCGATGCACAGACCTCGGGCTGCCTGCTCGTCGCCGGCGAGGTGCCCGGCTACCCGGTGGTCGGTGAGCTGGTCCCCGCCGGCGGGGACACCGTGGTGGTCCGCTGAGCCGCCGTGCTGGTCGGCTGGGCTAGGGTGCGACGACGTGACAGGCACCCGGGAGTCGAGCGCCGATGAGCCGACCACGACGGCACCGGACCAGCTGTTCGGCACCCCTGACCTGCCCCAACCGGTACTGGGTGTCACCGGTCGCCCCCTGCCCGACCTGCCCGAGCCGGAGCCGGTCACCAGCCATGGTCCCGCGCGGGTCATCGCCATGTGCAACCAGAAGGGTGGCGTCGGCAAGACCACGACCACGATCAACCTCGGC
Organism: Propionibacteriales bacterium; assembly: GCA_038233355.1. GTDB lineage: Bacteria > Actinomycetota > Actinomycetes > Propionibacteriales > Nocardioidaceae > DASQMN01. Next base: position 9,804 of record JBBSMD010000058.1, read on the forward strand.
GCGGCACTGGCCGAGCTCGGCCGCCGGGTGCTCCTGGTCGACTTCGACCCGCAGGGCTCCTTGTCGGTGGGGCTCGGACTCTCCCCGCACGAGATCGATCTCAGCGTCTATGACCTGCTGATGACCCGTGACGTCGGGGTGGCCGACGTGCTCGTCGCTACCGACGTGCCCGGCCTCGACCTCATCCCCTCCAACATCGACCTGAGCGCGGCCGAGGTGCAGCTGGTCAACGAGGTGGCCCGCGAGCACACGCTCGCTCGGGTGCTGCGACCGGCGCTCGCCGCCTACGACGTCGTCCTCATCGACTGCCAGCCCTCGCTCGGCCTGCTCACCATCAATGCGCTCACCGCCGCCGACGGGGTCTTGGTGCCGCTGGAGTGTGAGTACTTCGCCCTGCGCGGCGTCGCCCTGCTCAAGGACACCATCGACAAGGTGAGCGAGCGGCTCAACCCCGACCTGCGTATCGACGGTCTGCTCGGCACGATGTACGACGGGCGCACACTGCACGCGCGCGAGGTGCTGCAGACGCTCGTCGACGGGTGGGGCGACACCGTGTTCCACACCGTCATCCGGCGCACCGTGAAGTTCTCCGACTCCACCGTGGCCGGGGAGCCCATCCTGTCCTACGCGTCGGACTCGGCCGGTGCCCAGGCCTACCGGCAGCTCGCCAAGGAAGTGCTGGCCCGGCGCGACGCGGCGTGAGCAGCTCAGACGCGTTCGCGGTGCACCTCGACGTGTTCGAGGGGCCCTTCGACCTGCTCCTGTCGCTGATCTCCAAGCACCGTCTCGACATCACCGAGGTGGCGCTCGGGCAGGTCACCGACGAGTTCCTCGCCCACCTCAAGAGCCTGGGTGGCGACCTGGAGCAGACCACCCAGTTCCTGCTCGTGGCGGCGACTCTGCTCGACCTGAAGGCAGCCACGCTGCTGCCCAGCGCCGACGTCGAGGACGAGGAGGACCTGGCGCTGCTCGAGGCCCGTGACCTGCTCTTCGCCCGGCTGCTGCAGTACCGCGCCTTCCGACAGGTGGCGCACACGCTCGGAGCCCGCCTGAGCCGCGAGGAGC
>JBBSMD010000059.1:0-10756 GCA_038233355.1 Propionibacteriales bacterium
AGTGGGTGACGGTGCCGTTCAACGCCAGCTATCAGCCCGGTCCCAAGGACTTCGACTTCGACATCAACCAGATCTCGATCACCCCGCGGCGGGCGCAGCAGGTGACGTTCTCCGACGGGTACTACTCCGCCGCCCAGGCCGTCGTGTCGATGAAGGACTCGAAGTACGCCGACGCGACCAGCCTCGCCGACCTTGCCGACGCCCGCTTCGGGGTGCAGGTCGGCACGACCTCGCTGGAGGCGATCAGCAGCGAGATCCAGCCGAGCGTCGAGCCGATGGTCTACGACGACACCAACCTCGCCACCAAGGCGTTGCAGAACGGGCAGGTCGACGCGATCGTGGTCGACCTGCCGACCGCGTACTACATCACCGCCGCCGTGGTCGACGGGTCCACTATCGTGGGGCAGTTCCAGCCGACCCAGGGGGAGACCGAGCAGTTCGGTCTGCTGCTGGAGCAGGGCAACGACCTGGTCACCTGCCTGAACCAGGCCATCGGCACGCTCGAGCAAGACGGCACCCTCGATCGGCTCGAGCGCAAGTGGCTCTCCGAGGTGACCGACGTGCCCGAGCTGTCGTGACGTCGGGCGGGCCGGCCGTCCCGGACACCGCAGCACCGAGCGACACCGCGGCGGCCCGGGTCCGGTACCGCCGCACCCGTGCGCTGCGGCGGGGAACCCTCGCGGCGGCCTCGACAGCCGTCGTGCTCGGGGGGCTCACCGCCGGGGTGCTGGCCAGCCCGGGCTGGGCCGACGTACGCGACACCTACCTCGACGCCGACATCGCTCGCGAGGCGTTCCCTTTGGTGGGCCGCGCCTTCGGCACCAACGTGGCGCTGTTCACCATCACCGAGGTGGTGGTCCTCGCGCTCGCGCTGCTACTCGCCGTCGTACGGGTCGTGCCGGCCCCTGCCATGGCGCCACTGAAGCTGCTCGCCGTCGTCTACACCGACCTCTTCCGCGGCACGCCGACCTTGCTGGTGGTGCTGCTGATTTGCTTCGGGCTGCCCGCGTTGCGACTGCAAGGGGTGCCGACCAACCTGTTCTGGCTGGCGGTGATCGCTCTCACCCTGTCCTACGGGGCATACGTCACCGAGGTCATCCGAGCCGGCGTGAACTCGGTGCACCCCAGCCAGTGGGCGTCGGGGCGGTCCCTCGGCCTGACCTACGGGCAGACGCTGCGGGCGGTGGTGCTGCCGCAGGCGTTGCGCCGGGTGACCCCGCCCCTGCTCAACGACTTCGTCTCGCTGCAGAAGGACACCGCGCTGGTGTCGGTCGCCGGGGTGGTCGAGTCGGTTCGCCAAGCCCAGATCCTCAGCTCGGCCACGTTCGACTTCACCCCGTACGTGGTGGCTGCGGTCTTCTTCATCGCCCTCACCGTGCCGTTGGCGCGCTTCACCGACTGGCTCGCGCTGCGTCAGCAGCGCCGCCAGGCGGGGGCCGGGTGAGTGCCCTGCTGAGGGCCGAGCGGCTGGTCAAGGCGTTCGGGCCGGTACGAGTGCTCCGCGGTGTCGACGTGAGCGTGGCGGCGCACGAGGCGGTCTGCCTGATCGGGGCGTCCGGCTCAGGCAAGTCGACCCTGCTGCGGTGCCTGAACCTGCTGGAGACGATCGACGACGGCACGGTGTGGTTCGACGGTCGCGACGTGAGCGACCCGAGGGTCGACGCCGACGCGGTGCGGCGTGACATCGGCATGGTGTTCCAGGCGTACAACCTGTTCCCGCACCGCAGCGTCCTCGACAACGTCACGCTGGCGCCCCGCCGGTTGCGGGGCACGTCGATGAACGCCGCCCGGAACGAGGCGATGTCGCTGCTCGAGCGGTTCGGGCTCGCCGACAAGGCGCGCGCGTACCCCGACAGCCTGTCGGGTGGCCAGCAGCAGCGGGTGGCGATCGTACGGGCGCTGGCGATGCACCCGCGGGTGCTGCTGCTCGACGAGGTGACCTCGGCGCTGGATCCCGAGCTGGTCGGTGAGGTGCTCGACGTGATCGCCGAGCTGACCCAGGGCGGCATGACGGTGGTGATGGCCACGCACGAGATGTCCTTCGCCCGCGAGGTCGCCGACCGGGTCGTCTTCCTCGACGGCGGCGTGGTGGTCGAGGAGGGGCCGCCGGCGCAGGTGCTCGACGACCCACAGCAGCCGCGGACCGCGCAGTTTCTGCAGCGCGTACGCGCCCGATGAGGGGTCGCATCCATCGTGCCCGACCCTCACCCGGCAGCCGCCACCTGCTCGGCGAAGCACTGGCGTACGGCCGCGAGGTCGAGCCCGTACGTCGGCGCACCGGTCGCCTCGTACGCCAGCAGCCGGCCGGTGCCGCGGTCGAGCAGACGCTGCGCGCCGGTGGGGTTGCCGCGCAAGGCGTGGGTGAGCCCGACACACAGTTGGGCGAGCCCCTGCCACAGGTCACGCTCGCTGTCCGGCCCGGCCTTCCACCGCGCCTCGCACACCTCGTGCGCGGCGAACGGACGGCCCCGTTCGAGCAGCTCACGCGCGGAGGCCACCGTGTCGAGCGGTGGTAGCGGCTCCGCACTGACCGGTTCCACGCCGCGGGCGCCGTACGGCAGCGGGCGGCCCAGCGCGTCACGGGGACGCGCCTGGCGAGCCCGCCCCTCGGGGTCGCGGTCGCGAGCCATCTCAGACCAGCTCTGCCAGCACATGGATCAGCAGACCCACCACGCCACCGACCAGGGTCCCGTTGATGCGGATGAACTGCAGGTCGCGGCCCACGTGCAGCTCGATGCGGTCGGCGGCCTCGCGCCCGTCCCAGCGGCGGACGGTCTCGGTGATCACGGTGGTCAGCTCGTCGCCGTAGCGCTCCACCACATAGACCGCGGCGTCGACGGCGTAGCCGTCCACCCGGGCCTGCAGCGCCTCGTCACGCCCGAGCTGCTCACCGAACTCGCCGAGACCAGCGACTGCGCGGGCACGCAGGCGCGAGTCGGGGTCTGCCAGGGCCGTCATCGCGGCCCGCCGCAGGGCGGCCCACAGGGCGGTGGCGGCGGTGAGCACCTGCGGTTCGGCGAGCAGGCGGCGTTTGAGCCGCTCGGCCCGTTCGCGGGTCTCGGGGTCCTCCTGCAACGCCGTGGCCAGATCGGTGAGCCACGAGTCGAGCGCGCGGCGGGCGTGGTGCCACGGGTCTGTGCGGATGTCGTCGACCCAGGCGATCGCCTCCACGTGCATGCGGTGGGTGACCTGCTCGTCGAGCCACTGCGGGGTCCACCACGGGGCCCGCTGGGCCAGCACGTCGGCGAACGTGTCCGGGTTGTGGGTGAGCCAGCGGTGCGCCTCGTCGAGGACGAGGTCGACGAGACCGTGGTGCGCGCCGTCGGCCACCAGTTCAGCGAGCAGCCGTCCCGTGACCTCGCTGAGCGGTTCGTCGGTCAGTCTGGGCAACAGCTCGTGCTCGACCAGCGCCGTGACGTCCTCGTCGCGTACGCGCGCGAGACCCCGGCTCACTGCCCGCCCGACCTCGTCGACGACCCAGGCGCTATGCGCCTCGTCGACCAGCCACGCGCCGAGCCGGCGGGCGACGCCGGCGTCGGCGACCCGGTCGCGCACCACGTCCTCGGCCAGGAAGTTCTCGGTGAAGAACTGCTGCAGGCTGCGCGCCAGCATGTTCTTACGGGTGGGGACCAGCGCCGTGTGCGGGATCGGCAGCCCCAGCGGGTGGCGGAACAGGGCGGTCACCGCAAACCAGTCGGCGATGCCCCCGACCATCGCGGCCCCCGCCGCGGCGTTGACGTAGGACCACAGCCCGCCGCGACCGATCGTGGCGACGAAGACAAGTGCGGCCAGCACCAGCAGGGAAAGCGCGACGACCCGCATGCGTTGCAGGCCGCCCCGGCGTACCTCGTCGGCCGTCGCGACGCTCACCGGTGCCTCCGCCGGGGACGGCGGCGCCTGCGGTCGGCGCGTCGTGGTGGCCACGCCGCCACGGTAGCCAGGCTGTCATCACACCTGCGGGTGCACGCCCGAGCCGAGCCGAGCTGAACGGAGCCGCTCACCGGCATCGAGAGTGTCCACGGTTTCGGCACCGGTGGCAGCGGACCCCAGCAACGGTGGAAGAGCCGCTACGTTCGACGGCGCTGGGACTCGGCGAACGCGATCAGCCGCGCTGCCCGTGTGAGGGCGACCTTGGTGCGATTGACCGTGCGTGTCTTGTCCTCTCGCGCCATCACGAGTGCTGCTCTCGCCGTGCCAGCATCACGGGTCATCCTGCCGCGCTGGCACGTGCGGTCTGTTGGCCCCGAGCGCCCTGGATACGGTGCGAGCCGACGCGTTGCCGAGCCTGGACTGCTGGTCGCGAATCGGCTTCAGTGCACGCGAGACGTAGGCACTGCGCAACTCCTCCATCGTGCGCTGGAGCTCTCGGCTGATCAGGTCACCGGCGAGACCGGTCGAGGCGATGCGCGCCAGAGCTGTGCTGACGTCCGCACCGGCCATCGCGTTCTGCATGCTCTTGGCAAGGTCGGTGCCCGGAGAGGCTGCCTTGATGTTGAGTCCACTGATCTGAATGCGGGGGGCTTTGAGCACCGGTTCGTCCTCGGCTGCCATGGCCACAAGCGTAGGAGGGTCGATCTCGAGGATCTCACAGCCGTTGCCGGTCCAACGCTCAACGGCCATGCGCAGGTCGGCGACCTGGCTGTCCCACGGCGCGGCTCTGTCGTCGTCCAGGGCGGGGCGGGGCGGTAGATCATCAGGTCGATGTCGGACGCGGCGGTCGACGTCCCGGCCGCCACCGAGCCGAACAGCTCGACCGACAGCGGCTGGATCGCCCAGCGCCGCCGTGTGCCCGGGGCTGGCGCGTCCCTGCCGCTACAGGTAGCGCAGCGGGTCGAAGTCCTCGACCGGGATGATCCGCGTGCGCGGCAGTGCCTGGCGGAAGCACCGCACGTCCTCCTCCAGGTCGAACATCTCGAGACCCTCCCCCGCGAGGTCGGCGAAGCCGAGGTTGACGTACTCCTTCAGCCCGAGCAGCCCCACGCGGCGGCCTGGACCGAGCAGGTCGCGGGTCTGCGCGAGGAAGTCGCCGTCGTGGCTGGCCAGCATCACGTGGCCGGGCCGGTCGACGAGCGCCGCCATTGTGCGCTGGATGCCGATGTCGACGACCTTCTGGTCGTGCCGGCCGGCCAACGGGATCGGCCGGTAGCCCATGGCCAGCAGGGCCTGTACGAACGTCATCGGCAGGTAGCCGTTGCTGGCGTTGAGGAAGAACAGCGGCTTCACCGGCTCGCCGAAGGTACGGGTAGCGAAGTCGAGCACTCGCTCCCAGCGGGGACGCTCGTCGGGCTCTGGTCGACGACCGAGCACGCTGATGCCGAGGGTCGCGTCGATGTTCTCGCCGTCGACCAGCAGGTACGTGGCACCCGCGGACGCGACCGGCTTGTCGTCATCAGCGGACACGGAGGTGGCGTCACTCATGAGGTCAACCTAGGGGGCCGACGCGCTCCCCGTACACGTGACGCAGCACTGCTGTGACGCCCCTGCGTCAGCCACGAAGACGGCCCCTGCCTCAGCCACGAATCAGCGCCGCCCCGGGCTCTGCCCGCAGCACCACGAGATCGCCATGGGTGCCGTATGGCAGTCGGCGGGCCAGCCCACGCGGCTGCGCCGGCCAGGGGGTGCCGTCGAAGGTGACGAGCAGCGTCGCGCCGTCGGGTGCCGGCACCAGCTGCGGGTGCGGGATGTTGCTGCCGTACGGGGCGGCCAGGCGCCCGACCGGGCGCAACGTCAGGTCGTAGGCGGGGTAGCAGCGCGCGTCGCCGTCGCTGGTGAGCAGGCGCCACGAGCCGTCCACCCGGGCCAGGACCGGGCCCTCGCACTGGTGCCGCTGTGCATCGACTCCCACCGACTCCAGCGAGTCGAGCGTCAGCCCGTGCGCGAGCGCCGGGGCGAAGTCGAACGGCGCCTGCGACGGGCTGCGCACATAGGACACGCGCCAGCGTCCGTCGACCAGCGTGGCACCGGGGTCCCACGTGCTGTGCCGGGTCGGCAGGGCCATCTCCTGGGTGGCCAGCACGTGCACGCCCGCGAGCACGTCCAACCCGGTGGTGATCCGGCGGGTGTGCACACCGCGTTCGGCGTCGAAGTCGCCCCAGCTGCTGACCAGCACCTCGCAGGTGCCGGACGGTTCGTCCACCACGACGTGTCCGGCATGGTCACCCAGGACGCGCCCGTCGCGTTGGGTGAACAGGTGAGCCACCGGCACCAGCTCGTAGGTGTGCGGGTCGAACACGAACACACCCCAGTGCGCCTCGTGGAAGCCACCCAACCCCGCGCACGTCGCGGACAGCAGCAACCGGCCATCGCGTTCGTACGGCGCGCCGTCGCGGTGCTGTACCAGGTGCAGGTCGCGGATGCCGACGAGGCCGAACGGACCTGCCCGCCCTTCCTCGGCGCCTCGCCAGCCCAGCCGGTACGAGGCCAGCCGAGCGGGGTCGGCAGGGTCGACCAGCGGCGTGAGAGCCCGCGGTGGCGCAGTGAGCGCCAGTCGCCAACCCCGCCCGGAGTCCACCAGCACGGCGAGCCGGTGACCGCACAAGATGAAGGCGAGCCGGCGCGGTCGGCGAGTGCGCCGACGGCGCAGCACCCGGGCCGGCTGACCGTCGACGCGGACCTCCAGCGCGACGCGGCCGGCGTCGGGGTCGTAGGTCGCAATCAGGTGCCCGTCGGCTGCCACCAGACCACCCGCCACCGGTCCGGGTGCCGCTGTCAGCTCCACCTCGACCGCGACCCACGGCGCGGCAGGCGCTTGCGTGGCGCACACCCAGTCCTCGTCGGCCTGCACCTCGTGCTCGAAGCCCGGTGACACCACAGCGAAGGGTCGGCTCCGGTGCACCGGTACGAAGGCGTGCTCGGCTATGTCGCTCTCCCGTCGGTTGGCTGGGCAGCCTATGACGACGAGCTGGCGCCCCCGTCCGCCCCGGCACCCGCCGTTGACGCCGGCACCCGCGATCCTCGGCACCCGTGACCGCCGGTCGACGAGACCGCCACACCCGACACCTCGGCCCTCGACACCGCCGCACCCGGCACCGCCCGCTACCACGAGGCAGCATTGTGGTGTGGCCCGCGCGCCGTCGCTACCGTGCACAGTGACATGCCTGCCGATCACCTCGCGAGCGCCGACGTGGCGCCGGTGAGCCGGGCGCTCGCCTGGCCCGCGCTGTGGCGCGTCCGCAGCCGCGCGCTGACGTGGTCCCGCTTCGAGGGAACCATCACCGGCGTGGGTACGGCCAGCGGCCTGCGCGCGGTGATCGGGTGGTGGGACGTCTCGCCCTGGGGACCGTTCGCTGACGTGATGGTCGAGCTGGCCGACGGCCACCGGCTGCTGCTCGCCCCCGACCAGACCGTCGCGGCCTTCGTCACCGCGACCTACACCTTCGACGAGGTCGTGCAGACGCCGGTGACGGTGCTCGACACCGACGCGGGCTGGCGGGTCGAGGCGGGACCGTTGCGGCTCGACCTCACCATCGGGGCGCGCACCCTACTGGGTCGGCTGCTCGGGCTGATGCCGGAGCCGGTCGCGACGGCACCCTGGTTCGCTTCCCTCGTCGATCCAGTCGCTCGCGTACTGCTGCGCGGGGTGCGCACCAAGGGCTCCGGGGGCGCCGGCCGACAAGAGTGGTACGCGGCCACCGACGTGCACCGGGTCGACGCCGTCACCGGCACCTGGCGGGGTGAGCCGGTGGGCGCCCTGCGTGCGGTGGAGCCGGCCGTGCGGTTCGGGTTCAGCTCGACGCCGCGGTCGCCGGCCATGACGTCGGTGGTCACGACCGTGCGGCACTGATCGACCAGCAGGTGCCGTCGGCTGGTCAGATCTGCGCCTGCCCCGGTCGGCGACCCCGGTCAGCGACTCCGGTCAGCGACTCCCGCCGGCGGGTCAGCTGGAGACCTCCGGCTCCACGACGCGGAACCGCAATCCCGCCGCGAGGAGCCGCTCGACCAGCGCCGACCCCATCGCCTGCGCGGTGGTCACCTGGCCGACAGTGTGCGGGAGGTCGTCGCGCAGCAGGCACAAGGCTGCCTCGGACAGCATCGTGGCCGTCGCGGTATACCCCGGGTCGCCGCCGGACACCTCGGTGACCAGCCGGCCCTGGCCGCCGGGGTCTGGCCAGCTGGCCTCGAAGCGCACCGAGAACCAGGACCGAGCCCGACGCTCCTCGCTCGGACCGGTCGGTGCGAGCCGGAGCAACAGGGCACGCGTCGGGGCGAACTGCGCGGCCGCCACCGAGGCGGTGACTCCCGCGGTCGCCGCGGCCACGACGGGAAGGCCTCCGAGCACGGCGTAGTGGCCGTAGGCGAAGTCGGGACCGTACCGTTCCAACGCTCGCGCGGAGCGGCGTACGACCACCGAGTCGATGGTGGGGAGCGGCAGAGCCCAACGCCGGCAGCCGGGCACCTTGGTCGGCCGCCGGGGCAGCGCCCGCACGCGTCGGCCACCGTCGCGGACTCCCTCTCGGCGGCGCCGCTCGGCGGCAACGGCGGTGGACCGCCGGACCCGGCCGAAGGCGAGGACCGCGGACCGGTAGGTCCCCCCGGACACGGCGCCGCGCGCCCGTACGAAGCCGCGCACGGTGAGCGGGACTCGTTCGGGCGCCTGCTGCACCGTCCACCAGACGCCCAGGTCGTGCGGGATCGAGTCGAATCCGCAGCAGTGCACCAGCCGCGCGCCGCTTGCGACGGCCGTCTCGTGGTGGTCCAGCCACATCTGGTCAACGAACTCGGGCTCGCCGGTGAGGTCGACATAGTCGGTGCCGGCCGCGGCTGCGGCCGCGACCAGGGGCGCCCCGTACTGCACGTACGGACCGACGGTGGTGGCGACGAGGCGGGTGCTGCTGGTGAGCTCGCGCAGCGACGCGGGGTCGGTGGAGTCGGCGGTCAAGGTCTCGACCACCGCACCCGCCGGTCCGCGTCCCCGCAGCCGTGCGACGGCGCTCTCGAGCCTCGTACGGCTGCGGCCGGCCACCGCCCAGCGCAGGTCCGCGGGAGCACGCGTGGCCAGGTAGTCGGCCGTGAGCCCGCCGGTGAAGCCCGTCGCCCCGAACAGCACTAGGTCGTACGGACGGTCGTGACGCTGGTCGGGGGCCATGCCGGTCACCCTGACACCGGGGCGCCGCCGCCGCTGGGCAGGGCCCTGGCGGCACGCGTGGCGCTTGTCGGGGCGGGGACCGGCGTGAGGTCACGTGCTTCCCGGATCTGACGACGGCACCCCTCGCCGCTCGTACGCCGGCGGCGAACACCGAAGAACGTCCTTCGCCGGTAGCGAACCGGTCTTGACCAGCGGCGGGGGTGGCAGTCGGGTGGTGGGCATGGACCTGCTCGTCCTCGGCGGCACCCGCTTCCTGTCCCACCGGATCGCGGCCGAGGCCGTCGTCCGCGGTCACCAGGTGACCTGCCTGGCTCGCGGCCGAGCCGGCCCGGTGCCCGACGGGACCGAGCTCGTCCGTGCCGACCGTGACGCTCCGGGTGCCTACGACCAGGTGCTGCGCGACTGGGACGCCGTCGTCGACGTGGCGCGCCAGCCCGGCCAGGTGCGTGCCGTCACCGAGACGCTGGGGCAACGCACCCGGCACTGGACGTACGTGTCGAGCGGGTCGGTCTACGCCGATCACAGCCGTCCCGGCGCCAACGAGCGGCGCCCTTTGCTGCCTGCGGCCACCGGCGACACGGTGTCCGTCGAGGAGTACGGGGAGGCCAAGGTGGCCTGCGAGCGGGTGTGTCGCGAGGTCCTGGGTGACCGGTTGCACACCGTGCGGGCTGGCCTGATCGGGGGGCCAGGCGACGAGAGTGACCGGCTCGGGTGGTGGCCGGCCCGGTTCGCGCTGGCCGCCGAGGGCCGTCGGCCGGTGCTCGTGCCGGTCAGCGATGGTGGGCGGACGCAGGTGGTCGACGTACGTGACCTCGCCACCTGGGTGCTGGACGCCGCAGAACGCGCCGTCACCGGCGTGCACGACGCGGTGGGTGAGCAGACCCCGCTGGCCGACGTGCTCGACCAGTCGGCCGAGGTCGCTGGCTACCACGGTGAGCGGGTGCACGTACCGCTGCGCTGGCTGCTGGAGCACGGAGTGCAGCCGTGGATGGGGCCGGACTCCCTGCCACTGTGCCTGCCAGCGACGCAGGAGTACGCCGGGTTTGCCGCGCGCAGCGGCGCAGCCGCCCGCGCGGCGGGGTTGAGGCACCGGCCGGTCGTCGAGACCCTCGCCGACACCTTGGCGCACGAACGCACACGCGGGCTCGACCGGGACCGCGGGGCCGGGCTGTCGTACGCCACCGAACGGCGCCTGCTCACCGACTGGTCGACGCGCTGAACCGACCGGGTGGCCGGACGACGAGCGGGACCTCGTCTGGTCGATGGCTCTGGGGGCACTGGACCTGCTCGGGGCGGCCCCGGTGTCGGTGAGCCGGTTCGAGGGTGAGAGCGGGGACGTGCACGTGCTGGTCAACGTCGGCGACCTGGCACCGCACGAACGGCTGCGGCCCGACGACGAGACGTACTCGATGCGGCAGCGGCCGACCGTGCGCGGGATGCTGCTCTCGCAACGCCCGTGGACCTTGCTGCCCGGCGATGCCGGGGCCGAGGAGGAGCAGGACATCCTGGCCGGCCTGGGCAAGCAGTCGGCGATGGCGTGCCCGGTCGTGCTCGACGAGCGGGTGTGGGGCGAGCTGTACGTCAGCCGGCACGAGCGCACGCGCTTCGACGCCGACGAGGTGGCACTCGGCTGCGTGGTGGCTGACGTGCTGGCGCTCGCGCTGGCCCGGC
>JBBSMD010000060.1:0-10748 GCA_038233355.1 Propionibacteriales bacterium
CCGCGGTCAGGAAGAACTCGTTGTCGGAGTGGCGAAAGAAGACACCGTCCTCGAGCACGTAGCCGCCGCCGTCGCACCAGACCGAGTACTGCGCCCGCCCTGGCCGGCAGCTGCGTATGTCGCGGGTGAGGACGCCGGCGAGGAAGCGCTCGGCGTCCTTGCCGCGGATCCAATACTTGAACAGCGGAGAGGTGTCGAAGACGCCGGCGCTGTTGCGGATCGCGAAGTACTCGTGCTTCGCCGACGTCCCGTAGCGTTGCGCCGACAGGTGGCCCGACCAGTGCGTCCACAACCCGCTCTCGTTCAGCTGGCTGAGCCGTTCGTGGAAGGGAGTCGTCTTCATGCCTGGCAGCGTAGGGCCAGCCGACCGGTTCCGACAGTAGTTACTGACTCGTCATTCAGGTTTGTCGACAGCCCGCGCGGGCGGGGTTACAGTGCGGCGAACCGAGGAGGCTCCCATGTGGCACCCACGCAGCACACTGTCCGTCGCGGCCTTGCTGGCGCTGACGCTGAGCGGTTGCGGCGGGGGGGACTCCGGCGGTACGTCGGCGGCGGCCGGAGGGGGTGGGGAGACCGCCTCGGGTGACACGGTATGCGCTACCACCGACGCCACCGGCGACCTGCTCGCCGACATCTGCGACCAGGGCGCGCTCACGGTGTCCACCGACCCCGCCTACCCGCCGCAGTCCTCGCTGGACGAGAAGACCGGCACGTACGAAGGCTTCGACATCGACGTCGCGACCGAGATCGCCAAGCGCCTCGGTGTCGACATCGCCTGGCAGACCCCGTCGTGGGACATCATCACCGCCGGCAGCTGGAACGGCCGCTGGGACATGAGCGTGGGGTCGATGACCCCCACGAACGCTCGCCAGAAGGTGCTCGACTTCAGCCCGCCGTACTACTTCACGCCGGCCGTGGCCGTGGTGCACGAGGACAACACCACGATCAACGACCTCAGCACAGACCTGGACGGCAAGAAGATCGGTGTGTGCAGCGCCTGCACCTACGAGCAGTACCTCGACAAGTCCCTCGACATCAAGGGCTTCGACTTCGACTTCGTCGTCGACGACGCCCAGGTCTCCGGCTACGACACCGACACCACCGCGTTGCAGGACCTGGCCCTGGGTGACGGCACCCGCCTCGACGCCGTCATCACCTCGAAGACGACGGCGCAGGGTTTCATCGACTCGGGCAAGCCGGTGAAGATCGTCGGGGATCCGCTGTTCTACGAGCCGTTGGCCGCCGCGATCGACAAGAGCGCGCAACAAAACCCGGCCAGCCTGGAGTCGGCCGTGGAGTCGATCGTCGAGGAGATGCACGCCGACGGCACCCTCACGAAGATGTCGAAGCAGTGGTACGACGGAGCGGACCTCACGGTCCAGAACTGAGCCGCGTGCAACGATGAGCGCGCGGACAGTGCCCGAGAGCCGCGGCGGTACGCCCGGGCGACGCGGTGACCGGCTTGACCGGCTGGCCCTGGCCAGCGCCCGGATCCCCTTCCGGCTGAAGACCGCCGCGGTGTGGTTGGCGATCTTCGCGGTGGTGGCCGCCTTCTTCGCGATCGCGGCGTTCGACACTGGTTGGATGGCCGACCAGCTGTCCTACATCGCCGGTGGTCTGCGCTACACGCTCTACATCGCTCTCGGTGGCATCACGCTGGCCGTCGTGCTGGCGGTGCTGGGGGCACTCGGGCGCATCTCGTCCAACCCGATCGCGTACGGCATCTCCGGCTTCTACGTGTCGTTCTTCCGGGGCACCCCGCTGATCGTGCAGATGTTCCTCATCTATCTGGCCCTGCCCCAGATCGGGGTCAACCTGTCCAGCCGCTACCCAGCGGTCCCCCAGTCGGTCTCCGACGCCCTGGTGCTCGACGCCGCGGTCGCGGGCACGCTGGCGCTGGGGTTGAACTACGGCGCGTACATGACCGAGATCTTCCGCGCCGGCATCCAGTCGGTCTCCGGCGGCCAGGGCGAGGCGGCCGACGCGCTCGGCATGACGTACGGGCAGAAGATGCGCAAGGTGGTCCTGCCGCAGGCCTTCCGGGTGATCATCCCGCCGACCGGCAACGAGTTCATCGCCATGCTCAAGGACACTGCGCTCGTCTCCTTTCTCGGGGTGACCATCGCCAGCGCGGAGATCTTCCGCCGGGCCCAGCTGGTCGGCAAGGCGGACTTCAAGAACCTCGAGGCGCTGATCGTGGTGGCCGGCATGTACTGGGCGCTGACGGCGCTGTTCACGGTGTTCCAGCGGCGTCTGGAGGCGAGGGTGTCGCGCGGACACGTACGGATGGGATCGGCGGGGTCCGGTGGTCGCCGGTGAGCTCGCCCGAGGCGGTGGTTCGGGTCGAGGGGCTGCACAAGCGGTTCGGTCCGCTGGAGGTGCTCAAGGGCATCGACCTCGACCTGCACCAGGGCGAGGTGGTCGTGATCTTCGGTCGGTCCGGCTCCGGCAAGTCGACGCTGCTGCGCTGCGTCAACTTCCTCGAGGACCCCACCGAGGGCACGGTGGAGATCGCGGGCGTACGGCTCGGCGGTGGTCATCGCACCCGCCGCAAACGGGAGCAGATCCGCCAGTTGCGGCTGCACGTCGGCATGGTGTTCCAGCAGTTCAACCTCTTCCCGCACATGACGGTGCTCGAGAACGTGGTGGTCGGCCCGGTCTGCGCGCGCGGTGACGAGTCGGTGACCCGTACCCGCGCCCGCGAACTGCTCGACCAGGTCGGGCTCGCCGACAAGGCCGACGAGCACCCCATCCGGCTGTCGGGCGGCCAGCAGCAGCGGGTCGCGATCGCCCGGGCGCTGGCAATGCAGCCGGACGTCATGCTCTTCGACGAGCCGACCTCGGCGCTCGACCCGGAGCTGACCGGTGAGGTGCTCGCCGTGATGAAGTCGCTCGCCACCGACCTCCACATGCCGATGATGGTGGTGACCCACGAGATGGGCTTCGCCCGCGAGGTGGCCGACCGGATGGTGTTCTTCCACGAAGGAGTCATCCTCGAAGAGGGGCCACCCCAACAGATGTTCGGCTCCACTCGGTCGGCCGAGACGCGTACGTTCCTCGACGCCGTGCTGTGACCAGCTGCCGGACCGGTTGCCGGACGCTCGCCGTCGCCGCTCGGGCGGGCCGGCCGGTGCGTGGTCGGTAACCACGTCGGGTGCCGGCGTGGCGTGGTCGTCTGTGACCACACTCCGGGCCGCAGATCGACCCGTGAGCGTCTGTCGGTGCCCGCGGTACGGGGGTAGCCTCGTGCCGGTACGCCCATTCCGGCAGTTGGACGCCTCCATGGCCGAGACGGTCACGATCAAGCTCCTCGGGGGTGTCGAGATCCGGGGAGGCGCCGCACCCGTCTCATCGCGGGCCGTTGCGGTGCTCGCCTACCTGGTCAGCCGCCCCCGCACCCCTCAGCCCCGGGCGCACCTGGCCGGAGTGTTCTGGCCGGAGTCGGACGCCGCACAGGCGCGCACCAACCTGCGCCGAGAGCTGCACCACCTGCGCTCGCTCCTCGGCGACACGGGGTGCCTGTCGGTAGCCGCCGGTGCCCTGTGCTGGCAGGACGGTCCCGGCTGCGAGGTGGACCTGCACGGCTTCCTCGTCGCCAGGGAGCGTTGCGCCACGGCGCTGCTGGCCGACGACGCCGAGGCTGTGGCCCAGGAGTCGGCCCAGGCGCTCGCGTGCTACCAAGGTCCGTTCCTGCCCGGACTGCTCGACGACTGGGCGCTGGACGTCCGCCAGGACCTGCAACGGGCATGCGTGGACCTGTGTGACCGGGTCGTCTCGTTCTGGGCGGCGCGTGACGATCCCGACGCCGGGCTGGTGCCCGCCCGTCGACGCATCCAGCTGGAGCCACTCGAGGAGTACGGCTACCGCCAGCTGATGCATCTGCAGCGTGCGTCGAGAGACCGGGCGGGGGCGATGCGGACGTACCACCGCTGCGCCTCGCTGCTCGAGCGCGAGCTGGGGGTCGCGCCGTCGGACGAGACAAGGGCCGCCTTCGATGCCACGCTCGCCGAGGGGACGAGCCGGGCCACGAACGCGGCGGCGGATCGCCTCCCCTGGTCGAGCACGCCGCTGATGGTCGGACGGGACGGGCACCGCCGGCGGCTGCGGCAGGTGTGGGAGGAGGCCCACCACGGCTGCCGGTTCATGCTCGTCACCGGCGCGGCTGGCGTCGGCAAGACCCGGCTCGTGACCGAGCTCGCTGGCGACGTCCGGCGCCAGGACGGGGCGGTGGCCTCGGCCCGGTGCTTCGCGGCAACCGCCAGCCTCCCGCTTGCACCGGTGGCCGAGTGGTTGCGCAGCCCCCACCTGCGGTTGGCGACGAAGCGGCTGGACGCCGTGTGGCGCGGCGAGGTCGAGCGGCTCGTACCCGGTGCGGACGGCTCCTCCGACCTCGGGACCGGTCCACGGGCCAAGGTCGACGCCTGGCAGCGGTTGCGGTTCTTCGAGGGCCTCGTACGGGCTGCGGTAGCCGTCGACCGCCCGCTGCTGCTGACGCTCGACGACCTGCAATGGTGCGACAAGTCCACGGTGTCGTGGTTGTCCTTCCTCCTGTCGAGCGCAGGCGCTGCTCCCGTGCTGGTCGTCGCGACGGCCCGCGAGGACGAGCTTGGCGGAAGCGAGCCTGCCGGGCTGCTGAGCACCATGCGGGCCTCGGGCCAGGTCACCACCATGGGCCTGACCACCCTTTCGGGTGCCGAGACCGACCAGCTGGCCCAGCAGGTCCTGGGGCGCCCCGTCGGCAGCGACGAGCTACAACTGCTGCAGACGGTCACGGCCGGCAACCCGTTCTACGTCATCGAGGCACTGCGCGAGGCGATGTCCACCCCCGGGCCGGTGCAGCCGGGTCACGTGCGCGGCGTGCTAGGCAGCCGGTTGTCCCGCCTCTCCGACCCGGCTCGGGCCGTGGCCCTGCTGGCTTCAGCGGTGGGTCGAGACTTCTCCCTCGACCTGCTCCTCGAGGCGTCGGACCTGGACGCCGATGCGGCCGTGCGGGTCGTGGACGACCTGTGGCACCAGCGCATCTTTGACCAGCAGGGCCGCGACTACGACTTCACCCACGACCTGCTCCGGCAGGCGGCGTACGACTCGATGAGCCCGCCGGAGCGCTGGCTCTCGCACCGCCGACTGGCGCAGGCGCTGGAGCTCCTGCACGCCGACCAGCGAGACGACGTCGCCGCGCAGCTCGCCGAGCAGTACGACCGCAGCGGCCACCCCGCACGCGCGTTGCCGTTCTACGACCGCGCGGCCGGGCAGGCTACGTCGGTGTTCGCGCACGCCGAGGCGGTGCGGATGTGGCAACGGTGCGTCGAGTTGGTCGGCGAGATGCCGCCGAGCCGGCAACGAGACGAACGTGAGCTCGCGGTGCTGCAGCAGCTGCTGCCGCCACTGAACGCCTGGCGCGGCTATGCGTCCCGCCAGCTCGAGGCGGCGGAACGCCGTACGGCAGAGCTGGGTCAGCGCCTCCACCTGGTGGACACCCAGACGAGTGCCTCGATCGCGCTGTTCGCGACCACCTTCGTCCAGGGGCACACCGCCGAGGCGCACCGCTGGGGCCAGCGGGCCATCGAGCTGGCCGAGCGGTGTCCCGAGCTGGCCGCACAGGCACACCTCGCCTTCGCCGGATCCGGCCTCAGTCTCGGTCTGGTGCAGCTGGCCGACGAGCACTTCCAGCTGGCCTGCCGGCTCGCCGGAGACACCGACTCGCTGCCCATCGGTACCCGCACCGAGGTACACGCCCGGGGGTGGTGGGCGCACGCCCGGTGGTTGCGCGGCGACGTCGACGGTGCTGCGGCGGCCGCGGACGAGGCCGTGCAGCGGGCCCGGCTCATCGAGCACCCGTACTCCCTGGCCGTGGCCCTCTCCTACGGCGCGATCACCCACCAGGTCCGAGGCGACCCCGAGGCGTTGGCGCTCGTGCTCTCCGAGCTGGGCGACCTGTGCGAGAGGTACGCATTCGCGTACTACCGGGAGTGGGCGGTAGTCCTGTCGGGGTGGCTGCGCGGCGGCTCGGCAGGAGTGCAGAAGGTCCGTGACGGCATTGCCGCGCTCGAACAGGAGGGGTCACTGGCCCGGATGCCCTACTGGCTGTGGCTGCTGGCCGACCTGCATCGCGGCGAGGGACAAGACGACGCGGCGGTCGCCGTCCTCGACGCCGCCACCGCGTCGGCGACCGAGCGCGACGACCGATGGTGGCTCCCGGAGGTGTTGCGCACGCGCGCCTCCCTCGACCCGACCGGTCGAGCTGACGGCACGCTGGCGCGGGCGACGGCCATGGCCGCCGAGCAGGGCAGTACGGCGCTGCTCGACCGCTGTAGGGCCGACCTCGAGGCTCACCGCTTCGGGAGCCGGTGAGCACGTCGTCGTCGGCGGCTGGGGTCGAGCGCACCGTTCTCGGCGGCCGGTCACCGCACGGAACGGTTTGCGAACGGTGCGCCGCCTAGCGTCCACCAGACGCGCAGACGACGGCCAGGAGGAGACCGACCATGACCACGACCACACCTTCCCCGGCCCAGACTCGACCGGGTGGGCCGCCATTCGCCGAGCTGGCCGCGTCTATGCGGGGTCCGGTGATCCTGCCAGGCGACTCCGACTACGACGCCGCCCGCGCGGTCTACAACGCCATGATCGATCGGCACCCGGCCGCCGTGGGCCGCTGTCGCGACGTCGCCGACGTGATCGCCTGCGTGCGCTTCGCCGCCGAGCACCGGATCGACCTGGCCGTGCGCGGAGGCGGCCACAACGCCGCCGGCCTCGGGGTGTGGGACGACGCGCTGGTCCTCGACCTCGGGTTGATGCGTAGCACGACCGTGGATCCCGACGGCCAGACCGTCCGTGTCGACGGCGGCTGCACGTGGGGTGACGTCGACCATGCCACCGTGGCCTTCGGGATGGCGACCCCCTCGGGTTTCCTGGCGAGCACCGGCGTGGGTGGTCTGACCCTGGGCGGCGGCATCGGCTACCTCACCAGGCGCTTCGGCCTCACCGTCGACAACCTGCTCGCCGCCGACGTGGTGCTGGCCGACGGGTCGCTGGTGCACGCCGACGCCGAGTCCCACCCCGACCTGTTCTGGGCCTTGCGCGGTGGCGGTGGCAACTTCGGAGTCGTAACCTCGTTCACGTTCCGCGGCCACCCGATCGGTGACGAGGGCAGGATCTTCGGTGGACCGGTCTTCTACGATCTGGCCGACACCGGCGAGGTGATGCGCTGGTACCGCGCGCTGCTGCCCAGCCTGCCCGAGGAGCTCAGTGGCTGGATCGCCCTGCTCACCGTGCCGCCGGTGCCGCCGTTTCCCGAGCACCTGTGGGGGCGGAAGGCTTGCGGCATCGTGTGGTGCTACACCGGGCCGCTGGATCGCGCCGAGGAGGTCACCGCACCGGTCCGTGAGTTTGGCTCACCGCTGCTCGTCGGCCTGCACGAGATGCCGTTCGACGCGCTGCAGCAGGCCTTCGACGGGCTCTACCCGGCCGGCCTGCAGTGGTACTGGCGCTCCGACTTCTGCACCGAGATCAGTGACGCCGCGATCGCGGTCCACGAGAAGTACGGCGCGCAGCTGCCGACCGGGCACTCCACCATCCACATGTACCCGATCGGCGGTGCGGCCGCACGCGTCGCCGCGGACGAGACCGCGTTCGCCTACCGCGACGGCGGATGGGCCGCGGTGATCGTCGGGGTCGACCCCGAACCGGCCAACGCGGCAGCGATCTCGCGCTGGGCGCAGGACTACTGGGAGGAGCTGCACCCGACGTCGGCCGGCGGTACCTACGTCAACTTCTTGATGCACGAGGGCCGCGACCGGATCCGTGCGGCGTACCGCGGCAACTACGACCGGCTCGCCGCGGTCAAGCACCGCTACGACCCGGACAACCTGTTCCACGTCAACCAGAACATCCCCCCGGCCGGGTGAGCCAGCAGAGACTCTGACCGAGTCCGTTGGGCTCGGCGGGTGGGGGCGACGACGTCCGGGGTTGTCTAGCCGATGTCCTCTCGCCCCGTCGCCGGGCGGTGGTGGGAGTGCCTCGCGTGCAGGTCGAATGCGGTGAGCGGGTACTTGTGGCCGATCCATGGCCATCCGAGCGCTACCGTGGCGGCATTGAACGGGAGGTGCCGGGTGGCGCAGGCGGACGTCGCTTCACCGCTGGTCAGGGCGGCTGCCGATGGCTGCTACGACGCTGGTCGAGCAGCCGCCTTGTCTGGTGTGCCCAGGTCGACCGTGTACTGGTGGGCAAACCACGGGATCGTTGAACCTTCCGTGTCGGCGGTGCGCGAGAGGTTGTGGTCGTTCTCGGACCTGATGGCGCTACGCGTCGTGTCGTGGCTGCGCCACCCCAAAGCGGTCGACGACGATGAGGCCCTCCCAGCTAGCCCCATGTCGCAGGTACGGATGGCGTTGTCTCTTCTCGACGGCTTGGGGGTGGATTTGTGGCAGGCGGAGTGCGAGTCTCCGCTGCTCGTGGACCAGCGCGGTGACATCTTCGTGAACACTCCTCGAGGCGTCCTCGACACGCACGGGCAACCCGCTCTCTTGCCTGAACGCGCCCTCCAGCTCGTGGCTCCCTTCCATGAGGGAGGGGGAAACGGACCGCATCTTCTGCGTCCTGGCCGTCACTTGCGGATCGTCCCGGCCAAAGTAGCGGGGGAGCCGCACATCGCCCACTCCCGCGTGACCACCCAGGCCGTGGCGGCGCTTGCCCGCCGCGGCTTCACAGCCGAGGCCATCTCGGACATGTACGGGGTCGGTGCTGACGCCGTGCGCGAGGGGATCGACCTCGAGCATCAGTTGAGCACAGACGTACTCGCCGCGTGAACGACGAGCCTTTGCGACTGGCGCTGGACCAGAACTTCCCGACGCCTGTGATCGAGGCCGTTCGCCCTTATCTGCCGGCCGACGTTCAGCTGACTCATCTGGCCAACATCGATGCGCGGCTATCAGAGGTGAGTGACCGGGACCTGTTCATCGCGCTCAGCCAGCTCGGGTTCCACGGACTCGTCACCAACAACTACCGGATGCTCAACATCCCTGAAGAGGTCGCGGCGATCGTGGCGACCAAGGCGGTGGTCGTTGTCGTGGAGAGGCTGGGACACGACCCGATCCGAGCCGTGGGGAGTCTACTGCTCGAGCTGCCCGGGCTGCAGCAGCGACTTCAGTCCAGCGTGTCCAACGTGTTCAGACTTCGCTATGCACAGCGCCGGCCCAGTGACGCCTGGACGTACCTCTCCGCAACTGCGCGTTCGCGGGGACTGGATCCGGCCCAGCTATGGGCCGAAGTCCGTGTGACGGGTCATGAACTGGCTCGACCAGTGCTCGATCAGCCTTAACCTTGCTCGCTCTGTGCCGCCGCCTTCCGTCGTCGATCTGAACGGTGCGCAACTGTCCAGCGGCTACGCCTTGCGAGTGGATGAAACCAGGCGGTCAAGACGTCGATCGACCTAGGCTCCCGCTCCCACGCTAGAATATTGATCGTTCAACTAGCGTTGCATGGGTCAGCCCGAGGAGGCGATCAGCATGCCGGCCATCACCGTCGACGACGTCACCGTCCTGCCCTGCATCACCGAGCCCGAGCTCGTCGCGGTCACCCGGCCCGTCAAGCAGGTCACCACCGCGCCACAGGGGTATGAGGGCGAAGGCTTTCCCGTGCGACGGGCCTTCGCGGGGGTTGACCTCGGCGAGCTCGACCCGTTCATCCATCTGGACCAGATGGGAGAGGTGGAGTACGCACCGGGTGAGCCGAAGGGCACGCCGTGGCACCCCCACCGCGGCTTCGAGACCGTCACCTACATGCTCGACGGCGTCTTTGAGCACCACGACAGCACCGGCGGCGGTGGCACCATCACCGACGGCGACACCCAGTGGATGACCGCGGGGTCGGGGCTGCTGCACATCGAGAAGCCTCCCGAGTGGTTGGTGGCCTCCGGCGGTCTGTTCCACGGCCTGCAGCTGTGGGTGAACCTGCCCCGGTCGATGAAGATGGCCGAGCCCCGCTATCAGGACCTGCGTGGTCGCGACGTCGCCTTGGTGACGACGCCCGACTCCGGCGCCGTCGTCCGGGTCATCGCCGGCGAGGTCGCCGGTCATGCCGGGCCCGGCTCCACGCACACTCCGATGGCGATGGTGCACGCGACCCTCGCGGCGGGGGCGCGACTGCGACTGCCCTGGCGGCATGACTTCAACGCGCTGGTCTACGTGCTGGCCGGCCACGGCACCGTCGGAGGGCTCGGCCAGCTGATCGGGACCGGTCAGCTGGCCGTGCTGGGTGCCGGTGACGTGGTGGAGGTGGGCGCGGCCAGGCGGCAGGAGACCCGCTCGCCCACCCTCGAGGTCGTGGTGCTGGGCGGCCTGCCGATCCGCGAGCCGCTGGCGTGGGCCGGCCCGTTCGTCATGAACACCCGGCTCGAGGTCATCCAGGCGTTCGAGGACTTCTCGGCCGGCCGCATGGGTCAGATCCCGGCCGTGCACGGCGCGCCAACCCATGTGGTCGAGTCGAGCTGATCGGCCCTGCCTGGTGGGAGGATCGATCAGACCCCCCATCAGGCAGGAGCAGGCATGCCGGACTTCGTCGGCGCGATCGACCAGGGCACGACGAGCACCCGCTGCATGATCTTCGACCATGACGGTCGGGAGGTGGCGCGCCACCAGCTCGAGCACGAGCAGCTGCTGCCGCGCGCCGGCTGGGTCGAGCACGACCCGGTCGAGATCTGGGAGCACACCTGCACCGTGGTGTCGGCCGCGCTCGACACGGCCAGCCTCACC
>JBBSMD010000061.1:0-10742 GCA_038233355.1 Propionibacteriales bacterium
AGGTCGTCCGTGATGGACCGCAGCAAGCGGAGGACGCGGACCTCATCGACCACGGCGTACGGCCTGGCTGAACTCGCGGTGCGCGCGGGTGAGTCGTGGCAGCTCGTCAAAGTAGATCTTGCGGGTCGTGGCCTCCCACCGCACCCGGGCCACCTCGTCGTTGCAGAACAGCAGCCGCCCGCGGTGAGCCACCCGGCCGGCAAGCTCGAGCGGCGCGTTGTCGAGTATCAGCAGATCCACACCCGACGGCAGGTCGACCTCGTACGCCTGCGGTGCGCCGGAGCCGAACCAGGCAGCGACGTCGGTGTCGGAGTCCGGCCCGGCCGTTCCACTGATGCGGCTGCCGTGCAGGTACGCGAACCGCGCTCCGGCTCGACGGAGCGCCTCGACGGCGACGGTGGTCGGCGCGCTCGCAGACTGCTCGCTCACCCGGACAGTGTGACACCGCTGCCGCGCCGGCCAGGGCTCACGCTGCTGGCCTGGTCACCTCCGACTAGGCGCGGCGGCGTCGCTTCTCTGGCCGGCGGGGAAAGACAGGAGCTAGGAGCAGCGGCCACGTCGCGTCCGGTCGTACCCTGCGACGCGTGCCCCGACGTCTGGTGATCTTCGACTGCGACGGCGTCCTGGTCGACAGCGAGCGACTGGTCACCCGGCTCGAGGCGGCGGAGATCACCGCACTGGGCTGGCCGTTGACGCAGGAGGAGGTCATCGAGCGGTTCGTGGGCCGCAGCGAGGCGTACCTGCAAGCCGAGGTCACCCGGCGCGTCGGTGCGCCCCCCGACGGGTGGTACGACCGCCTCCGCGAGCGCACCCACGAGCTGTTCGAGGCGGAGCTGCAACCCGTCGACGGGGTCGTCGACGCCGTGCGGGAGGTAGCCGCCCGGTCAGCCACCTGCATCGCGTCGTCAAGCGGGCACGACCGGCTGCGGCTCGTCCTGGGCCTGACCGGGCTATGGGACACCTTCGTCGGCCGGATCTACAGCGCCGTCGACGTCGCGCACGGCAAGCCGGCGCCCGACCTGTTCCTGCACGCTGCCGCCGCACAGGGGTACGCGCCGGGGGAGTGCGTCGTGGTGGAGGACAGCGTCCCAGGGGTGCAGGCGGCGGCCGCGGCCGATATGCGGGTGCTGGGCTACGGCGGCGGTCTCACCGCTCCGGCGGAACTGGCCGCCGCCGGCGCTGACGTGTTCGACGCCATGGCGGAGCTGCCGGCTCTCGCGCTGGCCTGACCGGGAGGCATCGCCAGCCGTGCGCCGCGGCGCGATCGTCGCTGGCACGACCGCGGCACCATCGGCCACGTGACGTGCCTCTTGCCCCACCGGACGCACCAGTCACATGCCTCGACCGTGCGATGGGCGGAAAGTCGCCGACTCACGCAGCCGGAGTCCGACCCTGTCGGAGGGGGCCGGTAGAACAGTGTCATGCCGGAGGACGACGCCGTCGCGACCGCACGCGACCCACTCGACGACCACACCGCGGAGACCAGCCGTGACCCCTGGTCCGGCGCGGCGTCCCAACCGGCACTCGCACGAGACCAACGGCTTCGGCTCGAGGCGTTGCGGTACGCCGTCAACGAGGAGGCGGCGAGCTACCTGGCGATCATGCGCAGCTTCACCGGCGGCATCTCCGGCCTGCTGTCCGACCAGTCCGCCGCCGAGGTCGCGGAGCGGCTGGCGGAGCAGGGCTTCGAGCTCGACGTCGAGACCGTCGACGCACGACTGTCCTACCTGGTCGAGCACCACAACCTGGCCCGCAGCCCCCGCGAGACCGAGGCGCGCAGCCTGCGCGAGTACCTCACCAACCGGGCTCGCTACCAGCTGACCCAGCGCGGTGAGCTGGTCCACCGCATGGTCGAGCAGCTGCTCGAGCACGCCGACAGCGCGACCGAGGTGTCGAGCGAGATGCTCGGCGGCATCCTGGCCGGGCTGCAGCGGCTGCGGGCGTACGGCGAGGCGAGACTGGCCGGCTCCGATCCCGACGAGGTGGCCCGTGAGATCGGCACGGTGTTCGCGCAGTTCGAGCGCCTGGTCGACTCGACCCGCGACTTCTACACCTATCTCGCGCAGGTCCTGGTGCGCTACGACCTGGGCCGTGCGGAGTTCCAGGTGTTCAAGACCGCGCTGCTCGACTACCTGCAGCGTTTCGTCGACGACATCGCCCGGCACATGCCGCAGATCGCCGAGGCCCTCGCCGGGGTCGAGCCAGCGGTGCCGGCCCTGGTGGCGCGAGCCAACTCCGGCGAGCGCCTGGTCTCGATAGACGGCCAGACCGCCCGCCGCACGCGCGGACTGGCGACCGACGACTGGGTCAGCCTGCACGCCTGGTTCGTCGGCGACGCGGGTCGCGACTCCGACGCCGCCGGGGTGCGACGGTTGGCCACGGAGGCGATGCGCGCGCTGCTGGTCAACCTGCGCCGCATCGCCTCGGCCGGCGACCGGGAGCAGAGCCGCTACGCCGACCTGGTCCGGCTCGCCGGCTGGTTCGACTGCGCCGACGACGACACGGCCCACGCGTTGTGGACGGCTGCGTTCGGTCTGTACTCCTGTCGCCACCTCGGCTTCGCAGTCGATGAGAGCGCCGATCCCGTTGCCGCGACCGAGTCGTGGTGGCAGGCACCAGCGGCCGACGTACCGGTGATGTTGCGCCGCGCCGGTGAGCGCAAGGTCGCCGGGCGCTCGGGTCGCACCGCCGACTTCACCGCCGCCAAGCAGGCCCGGCTGGCCGACCGGGAGGCGGTCGAGCGCCGTCGCCGAGCCGCCCTGGCCGAGATCGCCGCGCAGGCCGGCGAGCCGAGGCACCTGCGGCTGTCCGACGAGGCACGCGGCGCACTGCTCGACGTGTACGCCCGGGCCTTGGCCGACCACGGCGCCCCGATCGGGCCGGGGGAGTCGGCGGGGGCCGACGCGACCGCCACGGTCACCGACCGACCGGCCTTCCGGCTGTCGGCGCGGCGCACCCCCGGTCGTGACACCGTCGTGTCGAGCCCTGCCGGACGGCTCTGCCTGGTCGACACCGCCCTCGCGATCGAGGCGGCCCGTGCCGGAGCGGTCCAGCCCGTCCGGGCATCGAGCCGAGCGGTGAGGGCGTCGGGATGAGCCACGCGCCAGCAGCCGCAGCACGGGCAGCAGGGGAGGCCCGATGACCCGCACGGCCGAGCCCAGGGTCGAGCGCCCAGCCGCCGCGCCCGACCTGCACGCGGCGACCGAGCGCCGCCAGGCCGCCCGCGCCCTGCTCCGCGAGCCGTTGCTGCACGCCGACCCGGCCCCGGCCACCGACCGCCGCACCGGACCATCTCGACGGGCGACAGCCGCCCGGGCCGACGACCTGCGCCTGGTCCGCCGGCATCGCCGCGAGCTGTCCCAGCTGTTCGCCGAAGGTCTCGGCTACCGCCTGGTGGTCACCCCCGACGCGGCCCGGCTGTTCAAGGCCGGCCTGGGCCGCGACGCCACCCGACCGCTGCTGCGACGCTCCGGACGCGCGTTCACCCCCCGGGGCTACGCGCTGCTGTGCCTGACGATCGCCGCCCTGACCCGGGCCAAGAACCAGCTGCTCGTCGACGAGCTGGTCGCCCAGGTGCGCTCCACCGCGGTCGACGCCGGCATCGAGCTCGACCTCGACGGCGTCACCGACCGGCGAGCGCTCCACGCGGTCTTCCTCGCGCTCACCGAGTGGGGGGTGCTGTTCGAGCGCGACGGCGACCTCGAGCACTGGGCCGACCAGCGCACCCTGGCCCTGCTCGACGTCCGACGCGACCGGCTGACGCTGCTGCTGGCCGCCCCGCTCGGCTCGGTCGAGGCACCCGAGGCCCTGCTCGACGTGGCCGCGCTGCCCTCGGCGGCCGGCGGGGCCCGGGTGGCCGTACGCCGCCGGCTGGTCGAGTCACCGGTGCTCTCGGTCGGCGACCTGAGCGAGGACCAGGCGGAGTGGTGGCGACGCAACCGCCATCGCGAGACCGACTGGCTCCGGACCCGCCTCGGACTGGTGCTCGAGCTGCGCGCCGAGGGTGCGCTGGCCGTCGACCCGGACGACGAGCTCAGCGACGTCGACTTCCCCGGCTCCGGCTCGACCCGGCACTTCGCGCTGCTGTGGCTCGACCGGCTCGTACGCCGGGTGCGGGACACCGCCGCTGACGCGCCCCCGTCCGAGCGCACCTGGTGGCCGGTCGACGCCGCAGACGTGCTCGCCGCCGCCACCGACGTGTTCTCGACCTGGGGCGTGGCCCTGCGCCGCGACTACCGCGAGGACCCAGCCCGGGTGCGCGCCGACGCGCAAGAGCTGCTGGTCACCGTGGGCCTGCTGCGGGTCGGCGTCGAGGGCGGGTGGTGGCTACACGCCGCGGCCGCCCGCTTCGGGGCCATTCCCGTGCTCACCGCGGCTGCCGCAGGTGGTCAGCCCTCACTGTTCAGCGACGAGTCACCGGAGGAGTCATGAGCCCGCTGCGCAGCGCCGACGCCGTCGCGTCCGAGGGCACCCGCTACCGCCTGCACCGGGCCGGGGTGCTCAACGTGTGGCAGTACGACTCCCAGGTCTTCGAGTTCGCCGGCGGCCGGTTGCTGCTGCGGGGCGCCAACGGGGCCGGCAAGTCGAAGACACTGGAGATGCTGCTGCCGTTCGCCCTCGACGGCGACAAGCTGCGCATCACCGCCTCCGGTCAGCACCACACCAGCCTGCTGTGGCTGATGACCGACGGCCACGAGGGCAACCGCACCGGGTACGTGTGGGTCGAGTTCGCCCGCGAGGACAGCGACGGTGAGCCCGAGGTCCTCACCTGCGGCATCGGCATCCGCGCGTCGTCGACGGCGCGCGCGGCGTCGACGTGGTTCTTCTGCTGCCCGCGCCGGGTCGGCGACGAACTGCTGCTCGAGGACGACGCCGGGCCGCTCTCGAAGGAGCGGTGCCGAGCCGCCATGGCCGCCGACGGGCACTTCTTCGAGTCCGCCCGCCCCTACAAGCAGCACGTCGGTCAGGTGCTGTTCGGCCTGGCCCCCGACCAGTACGACGAGCTGTTGCGGCTGCTGTACTGGCTGCGTCAGCCGCAGGTCGGCGAGGACATCGCGCCGGCCCGCCTGGCCGAACAGCTCACCCAGGCGCTTCCCCAGCTCGACGACGGCACGGTCCGCTCGGTCGGCGACGCCTTCGACGAGCTGGCGGCGTTCGGCGACCAGATCGACCGACGCGCCCGTGCCGCCGACGCCGTCACCGCGTTCGCCAGGGTGTACGCCGCGTACGCCCGTGGGGTCCTGCGCGCCCGCGCCGGCGAGCTGACCGACTCCCACCGCGAGCTCGGCCGACGCCAGGGCGTCCTCGTCGAGGCCCGCGGGGCCGTCGAGCGACACCGCGGCGCGATCACCGAGACCGAGCAGCGGCTGCAGGCAGTCGATGGCGCCCGGCGCGAGCACCAGCAGCGCCAGCGCGCGCTGGAGACCGGCCCCGAAGCGCGCACCCACCAGCGTCTGCTCGACCTCGACCGCCTCGCCGAGCAGGCGGCCACTGTCGCCGCCCGAGCGCAGGACAGCGCGCACCAGGCCGGCCGCCGGTCGGCCACCCAGGCCACCGCCGTGCACGAGGACGCCGACGCGCTCAGCGTCGCGGCCAGCGACTTCGCCCGAGACAGCCACGACATCGTCCACGCCGCTGTCACGCTCGACGTGCACCCGAGCGTGTCGCTGCCGGCCTCCGACGCCACGACGCCCCTCGACGACGACCAGCGCGCCGCCGCCGCCGGCGCCGAGCTCGACGAGCAGGTGGCCGCGCTGGTGGCACTGCGCGCTCCGCTCGGGGAACGGCTGGCCGCCGTCGAGGTGGTCGAGGCGGCCCGGCGTGAGCACGAGGCGGCCGGGGCCCGCGCCCAGGCCCGTACCCGGCAGGCCGAGGAGGCCGCGCTGCGAGCGGAGGCCGAGCGGGTCCGACGCGACGAGGCGGCCCAGCGGGCCGCAGCGACCGAGGAGGGCTTCGCCACCGCGGTCCACGCCTGGCAGACCGACACCCGTGCCGTGCCGGTCGAGCTGCCGCAGCTGACTGCCTCGACGGTTCCAACGCTGGCCGCACTGGCCAGGGCCGCGGTCGGCCCGCAGCTGGCGCGGCTGCGCAGCGCCGAGGCCGGTGCCGCGGCCGAACGGGTCGCCGCCGAGCAGCTGCTGACCACGCTGGCCGAGCGACGCCGGGTCCTCGAGGCCGAGCGAGACCCAGCCCCCCCGGCTCCGTCACTGCCGCGCACGCCGCGCGACGAGACGGACGGCGCGGCCCTGTGGCGGCTGGTCGACTTCCACGACCCGGTGCCGCAACCGCAGAGAGCCGGCCTGGAGGCAGCGCTGGAGGCGTCGGGCCTGCTGGACGCCTGGGTACGTCGTGACGGCACGGCCCTCGCCGCCGACCGCGACGACGTGGTGCTGCCCGCCGGCCCCGGCGTCGCCAACGGAGCCGGCCTGCACCGACTGCTGTTCGCCGACCCGCCTGCGGGCTGCCCGGTCACCACGCAGGTGGTGCAGCAGGTGCTGGCCCGGATCGGGAGTGAACCGGTCGCCGGGTCGGTAGCAGCGGTCGGCGTCGACGGCTCGTGGCGGCTCGGCCCCCTGGTCGGTCGCGCCAGCAAACCTCTGGCCCAGTACGTCGGCGCCACCGCCCGCGCCGCCGAACGCCGCCGCCGGCTCGACGAGGTGGACGCGCACGCTCGCGCGGCGAAGGAGCAGCGGGATCGCGCCCGCTCGGCCGAGGCCGCGGCGCAGGAGCGGCGCACCGGTCTCGAAGGCTGGCTGGCGGACGTACCAGAGCACGCCGGGCTGCTCACCGCCTGGGCGCTGCTCGACGAGCGTGGCGCCGCGCTGTCCCGGGCCGAGAGGGCTGCGCAGGTGGCCGAGCGGGCGGCCCGCGAGGCCCGCGCGGAGGCCGCGGGGCTGCGGCGGCGGATGGACGAGCTGGCCACCCAGCACGGCTTGCCGGTCAGCTCCGACGCCCTCGGGGTACGACGCGAGCAGCTGAGAGAGGTCGCGGCCCGCGCAACCCGGCACGTGGACTCTGCGGCTCAGCTGCACGACCGGCTGCGCCGGTGGGTGCGTGACTGGGCGGGCTGGCAGACCAGCGTCGAGCTCGCCGAGCGCCGCGGCGCCGAGGCGCACCAGCGGGTGGCTGACGCCGAGCGGCTGGCCGTGGAGCGCGACGAGCTGCGTGAGGCCGCCGGGGCCGACGTCCGCCAGCTGCAGGAGCGGCTGGCGCAGGTGCGGTCGGCGGTCGCGGGTCTCGAGGTCGAGGAGCGGCGGCTGCGCCAGCAGCTCGACCGCAGCCGCGAGCTGCTCGGCAGCAGTAGGAGCGAGCACACCACGGCCGAGCAGCGCTACCGCGATCAGCACCTCGTCGCGGTGACCGCCGCCCACGCCCTGGGCGAGCTGCGCGACGCGCCGGGCCTGCTGGTCGCGGCCGCTGGCGACCCGGCTGAGGGCGACCGAGCCGAGCGCGACGGTGCCGAGGGCAGCGCTGCCGAGAGCGAGTCAGCCCGGGACGAGTCAGTCGAGGGCGACCGCGCGGCGTACGAGCTGGCGCGTGGGGTCACCGTCGAGGCCGCCGTCCCGCCGGCCGTGCTGCGGTTGGCCCGCCGCCTCGCTGCCCTGCCCGAACCGGCCCGACCGGCCGACGCCACCGCGGTGCACGCCGCCTGGCGCGACGTCGCGACCAGCGACGCGGCCGACCACGAGCCGCGGGTCGTGTCCGTACCGGGGGTTGCCGGGTCCGACCTGCTGGCCGCACTCGGCCGTGACGACGGCGGTGAGCACCCGGTGCCGGTGCTCGCCGACCGGTTGGCTGCGGCCGTACGGCGCGACCGTGAGCTGCTCACCGACCGGGAGCGGCGACTGTTCGAGGAGCACCTGATCGGTGACCTCGGCGAGGTCCTGCGCCGCCGCCGCCTCGACGCCGAGGACCTCGTCGCCAGCATGAACCGGCTGCTCGGCGAGGTCACCACCTCCCAGGGCATCGCCGTGCGGCTCGCCTGGAAGCTTCGCGACGACGTCGCCGAGGACGCCCAGCGTGCCGTCGACCTGCTCGGGCAGCCGGTGGGGGCGCTGCTGCCCGACGAACGCGCCGCGCTGCGCGACTCCCTGCACCGGCTGATCGAGGCCTCGCGCGCAGAGGCACCCGAGGAGCCCTACACCGAGCACCTGGCCCGTGCGCTCGACTACCGCCGCTGGTACGCCTTCCGCATCCGCTACACCCGCCCCGAGCTGGTCGGGCGCTGGCAGGACCTGCACCGCCGCTCGCCGCTGTCCCAAGGGGAGCAGAAGGTGGTCTGCTACCTGCCGCTGTTCGCGGCCGCTGCGGCGCACTTCACCTCGCTGGCCGGCGCCGCGCCGCACGCGCCGCGCTTCGTGCTGCTCGACGACGCGTTCCCCAAGATCGACGTGCGCACCCATCCCTTGCTGTTCGGTCTGCTGGTCTCCCTCGACCTCGACTTCGTGGTCACCAGCGAGCGACTGTGGGGCGACCACGACACGGTGCCCTCGTTGTCGATCTACGAGGCCCTGCGAGATCCGGCCGAGCGGGGTATCGCCCAGTACCGCTACACCTGGGACGGGGCTCGGCTACAGGCGGTCGGTGCGTGAGCGACAGGCTGCCCGCCCGCCTGCCTGACTGGGTGCGCGACCCGGCGTTGCGACCGGTCTGGCGGGCGGCCCGCGACCGCCTGGAGCGCAACGGGGTCGAGCCGCGCGGGGTGCTGCGGGTCGACGGGCTCGATCGGGGCGCCCGGCACGCGGTCGGCGGGCTCACCGGCCGCGTGGGCGTCGCCGACCACGCCCGGGTGGACCTCGCAACCCTCGACGCCGTGCTGCGCGAACGGTCCCGGCAAGGCGGCCTGGTCGCCGTGTTGGAGACCCTCGACGGGCCGGTGCGTAACCGTGTCGCGGAGCGGTCAGCGCTGACCCGCGAGCGCGAGCAGCCCTTCACCGTGGTGCGGGAGTGGCTGCGGGCGCACCCGCAGGCGGTGCCGCTGCCCTGGGCAGAGGAGTGGCTGGCCGGCGTACGCCGCTCCGGGCTGATGTCACGGGTGTCGTCGCGCACCGACCCGGCCGGGGTGCTTGTTACCGCGTTGGAGCTGGCCGCTGCGTTGACCAGCTCGGACGATCGACCGGCCACCTCACGCACTCAGCTGGCCGCCGACGTGACCGGTGACGCGCACGCTCTCGACGACGGACGCACGCTGGCGGCGCTGGTCTCGCGTGCGCTGGCGGCCGCGGCCGGTGAGCCGGCACCAGGTTCGGTGGGTGACCGTCGGCGGCTGTGGGAGGCGTACGGCATCAGCCCTGACGCCGTGTCCTCGACCTGTCTCAGCCTGGGGCTGCGACCCGCGGGGGTCGGCGAGCTGGCGCACCGGCTCGGGCTGGCCGCCGAGGCGGGAGCGCCGGTCCACCTCACCGGCTGGGACCTGGCCCGGTCCGATCTCGGCCTGCCGGGTGGCACGTGGGTGCTGGTCTGCGAGAACCCGCGGGTGCTGGAGGCGGTGGCCGAGACCCGCGGCGGTGACGTGGCGGTGGTCTGCACGTCCGGCAACCCTGGGCTGGTCACCCTCGACGTGCTGGGCCGGCTCGGCTCGCAGGGTGCCCGCCTGGCGTACCACGGCGACTTCGACTGGCCCGGTGTGACGATCGCCAACCGGCTCGTGGCCGAGGTCGGGTGCCGGCCCTGGCTGATGTCGGCCGGTGACTACCTGTGCCGCGTGCGTGCCGACGCCCCTGTCCTGCAGGGTGCGCCGGTGGCCGCCGTGTGGGATGACGCGCTGGAGGCGGCGATGCGGGAGCGTGGGGTCGCCGTGCACGAGGAGGCGGTGCTCGAGCCGCTGATCGCAGCCCTGCCGGGGTGACCGCGTTCACAGGCGCAGGATCACCCGGACACCGTCGTCGTCCTCGCGTTACGGGGAGGTAGCCGGCCTTGCGCAGCGCCGCCGTTGCAGCCGGTCCGTCGAGCGCGGTCAGCGGCACGGTGGACGCCACGCGCTGCAGCCGCAGCGCGCGCCGACACGTCAGCCAACGCCTGGATGTAGTCACATGCTACGCCTATGATGACTACGTGGACGTGGGTATTCGCGAGCTCAAGGCGCACTTGTCGGAGTACGTCGAGCGCGCCGCCAACGGCGAAGTGCTGCGGGTGACCGACCGTGGTCGTCCGCGGGCTCTCGTCATGCCACTGCCGGCGTCGGACCACGTCGACCGGGGGCTAGCCGAAGGGTGGATACGGCGGAAGCGCAACGAACCGCCAGCGGACGTGCGGGCGGTAGTGCCGCCCCCGGGTCCGCCGCTGCGAGTGCTGCTCGACGATGATCGAGGCGAGTGAGCGGTGCAGTACGTCGACACCAGCGCCTTGCTCAAGCGGTACGTCGCCGAGCCGGACAGCGCCGAGGCGACTCGCCTGCTGCACGCCGATCCGGACTGGGTCACGGCCGCGCACACCGAGGTCGAGGTGCGGCGCAATCTCACCCGCCGCCTCGCCTCGGTGCCCGCCGACTTGTCCCGCGCACGGGAGGCGTTCGTGGCCGACTGGTCTCGCACGGCGGTCGTCGCGCTCGACCAGGCGACGATGCGCACTGCCGCGGATCTGGCGGAGACCACCGGAGCGCGGACGTTGGACGCGCTGCACCTGGCAGCCGCCCATCGGGTAGGAGCGCCCGCGGTGCGGGTGCTCACCTACGACGTGCGGCAGGCGCAGGCAGCCCGCAGTCTCGGCTGGGCCGTCGTCGGCGCATGAGGCTTCGGCTCGAG
>JBBSMD010000062.1:0-10692 GCA_038233355.1 Propionibacteriales bacterium
AGCGCCAGGCACGCCAACAGCAAGGGCCCGGGGACGTAGCCCAGCCAGGAGTAGACGCCGAGGGCGCCTGCCCAGGGTTGGTGCGCCCGCAGCTGGTCACCGCCGTGCTCGGTGTAGGCCGGACCGGTCCAGGGGGTGGGTGCGCGATCTACGTAGGAGCCGAAGCGCCACTTGTACGCGGTGTCGTACTCGAAGCGGTTGACGCGTGTCACGTCGAAGTTGAGCGAGACGTCACGCAGCACGATCCTGGCGTAGTCGGCGGGCTGTTGGCGGATCACCGCGGTGGCGTAGTCGAGCATCGCCTGGTCGAGGGTGGTTCCCGGCGGCGGGTTCACCCGCGGGAGCGTCCGCGGGTCGTGGAAGGCGTAGTCGGTCGGGTCGAGCCGCTGCCCGAGCGGTTCGCGAGGGCACAGTGGGCGTTGGTAGCCGGGCACCGAGAGCGTGGCGCAGTCGCTGAATGTGGTGGTGCGGATGTAGGTGGCCTTGCCGACCGACTCCGACAGCGCGTAGACGCCGCGCTGGTGGTGGTACCACGTCACGTAGGCGCCGACGGGCAGCGCGAAGCCGACGGTCAGCGCGAGTGCGGTGGCGACCCGCTGCCGCCACCCGGCACCGAGGAGCAGCAGGTAGAGCACCCCGGCGAGCACGAGCGGCTCGCCCACCAGCCGTACGGTGACCGCCAGCCCGAGTAGCAGCCCGGCGGCGAACGCGAGCCGCGCTTGCGGACGACGGCGCCAGCCGAGGACCACGAAGGCGGACACCAGGACGAGGTCGAAGAGCGTGTCGCTGAGCACCGTGTGCTCCAGCACCAGCTGCAGCGCGTCGAAGAGCACCGGCAGCGTCGCCAGGGTGGCGGGCCATCGGCGCACCCGCCAGCGCCGCAGGAGGACGTACATCAGCACGGCGGTGAGCAGTCCCATCAGGTGCTGGGTGATCGCCACCGCGCGGACGTCGTCGGTGAGCAGCGACAGCGGCAGCAGCACCAGGAGGCCGTAGCCGTCGGGTCGCTCGGGGTTGGGCGCGAGGGTGTCCAAGAAGTCCAGGTACGTCGGCCCGTCGCTGTGGATGAAGGCCGGCGTGAAGGCCGCGAGCACGAGCACGCGGATGCCGGCCCCCAACACGAGCGCGACGACGAACGGCCGGTGCTCGACGAGCCAGCCGCGGGGCGGCTTCGGCGTCGGGACGCCATCGGCCGGCCGGCCGGTGCGGGCCACCGTCGACGTACTCATCGCCGGCGCGGCCCCCGTGGCGCCGCGGCACTCGACGCATCTGTCACGTGCACCGATGTCCTCCTCCGCCTCGACCTCGCCGCGGTAGGCCCCAGCTCTCGCCACCAGGTGCCGAGCACGACGCGCGCATAGCGTGTGCCGTACACCAGGTTGCCACCCTTCTTGGTGCCGCCGCAGGTGCGCAAATGCATGGTGGCGGGCACCTCCGCGATCCGGAAGCCCTGAGCGTGGGCGCCGAGGAGCAGCTCGGCGGCCTGGTACTGCGGCTGGTGCAGGGTGACCGCGGCGGTCACCTCGGCCCGCATGGCGCGCAGGCCGAAGGAGGTGTCGGTGATCCGTTGCCCGATCAGTGTGCTGAGCAGCCACGCGAAGACGTGCACACCCGCCCGTCGGAACCGGTCGTAGGTGTGCTGGCGCCCCAGCCGCCGTGAACCGGTGACGAAGTCGGCCGTGTCGGCGAGCACCGGTGCGAGGACGACCGGGAGGTCGGACGGGTCGTACTGTCCGTCGGCGTCGGTGGTGATCAGGTAGCGGGCGCCGTGCTCGCGTGCGAGGCGGTAGCCGAGCCGCAGGGCCGCCCCCTGCCCCCGGTTGCGGGAGCAGGCGACCACGAAGGTCCGCCCGTGGTCGTCGTCGGCACCGGCGCCGTTGCGTATCGACTGCTCGGCCACCGCGGCGGTCTCGTCGGTGCTGCCGTCGTCGACGACCAGCACGTCGGCCGGCAGCCCACACACCGAGGTGGGCAGCGACGTGAGCACGCGGGCCAGCCCGCCGGCCTCGTTGTACGCCGCGATCACGATCACGACGGGCGCCAACGCCGGAGCCCCGTAACGGGCTCGGAAGCCCGTCAGAGCGGCCCGGTCCACCTCGTCGCCGCGGTGCCGCGCCGGTGGGCGGTCAGCGTGCGGCATGGTTGGGTGCCGGGCGATCGGGTCCGGCGACGTGCCAGGCCGCCCGCTGTGCGTCGTCCCAGGCGCTGCGCATGCCGTCGAGCAGGGCGGTCCTAGGCTCGAAGCCGAACGAGCGGGCCCGGCCGATGTCGACCACCACGGCCGGCATCTCGCCGGGCTTGGCAGCCACGTGTGTGCCTGGGATCGGTCGACCGGTGGCGTCGCGGGCGGCCTTGGCGATCTCGTTGACGGTGTAGGAGCGGGCGCCGCCGACGATGACCGGCCCGCTCCGCCAGTTGCGCACGGCGGCCACGAGCGCGCGGGCCGCGTCGGTGACGTGGACCAGGTCACGCCGCTGCTCGCCGTCACCGTAGATCTCGACCCCGTCGCCGCGCGCCGCGGCCCGCAGCAGGCGAGGCACGAAGCTGTCCTTGTGCGCCATGCCCGCCCCGTACACGTTGGTCAGCCGCACCGCGGGAGCCCGCAGCCCGTACGCGCCGGCATAGCCCGACACCAGCATCTCCGCCGCCGCCTTGGTGCCGCCGTACGGGGTCAGCGGCCGAAGCGGGAGCGCCTCGGTGATGGTGCCGGACCCGACGTCGCCGACGACCGCGTTGGTCGAGGCCAGCACGAACGTGCCGACGCCGCGCTGCTGGCTCAGCTCGAGCAGCCCGGCGGTCATCTCGACGTTGGTGCGGTGCACCTCGGACGGACGCTCGATCGAGCCCAGCACCGAGGTGGCCGCGGCCAGGTGCACGACCGCGTCCAGCTCGGGCGTCAGCGCCGCCGAGCGCGTCGACGGGTCGCACAGGTCGCCGGTGACCATGCCGACCGCGGCGTCACCGTGCTCGTAGTGGTCGGCGACGGTGACCCGGTGCCCGGCCCCGAGCAGGCGGTCGACCACGTGGCGGCCGATGAAGCCGGACCCACCGGTGACCAGGACGTGCAGCGTCTCGGCGGACCCCGTCACGAGCCGACGGCGGTCGGGTTGCTCGTCCGGCGCCAGTCGATGCTCGGCCGCAGCGCGTCGAGGTCCACCCGGTCCCGGTGCTGCTCGATGAGCCCGAACATCGAGTCGAGCAGTGTGTCGGAGAGCAGGTGCGGGCGCAGACCGAGCGCCTCCAGCGCGCTGTGCGCGAACGAGTAGTAGTGGTTCTCGGTCTCGACGCGTGGGTTGTCGACGTTCTCCACGTCGACCGGGCCGGGGTAGGTGTTGGCGACGATCTTGGCCAGCTCGGCCAGCGAGTAGCTCTCGGTCGCCTGGTTGAAGACACGGAACTCGCCTGCCTGTGCCGGCGACTCGCAGGCGAGGCGGATGCACTCGACGGTGTCGCGGATGTCGATGATCCCGCGGGTCTGGCTGCCGCCGCCGTACACGAGCAGCGGCTGGCCGAGCACCGCGGAGATCGCGAAACGGTTGAGCACGGTGCCGAACACCGCGTCGTAGTCGAAGCGGGTCGCGAGCCGGGGGTCCAGTGCCGACTCGGTGGTCTCCTGGCCGTATACCACGCCCTGGTTGAGGTCGGTGACGCGTAGTCCCCAGATCCGGCAGCCGAACTCGAGGTTGTGGCTGTCGTGCACCTTCGACAGGTGGTAGAAGGACCCCGGCCGCTTCGGGTAGAGCACCCGATCGGTGCGGCCCTTGTGGCTGACCTCCAGCCACCCCTCCTCGATGTCGATGTTGGGGGTGCCGTACTCACCCATCGTGCCCAGCTTGACCAGGTGGATGTCGCGGTCCAGCTCGCCGATCGCGAACATCACGTTGAGCGTGCCGACGACGTTGTTGGTCTGTGTGTAGACCGCGTGCTTGCGGTCGATCATCGAGTACGGCGCGGCCCGCTGCTCGGCGAAGTGCACGATCGCGTCGGGACGCAAGGCACGCACCGTCTCGTAGACGAAGTCGGCGTCGAGCAGGTCACCGGGGAAGACGTCGATGCGCCGACCCGCCAGCTCGTGCCAGGCCCGCACCCGGTTCTGCAGCGACTCGATCGGGACGAGGCTGCCCGACCCGAGCTCGTGGTCGTACTGGCGACGCACCGCGTTGTCGAGGACACCGACGTCGTGGCCGGCACCGGACAGGTACATCGCCGTGGGCCAGCCGAGGTAGCCGTCGCCGCCCAGTACCAGGATGCGCATGCGGATGCCTCCCTCGACGAGGTGTCGGGTGGTGCCCCTCAGCCGGGGCACCGTCAGGCGCGGAGCCTAGCGCGCGCCAGCTGCGTCACCTTGCCCGCCGACGGCGCTCCGCGGGCTCAGCGTGACGCGCAGGCGTACCAGGGCGTGCCGACGCTGCGCTGGTAACCCTGTGACACCACGAAGTCCAGCTGCTGTTCGGCTTCTCGTGGCAGGCACACGTGGTCGACGTCCAGCACGTCCAGGGCCCTCGCAACCCGTGCGGCGTAGCCGCGGACCGGGAGCTCGTCGGCGAACGTGACGAGCGCCAGCCGGGCGGGGAAGTGGAAGCGTGGGTCGTCACGCAGGTAGTCCATGAAGTACGCCCGCGGAGCGACGGTCTTGACGCGGGTCGTGAGCACGTCGACGGTGATGGACAGATCGTCCGGGGCAAGGACGAGGTCGCCGGGTCGGGCGTGGTCGATGAGCAGCTCCGCGGTCCGCACCGACTCCGGTCCGTGCTGCCAGTGTGGTCGCAGCTCGAGATCGACGCCGTTGGCCGCGGACCAGATCGGTACGCCGGCGAACGCGATCACCAGGGCGAGCGCCGCCGCACTGAGCCCGCGTAGCGGGCGACTGGTCGGCATCGTCGCAAGGCGCGCTCCCAGCACGCCGACGAGCGCGGCGATCGTCGCCACCCAGGAGACCCGCCACAGCGTGGGGCCGAGACCCACCAGGTCGCCGGACAGCTCGGTGACACCGGGCACGAACGTGACCCCGGTGAGGAAGACCAGTACCCCCGTGGTCACCCGTGCGTCTCGCTGCGGGACGAGTACGGCGCCACCGAGGACCG
Source organism: Propionibacteriales bacterium (assembly GCA_038233355.1). Lineage (GTDB taxonomy): Bacteria > Actinomycetota > Actinomycetes > Propionibacteriales > Nocardioidaceae > DASQMN01. The sequence continues at coordinate 5,085 of JBBSMD010000062.1, forward strand.
CGACCACCACGACCAGCCCGAGCAGACCGTCGCGGAGGATCTCGGGCCCGAACCACGACGGGTCGAAACGGTAGAGCCGCCGCAGCTCGAACATGTCTGCGGACCGTCCTCCGACCGCCAGGGTGACGGCTGCGGCCGCGAGCGGATAGGCGGCCATGGCGGCGAAACCGCCCAGGGCGGCGCGCCCACGTCGGCGCACCAGCAGGGGCGCCGCGCCACCCAGTGCGAGCAGTGGCACGAGGAACATCGCGGTCGTGCTGAGCCCCACCGCGGCGACCCCGCCGGCGGCCAGCCACCCGGCGTTGGCCCGGCTCGGCCGCGCGGCGAAGCGCAGCGCGTACACCAGCAGGACGGGCACCAGCAAGCACAGCAGGATCACCTTGCCCTGCCAGATCCGGGTCAGGAACAGGGTGCCCGGCGCGGCGTAACCGTCGCCGCCGTCGAAGAGCAGGAACACCAGAGCGAGGGAGAGGGCCACCGGGAGTGCCGCCACCCGCCAGGCCCGCAGGAGCCGGGACAGGGCCAGCACGGACAAGAACGTCGCCAGCGGCGGCACCACGAGATAGACCACGGACGCGGCGTTGACCCCGGCCAGGTACGCCAGGGCACCGGTCAGTGCGTCGTAGGAGGCCATCGGTGGCCAGCTGGACATGGGGAACACGAGGTCGGAGAAGATCGTGTCTCGCAGCGGGAACGTCCCGTGCTCGGCGATCCACTGCGACAGGTTCACGTAGTAGAGGTCATCGGGGTTGGGGGCCAGGGTCACGACCGACAGCAGCGCGAGCGCGGTCGCCCACGCGAGCGCCGTCCAGGCGGCGCCCCTCCCGCTCGGTCGGGCCGGAGCAGTGCGGCCCGGGGCCCGCAGGCGCAGCGCCGCCCATGCCGTGCCGGTCCCGGCCGCGACCAGCCAGCCCGCCGCGGCAACCGGCCAGACCCAGCCGGCGGCTACTACTACGGCCGCAATCGCGGCGGCGACGACAGTCGTCCCGATCAGTGCCGTCTGGGCCCTGGCCTGTGCCAGCGCTCTGGTGGTGTCGATCGTGTCGATGGCGGGCTCATCCCGAGGGCGCCCGTGGGACCGGCGATACCGCCGGTGCCGGACTACCACCGCACCCAGGACGAGCGCCCCCACCTCGGCAGACACCGCCCAGGGCACACTGACTCGCAGCAGCAGGCAGCCGTGGTACACCAGCGTCCAGGTGGCGAGCACGACCACGGCGAGGTCGACCGCGCGGTCGCAGATGCGGGCCAGGGGAGGTTCGCCTACCTCGGGATCGCCGACCGGTCGACTCGGTGGCCGCTGCGGCAGCGGCTCGTCGACCACCGAGCCACTGCCGGTGCGGACGGTCGCTGCCACGACCGTCACTGTAGGCGCCGATCGACCGGGCACCGATCTCGCTGCCCGGACGGGGGAGTGGCCGCCCCCGCCGAACTCGCGGGTAGCACTCGACGCGCCAGCCGGATCGCCATCCGGCCCTGCCGGTCTTGCTGGTGCCGGACCAGGGGTGCCTCGCGGTCAACAGCCTCTGCCGGGGGCGAGGGCCGCGGGGCAGAGGCTCGGCCGGGGGTGGCTCAGGTCTCGATCATCTCGAAGCTGACACCGAGTCGTTCGTACGTTCGCCGTGCCCGCACGTCCAGGCTCAGCAGGGTGCGTCCCGCCGACGCCGCCTCGAGCGCCACCAGCCCGTCGTACACCGATCCGCCGGTCACTCCGGCCTCGGCGAGAGTGCCGAGCAGATCCTGACGAGCCCGCGCTGGTAGCCGCAGGGGCGTGTCCTCGAAGCGCTGAGCCAAGACGTCGGCGGCGTTGTCGCCGGAGACGGCCAGGCCAGCAGGTAGGCGGGTGAGGACGGAGTACGTCTCGAGCGACACCTGCTCGGGCAGCGCCCTGACGCCGCGAAGCCCGTGGGCGGCAGAGCCGTGCGCCTCGTGCCAGCCGGACAGGGCGGCGACGACCGCACTGGTGTCGGCGGTCGGCCTCAGCGCCGGCTCCGCTCGGTGAGCGCTCGTACCTCGCCGGCGCTGACCGGGCGGGCATCGTCGGCCACGAATCGCACGCCGTGCGGGCCGTCCTCGACGCTGACCCGCGAAGGAGCGACGATCTCGAGCCGGCCGTCCACCGCGTCCACCTCGAGCTCGGCACCGGGGGTGAAACCGAGCTGGTCCCGCAGAACCTTGGGCACGACGATCCGCCCTGCCACGTCGATGGTAGTGCGCATGGCAGGACGTTACCATCACCGCCTCGAGTGGCCGCGATGGCCGCGGCCAGCGCTGCGCATGGGCCGACCGGGATGGGGTAGGAAGGGCGTCTACCCGAGTCCGGTGGTGCGCAGACCTGGTCGAGGCCACGTCGGCACGACCCTGGCAGGTCAAGGAAGGCGCCATGTCCGCAGAGCTCACCGCCAGCTGGGGTATCGCCGCCCTGGTGGTCTTGTCCACCACCGCCATGTACGCCGTGTTCCTGGTGCTCGTCCGGCTCATCGGTCAGCGCAGCATCGCCCAGCTGTCCAGCATCGACCTCGGCTGTGTCGTGATGACCGGAGCGGTCATGGGACGCACGGCGCTGCTGGTGTCGCCCACGCTTGCCAGAGGCGTCGTCGCGCTCGTCACGCTGTTCTCCGTACGCGGGGTGCTGTGGTGGCTGCACCGCAACCCGATCGCGCGGCGGGCGGTGACCCCGCAGCCGGTGCTGCTGATGAGCCGCAACCAGATGCTGAGCGAGAACATGCGCCGAGCGCACGTCACCGTGGACGACCTGCGCCAAGAGCTGCGGTCGGCCGGTGTGCGGCGGCGCGACGAGGTCGAGTCGATCATCCTCGAGCGCAGTGGCAACATCAGCGTGATCCGCTGCTCGGCCCCGGCCGAGCCGTGGCTGCTCGACGACGTCGGCCGCTGAGGCCTAACGGTCGTGGGCGCCCGGGTCGTCGAGCAACGCTGCGTACCGGTCGAGGAACGGCTCCAGCTCGACCACAGCCGCGCCGAAGACCCAGCTCAGCAGCAGCCCGTCGTCGACGTGCGCCAGGGCGAGGTAGCTTCTCACCGTAGCGGCTAGTCACTGTGCACGTGTGTCCACGTCGCTGTGCTGACACCCGGGCCGCCGGCACCTTACGTCGCCTCCGGCGGCTGCTCCCACTCCGCGCGGGTGATCGCGTACTCCACGTCACCCAGCTCGTCGCCGGGGATCGGGTAGGGCCAGTCGGCGTGGAACTCGCGGACGAGGCGCAGCCCGGACCGTTCCATGACCCGGCGGGACGCGGTGTGCACGGCCATCGTCTCGGCGAGCACCCGCTGGACGCCGAGCTCGGCGAAGGCCATGTCGATCAGGGCCCGGCAGCCCTCGGTGGCGTACCCCTTGCCCCAGGCGGTGCGGCGAAGCCGGTAGCCGAGCTCGGGTTCCTCGTCGCCGTGCCCCTCGCCGGGGCGGAGGTGGAACCAGCCGACGAACTGCCCGGTCGCCTTGTCCTCGGCGGCCCAGAAGCCGAGACGTGCCGTACGGGTGTAGTAGTCGAGCCACGCCGGCAGAACCTCCTGCTCGATCTCCGCGCGTGGGGTCGGTCGGCCGCCGGTAATGAAGTGCATCACCTCGAGGTCGGCGTCCAGCTCCACCAGGTGGTCCACGTCGGCAGGAGTGAACTGGCGCAGGACGAGGCGGTCGGTCTCCAGCAAGACGTGCATCGCCACCTCCGCTGTCAGCGGCTGCCGGCCGACTCGATTTGGGTGATCCTCGATGATTGTCCCCCGTCGCGCCGGGCAACGGCTAGGCTCCGTGTCGGTCGACGCCGCTTCCGTGCCGGTCGACGCCGGCGTCCGTGCTGGTGTCGACCGCCCAGCTGTACGGTCGCCCGGTGCGAGGTGTTCCGCGGCCGGCCACGCGCTTGGCGCGGCGGGTCGATCGGGTGCCAACCGGGCGAGGACTCCTCGGGCGAGGCGTCGCGGCGGTACCGTTTCGGGGTGCGAGGTGACCGGGTCGAGATCGTCATCGACGCCGGTGACGAGGTGCGCACCTACGAGGTAAGCGCGACTCGCAACGGACGTCGGGTGGAGATCAACACCGGTCGGGGCATCGTCGAGGTGACGGAGGTGACCCGCGGTGGGTCGCCCGTCCGTACCGCACGCTTCATGTCGAACCGGATCCTGGCGCTTGTCGAGCACCCGGCCACGGACCGAAGCATCGCCGACGAGGTGATGGACCCCCAGTAGCAGCGTCGCTCGTCTGGGCTCGACGACGTGCGGCCCCGCGAAGCCGCCGCCAGAGCGTCGCAACTCGAGCCACTGACGACGCCGGCGGAGGCCAGCGTCGCGAGGAGACCGCACCACCGCGCCAGGGCCAGGGTCGCTACAGGATGGTCAGATGCTCCTGCCTGGCGCCGCCCACCGCAGCCGGGGACAGGGTGCGGTCGAACGTGGCGAAGCGCCCACCGTGTGCGGTGGCGAGCGCGAGGAGGTAGGCGTCGGTGACCTGACGCGGACCGTGCAGCCGGGAGCGGTCGACTGCCCGCTCGTCCAGCAGGCTGACCGCTATGCCCGAGGGCCACACCCTGCACCGGTTGGCGGCGGAGCTCGCCTCTCGCTTCGCCGGAGACGTCGTCGGCGCGTCGAGCCCCCAGGGCCGGTTCGCCGCAGGCGCGGCGCTGCTGGACGGTGCCCGCTTCGAGTCTGCCGAGGCGTACGGGAAGCACCTGTTCTGCACCTTCGAGCACGAGCACCTGCTGCACGTGCATCTCGGGCTGTACGGGACGTTCGTCACCGCGACGGCGCCGTTCGAGCCCCCGCGAGGTGCCGTCCGTTTGCGGCTGCGCTCGGAGCGAGCGGTTGCCGACCTGCGGGGCCCCACGGCGTGCGAGCTCGTCACCGGTGACGAGCGCACAGCACTGCTGGCTCGGCTGGGGCCTGATCCGCTGCGTGATGATGCCGACCCGGAGCGCGGCTGGCACGCGCTGCACCGTTCGCGGCGGTCGCTGGCCGCGCTGCTGATGGACCAGGCCGTGACCGCTGGCGTGGGCAACGCGTACCGGGCGGAGGTCCTGTACCGCCAGCGTCTCGACCCGGCTGTACCCGGTCGGGGAGTCAGTCGCGGGGTGTGGGACGTCCTGTGGGGCGATCTGGTGCACCTCATGCGCGGCGGCCTGGCGACCGGCCGGATCGACACCGTGCGCGCAGAGCACGTGCCAACCGACGGCCATGCGGGACCACACCGCTACGTCTACCGCCGGCACGGTCAACCGTGCCTGGTGTGCGGGACGCGGGTGCGGACCGCTGTCGTCGAGGGGCGCAACCTGTACTGGTGTCCCGGCTGCCAGCGACGCCAGGGCCGCCGCCGGGTCAAGTCCTGCGGCACATGAGGCCGCTGAAGGCGGCGTAGGCCGTCAACACTCCCGCCGCCGAGGTCTCCTCGCGGATGCGGAGGAACTCGGGCCGCTGGCTCATGGCGATGGGCTGCTCGTCGCCGGCCAGCAGGACGTCGTACAACGCCTTCACCACGGCTGCCTTGGAGCCAATCGACTTGTAGATCGTCTGCGGGCTGACATCGGCGGCCTCGGCCAAGCAGCCGATCGTCATGCCGTGATAGCCGCCGACGTACAGCTGCTGCTCGGCCGCGACAAGGATC
>JBBSMD010000063.1:0-10585 GCA_038233355.1 Propionibacteriales bacterium
GCCGCCCACCGATCACGCCGTAGGCGTACAGCGCGGCGTGCTCGCCGGCCAGGACCTGCTGCGCCACCCGCGACGTGGCCGGATCGACGGTGCCGCGACCGAAAGCCGCAAGGTCGCCGGCCGGTCCGAGCACCGAGCCCACGGTGCGGGGAGCCCGATCCAGCCCGCTCAGCACCTCGACGTCTTGCCCCAGACCGGCGGCCACCGAGCCCAGCAGGCGGGCGAGGTCGGCCGACTCGACCTGCAGCGCGGCAGTGGCCGCCGAGCGCTGCGCTTGCCGGTACGAGCGCAGCAGCCGGCGCAGTGCCGGCCGCACCGCCGCCGGGGGCGCTCCCACCACGCCGCTGCGTCGACCACCCAGGGCATCCAGCCGTAGCGACAAACGCAGCGCTACCGGGTCGAGCGGCGTCCGCAGTGGTCGGGCACCTCGACGGCGGACGGCGGCGGTGGCGAGCACGTGCCCGAGCAGGTCGTTGAGCCCGACGCGTACGTCGTCCAGCCGGTCTGCATCGGCGTTTGCCGCGGCGGCGGTCCTGGCGTCGGTGTCCGGGCTGGCCGAGCGTGGCGGCGGCCGCGGCTCGTCTCCGGAGCACCCGGAAAGCAGCCACAGCGCGGACGCTCCGGCGGTCAATGCCGTACGCCTGCCCACGCCCGTCACCGGCCGGACGCTACCGGAGCCGAGCACACCGCCCGCCGCGCCGAGCGGTACCGCCTCCGAGCTCCTCGGACCGCTAGCCTGGGAGGTCGCCGCACGCGCGCCGGAGCAGTCGACCGGTCGCGGTCGTCGCCACAACAGCACACCGAGGAGGGGCCGTGAGCCAGTCGAACGAGACCGAACGTCTGCGCACGGTGCTGGTCCCGCGCACCACCGAGCTCGGATTGGACCTCGAGGCGGTCGAGGCGTCCAACCTCGGGCGTCGGCGGCTGCTGCGGCTGGTGGTCGACAAGGACGGCGGAGTGTCGCTCGACGACATCGCCGACGCCACCCGGGCGCTGAGCGCCGCCATCGACGACAGCGACGCCATGGGGGAGCGGGCGTACACCCTGGAGGTGACCTCACCCGGTGTCGACCGGCCCCTCACCCGGCCTCGGCACTGGCGTCGCAACGCCGACCGCCTCGTGACGGTGGCCCTGCGCGACGGGACGCGGGTGACCGGGCGCATCACGCGCGCCGATGACGACACCGTCGTGGTAGCCGTCGACGGATCCGAGCGCACGCTGGCCTTCGCCGACGTGGCCAAGGCCACCGTGCAGGTCGAGCTCAACCGCAAGGAGACGTGATGGACATAGACATGAGCGCCCTGCGGATGCTCGAGCGCGAGAAGGAGGTGCCCCTCGACGTCGTCGTGGGCGCGATCGAGCAGGCGCTGCTGGTGGCCTACCACCGCACCGAGGGGGCGCAGCCACACGCGCGCGTCGAGCTCGATCGGACGAGCGGCCACGTCACCGTCTGGGCGCGTGCGCGCGGGGCGCTCGATGCGGACGGGGAGCGCGAGCCCGACGGCCCGGAGTACGACGACACCCCGGCGGGCTTCGGCCGCATCGCGGCGACCACGGCCAAGCAGGTGATCCTGCAGCGGCTGCGCGAGGCCGAGGACGAGCAGCGGTACGGGGAGTTCTCCGGGAAGGAGGGCGACATCGTCTCCGGCGTCGTCCAGCAGGGGCGCGAGCCTGGTGACGTCCTGGTCGACCTGGGGCGCCTAGAGGCGCTGCTGCCGATGGCCGAGCGGGTGCCGGGTGAACGCTACGAGCACGGCACCCGGTTGCGGTGCCTGGTGGTCAGCGTGCGCAAGGGCATGCGCGGCCCGCAGGTCCAGGTGTCACGCACACACCCGCAACTGGTGCGCCGGCTGTTCGCGCTCGAGGTGCCCGAGATCGCCGATGGCACTGTGGAGATCGCGGCCATCGCGCGCGAGGCCGGTCATCGCTCCAAGGTGGCGGTGCGCTCGACCGTCCCGGGCGTCAACGCCAAGGGCGCCTGCATCGGCCCGATGGGTCAACGGGTGCGCAACGTGATGGGCGAGCTGCACGGGGAGAAGATCGACCTCGTCGACTACTCCGACGACCCGGCCGAGTTCGTCGGTCATGCACTGTCGCCGGCCCGGGTGCAGAGCGTCACGGTCGTCGACGCGGAGGCGAAGTCGGCGCGCGTCGTCGTTCCCGATTTCCAGCTGTCACTGGCCATCGGTAAGGAGGGGCAGAACGCTCGCCTGGCGGCGCGGCTGACCGGGTGGCGCATCGACATCAGGCCCGACACCGATCCGAGCGGTTCCCCAGCCGTACGCGCCGGCGGCGGTCGTGGCGCAGGTGGTGTGCCACCGGGCGCGGGTCGCGCGGTGCCGCCGGGCGCGGGTCGCGCGGTGCCGCCGGGTGCGGGTCGCGGGGCGCCACCGGGTGCGCCGCCGCGGCCGAGGCCCGCTGGCGGGGAGACGGCCCCGCCGGCCAGCCGCTAGACTCGTCGATGATGGGTCGCAAGTCCTCCCGCGTCACCGGTGTCGCCACCGGGGTCGGGGCGGGCACCGTCGCCCCCGACGACCACCCCCACGTGAGCACCAGTGCGGGTGATCTGCGCGGGCACGCGCGGCCGGTGCGCACCTGCATCGGCTGTCGCGAGCGGGCCGACCCGTTCGACCTGGTCCGCCTGGTGGCCCGGGGCGACGGCACCACCCCGGTGGTGGTGCCCGACCCGGGGCGCAGGGCCGCTGGTCGTGGGGCGCACCTGCATCCCACCACGCGGTGTCTGCGCCTTGCCACCCGCCGGCGGGCGTTCGGCCGGGCCTTGCGTGTGCAGGGTCCGCTCGATCTCACCGCCGTGCGGCGATGGGTCGAAGCGCACGACCAGCATCACGAGCCCGGCTCGGCGCAGCAGGAGTGAGTACGCCGAGCTCGGCCCGGCAGCAGCAGCACGACCACCAGCCCGCACCGACCGGTGCGGGCTCCGATGCGGAAACGGAGCACACGCTCATGAGCCCTCGATGAGATCTCAGTCATGAGCTTGCACGTCAACTAGCGGTCCGTACGCCGATGGCTCGGGCCGAGGAGGAATCCAGTGCCCAAGACCCGAGTCCACGAGCTCGCCAAAGAGCTCGGCGTCGAGAGCAGGACCGTGCTCCAGACGCTCAAAGAAATGGGGGAGTACGTCAAGTCGGCGTCCTCCACCGTCGAAGCACCCGTCATCCGCCGCCTCAAGGAGCAGCACGGCGAAACGCTGCGTTCCCAAGGCGATGCACCGGCCACCGGCGAGACCGCGAACGGCCAGCGTGCCGCGAAGCCGACTACGAAGCCGGGCGCTCCGCTGGGGCCGGCCCAGCCGGCTACCCCCGAGGCGGCGAGCCCACAGGCTCCCGCCGCCGACACGTTGCACGGCGCGGTAGCCCAGCCGGACGTACAGGCCGGCGCGGCCACCCAGCCGCCGACCCAGCCGCCGACCCAGCCGGAGAGCCACCCGGCAACTCAGCCCCCAACCCGGCCAACGTCCCCGTCGCCCACCCAGCCGGCGGGCGACCCCACCGGGCGCGCCGAGGGCCCGGCGCAACCCCCGACCGCACCGACCGGACGGCCGGCTCCGGCGCCCCGCCCCGGCAACGTGCACCCCGGCTCCGCGCCGGCCCAGCGGCCCGGCGGCGCACCTCGGCCTGGCGGTCCGGCTCGTCCGGGAGCACCGCGCCCGGGCAACAACCCCTTCTCCTCCCAACAGGGCATGCAGCGCCGTGGCCGCCCCGGCCCCGGTCAGGCCGCCCCCGGCGGTGCCCCCGGCATGCCTCCCCGGCCACCGGCCGGGCGGGACGGACGCCCGGCACCGCGTCCCGGCGGCACTGCCGGCATGCCCCGTCCCAACCCGGCGATGATGCCCAAGCAGTCCTCGCCGGCCCTCGGCGGCCGTCCTGGCCCCGGCGGGGCCGGCGGCCGCGGCCGGCCCGGTGCACCGGGCGCTCGCGCCGGCGCCCCAGGCCGTCCAGGGGCGCCGCCCAGCGGCGGTCGCCCGGGCGGCTTCGGCGGACGGCCGCCGGCCGGTCGCGGCGGCCGTGGCGGCACGCAGGGTGCGTTCGGTCGTCCCGGTGGGCCGGCGCGGCGGGGACGCAAGTCCAAGCGCGCGAAGCGCCAGGAGTTCGACAACATGCAGGCGCCATCCATCGGAGGCGTCCGGGTCCGCCAGGGTGACGGTGAGACCGTGCGGCTCGCCCGGGGCGCCTCGCTCACCGACTTCGCCGAGAAGATCGGTGTCGACGCGGCCCAGCTCGTACAGGTGCTGTTCGGCCTCGGTGAGATGGTGACCGCGACGCAGTCGGTCAACGACGAGACGCTGCAGGTCCTCGGACAGGAGCTCAACTACGACATCCAGGTCGTGTCGCCGGAGGACGAGGACCGCGAGCTGCTCGACTCCTTCAACCTCGAGTTCGGTGCGGACGAGGGCGAAGAGTCCGAGCTGGTGGCCCGCCCGCCGGTCGTGACGGTGATGGGTCACGTCGACCACGGCAAGACAAAGCTGCTCGATGCGCTGCGCGATGCCAACGTGGTCGACAAGGAGGCCGGTGGCATCACCCAGCACATCGGCGCTTACCAGGTCGCCACGGAGGTCGACGGCGAGGAGCGTCGCATCAGCTTCGTCGACACGCCCGGTCACGAGGCGTTCACCGCCATGCGTGCCCGCGGTGCGCAGGCCACCGACATCGCGGTCCTGGTGGTCGCTGCCGACGACGGGGTGATGCCGCAGACGGTGGAGGCGCTCAACCACGCCAAGGCCGCCGACGTACCGGTCGTGGTGGCGGTCAACAAGATCGACAAGCCCGACGCCGACCCCGCCAAGGTGCGTGGTCAGCTCACCGAGTACGGCTTGGTGCCCGAGGAGTACGGCGGCGACACGATGTTCATCGACGTTTCGGCTCGTGAGGGCATCAACCTCGACGGGCTGCTCGAGGGCATCGTGCTCACCGCGGACGCCGCTCTCGATCTGCGCGCCAACCCGGAACAGGATGCCGAGGGGCTATCGATCGAGGCACACCTGGACCGCGGCCGCGGCCCGGTCGCGACGGTCCTCGTGCAGCGCGGCACGCTGCGGGTCGGCGACTCGGTCGTCGTCGGGCCCGCCCACGGGCGCGTGCGGGCACTGCTGGACGAGCACGGGCAGCCGGTCGAGGAGGCGACTCCGTCACGACCGGTGCTGGTGCTCGGTCTGAGCGCGGTGCCCGGCGCCGGTGACAACCTGATGGTCGTCGCCGATGATCGGGTCGCCCGTCAGATCGCGGAGAAGCGCGACGCGCGCGAGCGCAACGCACTGCTGGCACAGCGCACCGGTCGGCGCACGCTCGAGGACTTCATGTCGAGCATGGAGCAGGGTCAGAGCAACGAGCTCCTGCTCATCCTCAAGGGCGACGTGTCCGGTTCGGTCGAGGCGCTCGAGGACGCCTTGGCCAAGATCGAGGTCGGCGAGGACGTGTCCCTGCGGGTCATCGACCGCGGTGTCGGCGCGATCACCGAGACCAACGTCAACCTGGCCGCCGCCTCCGACGCGATCATCATCGGGTTCAACGTGCGCCCGCAGGGCAAGGCCACCGAGCTCGCCGACCGCGAGGGCGTCGAGATCAAGTACTACTCGGTGATCTACCAGGCCATCGAGGAGGTCGAGGCCGCCCTCACCGGCATGCTGAAGCCGATCTTCGAGGAGGTCTCGCTCGGCCAGGCCGAGATCCGCGAGATCTTCCGCTCGTCGCGGATCGGCAACATCGCGGGTTGCATGGTCACCACCGGTGTCATCCGACGCAACGCCAAGGCTCGCCTGCTGCGCGACGGTGCCGTGGTGGCCGACAACCTCGATCTGTCGAGCCTCAAGCGGTTCAAGGACGACGCCACCGAGGTGCGCGAGGGCTTCGAGTGTGGTCTGACGCTGCGCGGCTACAACGACATCAAGATCGGTGACGCGGTGGAGAACTTCGAGATGCGGGAGAAGGCGCGCACCTGAGTCAGCCCAGCCTCAGCGGATCACCCCCCTCCAGCACGTGTCACTCCCGTACGACGCCCCGGCATCGTGAGGGAGTGACACGTCGGGCAGGGCTGGAGGTGCGCTGTGCCGGCTGCCGCCGGTGACCTGCCGCCGGTGACATCGTGCCCCGGTAGCCGGGAGGCGTCCTGCCAGCAGCAGTAGGAGAGGAGAAGCTCGATGAGTGGTCAGCGGGTACGCAAGGTGGCCGACCGGATCAAGGTGGTCGTCGCGGAGATGCTCGAGCGGCGGATCAAGGACCCCCGCCTGGGGTTCGCAACGGTGACCGACGTGCGGGTCACCGGCGACACCCAGCACGCGACGGTCTTCTACACGGTGCTCGGTGAGCGCGAGGACATCGACGGCACGGCTGCCGCCCTGCGCAGCGCGAGCGGGCTGATCCGCAGCGAGGTCGGCAAGGCGCTCGGCATGCGGCACACGCCGACGCTGGAGTTCGTGCTCGACGCGGTGCCGGACAACGCTCGGCACATCGAGGAGCTGTTGGCCCGGGCCAAGGCCTCCGACGCCGAGGTGGCGGCCCGCTCGGCCGGTGCCGCGTACGCCGGTGACCCCGACCCTTACCGCACCGACGATGCCGATGTGGTCACCGACGACGCGAGCGCTGGATTGGCCGACGACCTTGACGAAGGTGACGACGAGGTCTTGGTCGACGACTGGGAGGACGACGCCGAGATGCTCGACCAGGAGATCGCGAGGGCCGACGAGGCGAGTGCTCGCGGCGGCGACGGGGCGTGACCGACGGCCTGGTCGTCGTCGACAAGCCGGCCGGGCCGACCTCGCACGACGTCGTTGAACGGTTGCGCCGGTTGCTGGGCACGCGGCGCGTCGGCCACGCCGGCACGCTCGACCCGATGGCGACCGGCGTACTGGTGGCGGGTATCGGGCGGGCTACCCGGCTGCTCGGACACCTGCAGCTGACCGACAAGGCCTACAACGCCACGATCCGGCTCGGCGCCGCCACCAGCACCGACGACGCCGAGGGCGAGGTCACCGGCGGCTCCGACGCGTCCGACCTGGACGAGGCCGGCGTCCGGGCCGGTGTCGGCCGGCTCACCGGTGACCTGCAGCAGGTGCCGAGCTCGGTCTCGGCGATGAAGGTCGACGGGCGGCGGGCCTATGCGCGCGTGCGGTCTGGCGAACAGGTGCGGCTGGCTCCCCGGCCGGTGCGCGTGAGCACGTTCGACGTGCTGGCGCTGCGCCGGGCGGACGCGTGCCTGGACGTCGACGTGCACGTCGAGTGCTCGACCGGCACGTACGTACGGGCGCTGGCCCGCGACCTCGGCCACTTGCTCGGTGTCGGTGGCCACCTCACCATGTTGCGGCGCACCCAGGTGGGACCGATCACCCTCGACGACGCCAGCCCGCTCGGCGATGAGCCTCCTTCCGTGCTGCCGCTGGCCGAGGCGGTGCGGCGGTTCTTTCCGGTGCTCGACCTCGACGCCGAACAGTCCCGTGCCGTAGGCCACGGCCGGGCGCTCGACCTCACGCTGCCGAGCACCGGCCCGGTCGGGCTGTTCGGGCCGAGCGGTGAGTTCCTGGCGTTGTACGAGCAGCGGGGCGACCATGCCCACGCAATGGCCGTCTTCACCGGCTGATCCGCGACCGCCCGACGCCCCTTCGGAGCGGGCCGCCGTGTGGCGTCGGCTGGTGCGAGGGCTGCGCCGTCAAGGCGTCGGGCCGGTGCGAGGGCTGCGCCGTCAGATGTCAGGCGGCGTACACGAGGTCGCGGAAGTGCTTCTCCAGCACCGACGGCGTCGAACCGGTCTCGGCTGGCGGCGACGATGATGGCGGTGGTGGTCTTTTGGGCGGACCTGTCCCCAGCGCCGGCGGTGGGCGGCTGGTGTAGGTGTGGCCGGTGGGGGTGGTGGTCTCGACCGCACTGTCGTCGAGCAGCCGGGTCGACCAGCCGTAGGTGTCCTTGACGTAGTTGCATGCCTCGCACAGGCCTTGACTGTTGAGTGCGGTGGTCTTGCCGCCCTTGCGAACCGGGACGGGATGGTCGACGTGGCGGATCGGCGCGTCACACCACGGGGTGCGGCAGCGCCGGTCCTTCATGATGGAGAAGCGACGCAGCTTGCCGTCGAAGCAGCGGCGGTTGGACTCCATCGCCACCAGGGCGCCGTTCTCGGGAGCGGTGAACAGCCGGCGCAGCCACACGCTGGCCCGCACCGCAGCAGAGCCGTCCTCGCCGCTGCCGTCGGCAATGTCTGCGGTTGCGCCGTCGGCTTCCTGAGCGGTGTCTGCCTCGCCGCCGTCGGCTTCCGTAGCGGTGTCGACCTCGGCGCCGTCGGTCTGTTGAGCCGTGTCCGTGGTTGCTCCGACGTCACGCTGGGCGTTACCCGCCGTGGTGCCGTCGGTGTTGGCATCGGCGGCCTGGTCGTCGTCGTTGTCGCTACGTAGCCAGTCGCGGGTGAACGGCGCCGGCAGCGGTCCGTAGCCTTCCAGCTCGGCGGGTTCGTGGTCGCCGTCGAACAGGGTGCGGTCGGTGACGATCAGGTTGACCTCGACCGGGACGGCGTCGGCGCTGGCCTGTCCGGTGACGCGTTCGACCAGGGTGTCGGCCATGACCTGTCCGCGGGAGCGGGGGTCGCCGGCGGCGCGGCGGGAGTCTGCGTGCGCGCTCAGCGCCGCCCAGGCCGCGACCCCCTGTTTGGCGGGCAGCAGACCGGTCAGCAGGCTCATCGTGTCTGGTGCGGGACGCAGTGTCACCCGCCGGTCGCCTTCAGCCTTGCGGGAGCGGTCGGTGACGGCGTGTGGGTCGAGCCGGTAGGCGACCCGACGGGCCTCCAAGGCGATGGTGCGGTCCCCCAACGCACCCATGCCGCCGGGGTGGGCGGCCAGCTCGGCGTCGACCTGGCGGCGGTGCTCGACGGTCAGGCAGGCGGTCTCGCGTACGACCAGGGTGGCGCGCCACTCGCTGATCTGCCCGGCTTCCAGGGCGGCCAGGGTGTGTGGCATCTCCTTGCACAGCGCCTCGGCGACTCCCAGGTGGCGGGACCCTTGTGCCCGGCTGTCCCGGCGGGCGAGCGCCACCTGGGCGCCGATCCCCTTGCCCACGTCGGCGGCTGACATGCCCGCCGCTCGCTGGGTGGCCCGCTGGCTGGCGGCGAAGCGGGCCGTCACCCGTGCTTGTGCGGCCGCGGCAGCCGACTTGAGCTCCTCGAGCGACCGGATCTGGTCGACCAGGGCGGCGTCAGCGGACGCGTCGCCGCCGCCGGTCGACCCCAGCGGCCCCAGCATGGCCGACAGCGCGACGACGTCTGCTGCTGTCGTCGCGCCCGGTCGCTGTGAGTCCCGTTCGATCATGTGTGCGACTCTAAGACGGCCCACTGACAAGACCGGTCGAGCCGCCGAGCGGTTGGGGAAAGCGCGTGCATGCTCGTCGGTGGACACGTTGATCCACCGGGACGGAGGGGAGTCGGCGATGTGACTCATCGAGACCGCACCACGCGGTCCACAGCCATGCGCAATGCACCTTGGTCGAACTCCCCTAGGGTGGCCTGACTGCCATCCGAGGAGGTTGCCATGAGCCAGCCGGCGCCAGAGCGCACGCCCCAACAGGTCGCGCAGGAGCGGGCTGCCGCGCAGGTCTCCGACGTCTTGCTGACGATGGAGCACGCGCTCGCCCGCGCAAAGAAGGGCTACGCCGTCGTACGCAAGGACGGGGTCGACTCCAACGCCGAGCTGGCGCTGGCCGACGTGGTCAGCGAGCTCGAGCGCCTGCGCAAGCGTCTGCAGCAGGACACCTACTTCGCGGGCGACACCCTCCGCCTGCTCTGAGCGGGAGCACACTCGGGACATGGCCAAGAGCGGACAGGAGATCCGCGACTCCCTGACGGCTTTTGCGGACAAGTGGGGGTCATACGAGGGCACCGAGCGGGCAGAGGCGCAGACCTTCCTCAACGAGCTCTTCGCCTGCTACGGCACGGACCGGCTCGCGGTCGGCGCGAAGTTCGAGGACTTCGCCACCTCGGCCGGCTTCATGGATCTGCACTGGCCCGGTGTCCTCATCGTCGAGATGAAGGCGCCGAGCAAGGACCTCGGCGGCGCGCGCGAGCAGGTCAAGCGCTACTGGGAGTCCTCCTCCGACCCCGAGACGGACACCCCGGCGGCGCGGTGGGTCGTGCTGTGCTCGTTCCAGCGCTTCGAGATCTGGGAGCCCGGCCGGTTCCCCGGCAAGCCCCGCGCGAGCATGTCGCTCGAGCAGCTGCCCGAGCGCTTCGACATGTTGAACTTCCTGCTCGGCCCGCAGGTGGAGCCGGTCTTCATCGAGCACCATCGCGAGATGACGACCCGGGCGGCCGAGCTCATGGGTCAGATCTACGCCTCGCTCGCCGACCGCGCCGCGGCCCCGGTCGATGAGCTGCAGCGCTTCGTCCTGCAGTCGGTGTGGTGCATGTTCGCCGAGGACCTCGGCATGCTCGAGGGCTGGCCTTTCCAAGGCTTGGTGCAGCGGTTGCTGACCGACAGCGCACACTCGTCGGCCGAGGTGCTGGGCTTTCTGTTTCGGATTCTCAACCAGAAGGGAAACCACAACCGCAAGGACCTGTTAGCAGGCACCACGTACGTCAACGGCGAGCTCTTCGC
>JBBSMD010000064.1:0-10581 GCA_038233355.1 Propionibacteriales bacterium
GGAGTCGCTCGAGGTCGAGTACGAGGGGATGCGCCGGGCCGGCGCCTCGTGCGATCACCGCGACGCGGTGACGGCGTTCCTCGCCAAGGAGCGGCCGCGGTTCCACGGTCGCTGAGCCGAGCGGATGCGGCCTTGTCGTCGTCTGTTCCCGCACCTCCTGACGCGAGGAGTCACGAGTTGGGCGTGCCTCAGCATGGCTGCGACCGCCCCGGGAATTGGTGCTACACGGGCCAGCATATGGCTTGCTATCGAACATGTGTTCGACTACACTGAGGGCATGGCGTCACTCGACCAGCCGCTCGCACCGTCTCGGCCCACGGCCGAGACGCGCGACGACCCCGGCGGCCCCAGCGGTGGCTACGACTCCAGCGGCGACCCGGGTGGGGCGGGTGGTCGCGACGATGCCGTCGACCCGCGCGACCTCTACGCCGACCTCTACGGCGCCCTCGACGCCGAGGAGGCCTACGCCGTCGAGCTGGCCGCTGTGCGAGCCGAGATCACCGGTGACCTGGAGCTGATCCGTCGGCTCGAGACACTGCCTGCCGGTCCGTTGCTGATCGACCAGCTGGACCGGGTCGACCCCTCACGGCTGGCCGAAGAGGAGTGCCTGGCCTACGCCCAGGCGCTGTACCGCCAGCAGGGGTGGACCGAGGCGCTGCTGGTCCGCACCGGCGCCCGCTTCCTCGAGCACCGCCCCGGGCCGCCACCGCAGTGGGAGTCGCTGGCCCACGGCAGCGAGAAGCGCATCCATCTCGGTGGTGAGCTGACCCCGCCCTGCGGGTCCTTCGCCGCAGCCGAGTGGGGTGCTGCGACCGGCTCCTCGACCTGGTCGGCGTCGCGGCTGCTGGCCGACTCGATCGACCTCGTGGTGCGACTGCCCGGGCTGCTGGCGGCGACGCGCAGCGGCCTGTGCGACCTTCGCACTGCCCGGTTGGTGGCCACCCGCACCCGTGACCTGTCCGCGCACACCGCCGCCCTGGTCGAGCAGGAGGTCCTGCGGCTGCTACCGGGGTTGACCCGCGCCCAGCTCGAACGGGTGATCGACCAGGTCGCGGACCGGCACGAACCACAGACCCGTGAACAGCGCGCGGCGCAAGTACGCGCCAAGCGGGAGGTGTGGATCGAGCCGACCGACGACGACCACGCCGAGATCGCCGGCACCCTCGACGGCCTCGACGCCCGCCGCCTCGACGACCGCCTCGACGAGCTCGCACGACTGCTCGGCATCGTGCAGCGCGCCGGCGTCCCCGGCTACGGGCCGCCCCCCGACCCACCCGGCGACCGGCCCCCCGACCTACCCGGTGACCGGCCCGGCGACGGGCCCGGCGACGGGCCCACTGACCGGCCCGGGGAGGCCGCACGCGAGACCTGGCAGCAGCGGCGCGCCCGGGCACTGGGCCTGCTGGCCGATCCCGCCTCGATCGAGGCGCTCGTCCAAGCCGTGCACAACCTCACCCACCCCCACACCAACCACCAGCCCCCAGCCGCCAGCCCCGGCCCCACCCCCGGCTCCGGCTCCAGCCCCGGCTGCGGCTCCAGCCCCGGCTCCAGCTGCGGCTGCGGCTGCGGCTGCGGCTGCGGCTGCGGCCAGGGTTCCGGCCCGGAGCGCGGCACCGCCCACAGTGCGGGTCCAACCAACGGGGGGCTGCGCGCGACCACGCTGTACGTCCACCTGCGTCCCGACAGCATCGTCGACCTCGAGGGCACCGGCGTGCTGTCCACACCCACCCTCACCGAACTGCTGAACACCACCACCGTCACAGTCCGCCCCGTCATCGACCTCAACACCGTGACCCACTCCCACGGCTACCAACCGTCCGAACAGGTGCACGAAGCCGTCCTCTTGCTCAACGAGCGCTGCGTCTTCCCCTACTGCGACCGGCCCGCCCGCCGCTGCGACCAAGACCACAACATCCCCTGGCCACATGGACCCACCGCCACCTCGAACCTGGGACCCCTGTGCCGGCTGCACCACCGGATCAAAACCCACAGCACCTGGCAGCTGACCCAGGCCGAAGCCGCAACCTACCTGTGGCGCTCACCCACCGGTCGCCACTACGTCGTCACCCCCACCGGCACCCACCGGCTACCACCGGCCCCGCCTCAGTGACGACGCGAACCACCGAGCACGCGGAGCAGCCCCCGCGGCGCCCGGGTAGGGAGGTAGCGCCGGCTGGGGTCGTAGCCCAGGGTCCACCTCGTCGAGGAAGCGCATCACGGCGCGAGTCTCGGGTTCGGATCGCGGTCGAGACCCCGACTCCTCATGCCCGTCCAGCTCCGCTCCGGCGAAGGATGGTCACCGCGACGGCTCGACGGCACAGTCGGCGAGGTGGTCGTCGACCATGCCGATGGCTTGCATCATGGCGTACGCCGTGGTGGGGCCGACGAAGCGGAAACCGCGCCGGCGCAGCTCACCGGCCAGGGCGGTCGAGGCCGGCGTGCTGGCCGGCAGGTCCGCTGTCGTACGCGGCCGCGGCGGCAGAGGATCGGGAGCGAAGCGCCAGACCAGTCGCTCGACGGGTTCGTCGAGGGCCAGCAGCGCCCGCGCGTTCGTGACGGTCGCCTCGATCTTGGCCCGGTTGCGCACGATGCCGGAGTCACCGAGCAGCCGCAGCACGTCGCGTTCGCCGTAGCCGGCGACGGACGCGGCGTCGAAGCCGGCGAAGACCTCCCGCAGCCGCTCCCGTTTGCGCAGCACCACCAGCCACGACAAGCCGGACTGGAAGCACTCGAGGGTCAGGCGCTCGAAGATGCCGACCTGGTCGCGGACCGGCTGGCCCCACTCGTGGTCGTGGTAGGCACGCAGGTCGGGTGGGGTGGCACCCCACGGGCAGCGAGCCATCCCGTCGTCGCCGACGACCGGACCGCTGCTGGGCAACGACTCAGTCCCTCGCGTCACGCTCGAGCCGACGCACCAGCCGCCGCTGTGCCCAGCCCAGCAGGGCGTCGGTGAAGACCCGGCCGGCCGGCCACAGCACCGGTGCCAGCGGCCCGCCTGGCACCAGCACCCGCTCGACCCAGATGAAGCGGCTGCCGCTGCCGGCCGGCTCGACGAGGAACACCCCGTCGCCGCGGACGACCCTGCCGGTGTGCAGCACCTCGCACCGGTGCGGTGGGTCCCACCAGGTGACGGTCATCGGGTCGTCGAAACCGACACCGGCCACCTCGGTGCGGGCCACGACGCGCTGACCCACGCCCGGCTCGCCAGCGACCACCCGCACCCAGGTGAACGGGATCCAGTGGGCCTGGCCGGGCCAGTCCATGACGGCGGCGAACACGGTCTGGGGGTCGGCGTCCACCTCGACACTGACGGTGACCTCAGCCTGCACGGGTGTCCTCCGGTGGGTCGGGCGGCCGGGGCGCTTGCTCGGGCAGCTGCAGCTGGAGCCGGGCCAGCAGCGCGTCGACCTCTTCCATCCGGTAACCCCGCAGCGCCGTGGTGAAGCGCACCCGCTCGAGGTCGCCGGCGCTCAGCGGGCGGTCGGCCGGCACGCGTACGTCGCGCCGATCGGGGTCGACCGGCTGCATCGCCTCGCCGCGAGCCACCGCGGCCACCACGACCAGGCCGACGACGACCGCCACCGCACAGGTCACCAGCCAGATCATCGCTCGACCGGGCCCGGAGCGAGCACCTGCACCGCCATCAGGTACCGGCTTCGGCGGTGACCAGGCGTACCGCTTCGGCCGGGTCGTCGGTCAGCTGGAGCAGCTCGGCCTCGCTGGCCGAGATGTGTCCGCGGCCGGCCACGGTGCCGCGCAGCCAGTCGAGCAGGCCGCCCCAGTAGTCCGAGCCGAGGCACACGATGGGGAACGAGGTGACCTTGCGCGTCTGCACCAAGGTGACGGCCTCGAAGAGCTCGTCGAGCGTGCCCATGCCGCCGGGCAGGACGACGAAACCTTGGGCGTACTTGACGAACATGGTCTTGCGGGCGAAGAAGTAACGAAAGTCGATGCCGAGGTCGACCCACTCGTTGAGGCCCTGCTCGAAGGGCAGCTCGATCCCCAGCCCGACCGACCTGCCGCCGGCCTCGCTCGCGCCCCGGTTGGCCGCCTCCATCGCGCCCGGACCGCCCCCCGTGATCACCGCGTACCCCGCCTCGGCGAGCAGCCGGCCGACCTCGAGACCCAGCGCGTACGTCGGGTCGTCGACCGAGGTGCGAGCGCTGCCGAAGACGCTGATCGCCGGCCCGAGCTCGGCCAGCAGACCGAAACCGTCGACGAACTCCGACTGGATCCGCAGCACCCGCCAAGGGTCGGTGTGCACCCAGTCGGTGGGGCCGCGCGAGTCGAGCAGGTGCTGGTCGGTGGTGCTGCCCGGCTCGCCCTGTCGCGGGGCCCGACGCTGCAGCACCTGGCCGCGGCCTCGGCCGTACGGCTCGGGGCTGGTCGGCACGGGTGAGCCGCGACGGTTCACGCGAGCCATGCGCGCACCAGCCGTTCGCACCGCTCGAGCTGGGCGATCGGCACCTGCTCGGCCTGGCTGTGCGCCACCGACGGGTCCCCGGGCCCGAAGTTGAGGGCGGGCACCCCGAGGGCGGTGAACTGAGCCACGTCGGTCCAGCCGAACTTGGGATGGACCGGGCCACCGACCGCCTCGACGAAAGCCGCGACCGGAGGCCGGTCGAGGCCGGGACGGGCGCCGGGCGCGGAGTCGCGCAGCTCGAGGTCGTAGCCGGCGAAGACGGTGCGGACGTGCTCGAACGCCTCGGCCTCGCTGCGGTCGGGCGCGAAGCGGTAGTTGACGCAGACGCGGCACTCGTCGGGCACCACGTTGCCGGCGACACCACCGCTGATGCCGGTCGCGTTGAGCCCTTCGCGATAGGTGAGGCCGTCGACCTCGAGGGTGCGCGGCTCGTACGCGACGAGCCGCTCCAGCACCGGCGCTGCAGCGTGGATGGCGTTGACGCCACGCCAGGAGCGGGCACTGTGCGCGCGCTCGCCGCGGGTGTGCACGTCGACCCGCAGGGTGCCCTGGCACCCGGCCTCCACGCCGGCGTTGCTCGGCTCCAGGAGCACCGCGACGTCCGCGGCGAGCAGCTCCGGGCGGGTGCGGGCCAACCGCCCGAGGCCGTTGTGCTCGGCCTCGACCTCCTCGCACTCGTAGAAGACGTACGTCACGTCCCGGACCGGTTCAGGCACGCTGGCCGCAGCCCGCAGCGCCACCGCGACGCCGCCCTTCATGTCGGCGCTGCCGAGGCCGTGCAGCACGTCGCCCTGCAGTCGCGACGGCAGGTTGCGGTTGACGGGCACGGTGTCCAGGTGCCCGGCCAGCACCACCCGCTCGGTACGACCGAGGTGGGTGCGGGCGACTACGGTGTCACCGTATCGCTCGACGTCGAGGTGAGACAGCGCGTTCAGTGCCTCCTCGACCGCGTCGGCGATCGGCTGCTCGTGGTGGCTGACCGACTCGATGTCGACGAGGGCCGCGGTCAGGCTCACCACGTCGGAGTCCAGGTCGAGGTGGGTCGCGGCCATGCGGGCCATGCTGTCATGCGGGCGGGAGCCCCGCCCGAGTCTGGTCACGAACGACACCGACCCGCCGACGCCATGCGTAACCACACCCGGCGGGTCGCTCGTGCCGCGTTTGGACCGGTACGAACCGTTTCCTCCCGCTACACTCGGTAGTCGGTTGAGTAGCAGCCGTTCCGGACGTCGCCGGAGTACCGCTACCCGGCGTCTCCCGACACCGGAACATGTTCTGGCAGAGGGAGATCGTCGCACCATGTCTCATGCGTCGGTCCGCCCACGGCCGGGACCGGTGGCGGCTGCGCGAGCGGCCGGGCGCTGAGCATGGTCGACCAGGACGAGCTGACCGTGGTGCTCGACGAGTTTGCCGCCACGATCGCTGGAGAGTTCGTGGCCGAGGACATCTTGTCCCAGCTGGCCCGCTCCGCGTGCCGCGTCCTCGACGTCGACGGCGCCGGGGTGATGCGCGCCCACGGCGAGGAGCTGCTGCGGTTCGTGTTCGCGGACGGTCAGCGGGCCGAGTCCGTACGGGACGTGGAGCTGCTGCAAGAGCAGCTGCAGGACGGCCCCTGCCGGGCCTGCGTGCGCGACGACGAGATCGTCAGCGTCGCCGACCTGACCCATGCCGAGGAGTGGCCCGCCTTTCAGCGACTCGCGCTCGACAGCGGGTTGCGCGCCGTCACGGCAATCCCGCTACGGGCCCGAGACCAGACGTGGGGTGTCCTCGACCTCTACCGCACCTCGCCTCGCGAGCTGGACGAGCGTGAGCTCGCCGCGGCGCAGACACTGGCCAACCTCACCACCTCGTGCCTGGTCGTCACCTCCGACCGCGACATCGCTCGCCACGCCCAGGAGCTGCTCGCACACCGGGCCATGCACGACCAGCTGACGGGGCTGCCCCTGCGGTGGGTGTTCCTCGAGCTGCTCGGCCATGCACTCACCCGGCTGGCCCGTCGGCCGGGACATGTGGGCGTCATCTTCTTGGACCTCGACGGGCTCAAGGACGCCAACGACACCTACGGGCACCTGGCCGGTGACCGGCTGCTGCAGCTGTGCGTCGAGCGGGTGCGCGACGCCGTACGCCCCGAGGACGTGATAGCCCGCGTCGGCGGCGACGAGTTCGTCGTCCTGCTCGAGGACCTGGCCACCGTCGACGCCGGACTCGCCGTCGCGCAGCGCATCGTCAGCCAGCTCTCCGTCGAGGGTGGCGCCGGTGACCTCCCCGTCCAGCCGACGGCGAGCGTCGGAGTCGCCCTGACGGCCGATCCGCACGAGTCCGCCGACTTGCTCGTCGCACACGCCGACGCCGCGATGTACCGGGCCAAGCGGCGGAACCGGACCGGTAGCCACTACGAGGTCTTCGACGCCGCCGACTACGCCGCCGACCGCGCCGAGACGGCGGCGAGCGGTCGGCTGACCGATGACCTGCGGGTGGTCCTCGAGGCAGGTGGGCACGAGCAGCTGGAACTGCACTACCAGCCCATTGTCGACGTGCGCGAGAACGAGGCAGACCTCTACGCGGTGGAGGCGCTCGCTCGGTGGCGGCATCCCACTCGAGGTCTGTTGCGCGCACAGGACTTCGTCCCCACCGCCGAGCGAGCCGGCTTGCTGGTCGAGCTCGGCGAGTGGGTGGTGCGCGCCGCGTGCCGCCAGCTGGCGCGCTGGGACGCGGCTCTGGGGCAGCGAGCACCGAGGCGGATGTTCGTCAACGTCTCCGTCGCCGAGCTGAGCCAACCCGGCCTGCCTCCCCTAGTCGCGGACTGCCTGCGAGAGAACGACATCGACCCCGCCCGGTTGACCCTCCAGATCACCGAGACCGGCCTGCCGCAGAACTCGGTTTTCGTCACCCGCACGGTCGCCGAGCTGCGCCAGATCGGCTGTCAGCTGGCCATCGACGACTTCGGCAGCGGTTACTCCTCGCTGAGCCGGTTGGTCCGCATCCCGGCGTCGACGCTGAAGGTCGACCGCTCCTTCACCAACGACCTGCGCACCAGCCGGGACGCGGTCGCGGTGGTCTCCGCCGTCCTGCTGCTCGGCCGGACGCTGGGTCGCGACGTGATCGTCGAAGGCGTGACCGACCGACCAACCCTCGAAGCGTTGCTTGCGCTCGGCTGCACGTACGCGCAGGGTCACCTGCTCGGGCGGCCCCAATCAGCGGACGAGCTCGCGGCCAGGATCGTGTCGGCTGTCTAGGGCGGCGACCGGGTCAAGCGGCGAACACGCAGAACTCGTTGCCCTCCGGGTCGGCGAGCACGCTCCACTCGATGTCGTCGTCGGCGCCCCGCAGCAGGCGCGCCCCGGCAGCCACCAGGTCGTCGGCCGACCCTGTGACGTCCCAGTGGAGGCGGTTCTTGACCGTCTTGGGCTCCGGCACCGGTACGAAGTCGAAGGAGTCGAAAGGCACACCGGGGACCTGCTCGAGGTAGGAGAAGCCGCGCTGGTCGTGCACCAGGTGCCCGCCGAGCACGTCGGCCCACCAGCCGGCGACTGCGGCCGGATCGACCGAGTCGACGACGACCTCGTAGAGCCGGTGCTCGGGCACCTCATCGTGCTCGAAGACGCACAGCTCCCCGCCCTCGGGGTCGCGAAGGACCCGCCACGGGAAGTCACCGGGGACCCGCGTGGCGCCGAGTGCCTCGAGGTCGGCGACCGTGGCGGCGTGCACGTCGAGGTGCACGCGCTGCTTGGCGCTGACCGGCTCGGGCACGCGGTTGACCCAGACCCGATGCCGCGGGCTGGGTCCGGACAGCGACCAGTCGCCGTCGGGGTGCTCGTGCCGCTCGAGCCCGAGCGCGGACGCCCAGAAGCGGCCCATCAGCTCGTCGTCGACCGCATCGATGCACAGATCCTGGTACGCAGCCAACGGCATGGCCACCACGCTAGCCCGTGGCGGGAAGCGCACCCGTACGACCCGGTCGGTAGCCTGCGACCCATGACGCAACAGGCGTGGGGCCACGGCATCGCGACGGTGGCCGACGACACGGTGCTGGACGTCTGGTACCCCTCCCCGGCACTCGGGCCCAGCGACGACTCGCCGCCGCCGGAGCACCTGCGCGCCCTCGAAGGCACCGACGACATCCGCGGCGTACGCCGGGTGGTCGTGACCACCGAGCTCGCCGACCTGGACGACCGGCCCTTCCACACCAGCGACGCGTACCTGCGGCTCCACCTGCTCTCGCACCGGCTGGTGCGCCCGCACGGTCTCAACGTCGACGGCATCTTCACCACGCTGGCCAACGTGGCGTGGACCTCGCTCGGCCCGTGCGCGGTCGAGGGCTTCGAGGCCACCCGGGCCCGGGCTCAGGCCGCCGGACACCATCTAGGCGTCACCAGCATTGACAAGTTCCCCCGGATGACCGACTACGTGGTGCCGGCCGGCGTGCGCATCGGGGACGCGGACCGGGTGCGGCTGGGCGCCCACCTGGCGATCGGCACGACCGTCATGCATGAAGGCTTCGTCAACTTCAACGCCGGCACGCTCGGCTCCTCGATGATCGAGGGCCGCATCTCGGCCGGCGTGATGGTCGGCGACGGCTCCGACGTGGGCGGCGGCGCCTCGATCATGGGCACCCTGTCCGGTGGCGGCTCGCAGGTCATCTCCGTCGGCGCGCGCTGCCTGCTGGGCGCCAACGCCGGCATCGGCATCAGCCTGGGCGACGACTGCGTGGTGGCCGCGGGCACCTACGTCACCGCGGGCACGAAGGTGACGATGCCCGACGGGTCGATCGTGAAGGCGCTCGAGCTGTCCGGACGCGACGGCCTGCTGTTCCTGACCGACTCGGTGACCGGCGCGGTGGTCGCCCGGCCGCGCGCCGGCCACGGCGTCGCGCTCAACTCCGCGCTGCACGCGAACGCCTGACGTGGGCCGCTCGCGCCTCGTGGCCGCCGTCGTGGCCACGTGTGTGGCCGCAGGTCTCACCGTCGGTGGAGTGGCGCTCTACCGCCAGGGCGTCGTCCAGCTGCCCGGCTCTGAGCCGCACTGCGAGGCCCGGGTCGGTGACCGCACCGTGCGGCTCGACCCCACCCAGGCCAGGTACGCCTCGCTCATCGCCGCCGCCGGGGTGCGCCGCGAGCTCCCGGTCCGGGCCGTCACGATCGCGCTGGCCGCGGCGTACCAGGAGAGCAAGATCACCAACCCCCGCTACGGAGACCGGGACTCCCGGGGCCTCTTCCAGCAGCGACCGTCCCAGGGCTGGGGCACACCGGCGCAAGTGCGCGACCCCCGCCACGCCACCGACGCCTTCTACAGCGCGCTGGAGCAGGTCGACGGCTACACGGGCCTGCCGGTCGACCAAGCCGCCCAGCGCGTGCAGCGCTCGGCCGACGGCAGCGCGTACGCCCAGCACGAGGCCTCGGCGCGGGTGCTCGCCTCGGTGCTCACCGGTGAGCGCCCGGCGGCGTTCACATGCGTGCTCGACCCGCCCGAACAGGACGAGGGCACAGCTGGGCAGCGGTTGGGGGCGAACGGTCTCACGCCGGCCGCCGACGCGGTACGGCGGCAGGTGGCGGCCGACTTCGGCGAGCTGCCCTCCGGCGGGTACGCTCCCGGCGGCGTCTCCAGCGGACACGCACGCGGCTCGGCGCACTACGACGGGCGGGCCATCGACTACTTCTTCCGGCCGGTCAGTGCCGAGGCCACCCGGCGCGGCTGGGCGCTGGCGCACTACCTGGTCGCCAACGCCAGGCGGCTCGACATCGCCACCGTCATCTTCGACGCCCGCATCTGGACCGCCCGGCGCTCCGGCGAGGGCTGGCGACCGTACGAGCCGCAGACCGACGCCGCCGACCCGGCGACGCGGGCGGTGCTGCGCCATCTCGACCACGTGCACGTGGACGTGGTTGACCTGGCTCAGCGCTGACCCTCGGCCGTGTCGTCCGAGGCCACCTCGGTACCCGACCAGCTGTAGGGCACCCGAACGCTCGACTGCGTCTCGTCCAGGCACTCGTTGGCCGCGTGCGCGAAGATGTCGCGCTGAGCCGCCGGCAGGGCCACGACCCCGCACAAGAAGGCGTCCAGCTCCATGAGGCCGACGTCGCACCCGAGCGAGAACGCCTGCATCCACACCCACTCGCGAGTCGGCGATGACTCGGCGCAAGCCGCCTCCAGCGCCTGCC